>NZ_JBFAHK010000005.1:0-499267 GCF_040802095.1 Nonomuraea sp. NPDC050783
CCGTTCCGTTTCCTGTCAAATTGACCGGGCCGGTACGACCTGCTGGAATTAATCCACACCCCGTTTCCGGGGCAACCCCTCTAACTTACCAGCCCACAGACCGTCTAGCGAATCGATCTCCGGACCGGCGAGTCCCAAGGGATTACCGGCGAACAGCAGCACAACGCACACCGAAGTCACCGGAGTGAAGGAGGAGGGTTGTGCCGCATCTCGTCGGCTCCTAAAGATTAGCAGCGCCTCCGACCGCTCGTGCCGCTTCGTGTTGTTCTCCGGACACGGAACGATCACGACCGGACCATAGACTCCCCACGTGAGCAGTTACCCGCCGCCAGTGGCGAAGAAGATCCCCACGGAGCGCACCCACCACGGCGACACCGTCATCGACGAGTACGCCTGGCTGGCCAACAAGGACGACCCCGACACCAAGGCCTACCTGGAGGCGGAGAACGAGTTCCTCAAACAGCAGACCGCCCACCTGGCCGACCTCCAGGAACAGGTGTTCCAGGAGATCAAGGGCCGCACCCAGGAGACCGACCTGTCGGTGCCGAGCCGCAAGGGCGCCTGGTGGTACTTCAGCCGCACCGAGGAGGGCAAGCAGTACGCCGTCTCCTGCCGCGTCCCCGCTGACAGCGACGCGCCCCCGCGCATCACCCCGGGCGAGCGCCTGGACCACGAGCAGGTGATCCTCGACGGCAACGAGCTGGCGGGCGACAGCCCGTTCTTCTCGGTGGGCACCAGCTCGGTCACCCCCGACGGCACGATGCTCGCCTTCTCCACCGACTTCAAGGGCGACGAGCGCTTCACCCTGCGCTTCAAGAACCTGGAGACGGGCGAGCTGCTGCCCGACGAGATCGCCGACATCTTCTACGGCGGCGCCTGGTCGGCCGACGGATCGGCGTTCTTCTACACGCGCGTGGACGACGCCTGGCGCCCCTACCAGGTCTACCGCCACACCCTCGGCACGCAGGAGGACGTCCTGGTGTACGAGGAGAGCGACGAGCGTTACTGGGTGGGCATCGGCCTGACCCGCAGCGAGAAGTACCTGGTGCTCGCGGCGGGCAGCAAGATCACCAGTGAGGTCCGCGTCCTCGACGCGGCCGACCCGTCGGGCGAGTTCCGGCTCGTCCGCCCCCGCACGACGGGCGTGGAGTACAGCGTCGAGCACGCCGGCGACTTCTTCTACGTCCTGCACAACGAGAACGCCGAGAACTTCGAGCTGGCCACCGCCCCGCTCGACGCCCCGGGCACGTGGACGCCGCTGATCCCCCACCGCGCGGACACCCGGCTGCTGGAGGTCGACGCCTTCTCCGACCACGCGGTGGTGCACTTCCGCCGCGACGGGCTGACCGGGCTGCGCGTGCTGCCGTACCCCGGCACGGCGGCCGACGGGTGGCGGGAGCGCGCCGAGGCGGCCGAGCGGAACGCGTACGAGATCGACTTCCCCGAGCCCTTGTACGACGTCGGCCCCGCCGGCAACCCCGAGTTCACCACGACCCGGCTGCGGCTGGCGTACACGAGCATGGTCACCCCGCCCAGCGTGTACGACTACGAGCTGGACTCCCACGAGCTGATCCTGCTCAAGCAGCGCCCGGTGCTGGGCGGCTACGACCCGGCGCACTACGAGCAGTTCCGCGAGTGGGCGACGGCCGAGGACGGCACGCGCGTCCCGATCTCGATCGTCAAGCGCAAGGACGCGGCCAGGCCCGCGCCGACCCTGCTCTACGGCTACGGCAGCTACGAGACCTCCATCGACCCGGGCTTCTCGGTGCCGCGGCTGTCGCTGCTCGACCGCGGGTTCGTCTTCGCGATCGCGCATGTCAGGGGCGGCGGCGAGATGGGCCGCCACTGGTACGAGGACGGCAAGCTGACCAGGAAGCGCAACACGTTCACCGACTTCGTGGCGGCGGCCAGGCACCTGAAGGCGTCCGGCTGGAGCGAGCGGATCATCGCGCGCGGCGGCTCGGCGGGCGGCCTGCTCATGGGCGCGGTGACGAACCTGGCGCCGGAGGAGTTCGCGGGCGTGGTGGCCGAGGTGCCGTTCGTGGACGCGCTCAACACGATCCTCGACCCGTCGCTGCCGCTGACCGTCATCGAGTGGGACGAGTGGGGCGACCCCCTGCACGACCCCGACGTGTACGCCTACATGAAGAGCTACACGCCGTACGAGAACGTGGACGGCCGGCCGTACCCGCCGATCCTGGCGATCACCAGCCTGAACGACACCCGCGTCCTGTACCACGAGCCGGCCAAGTGGATCGCCCGGCTGCGGGCGACCGCGCAGGGCGGGCCCTTCCTGCTCAAGACGGAGATGGGGGCCGGGCACGGCGGGCGCAGCGGGCGTTACGACGCCTGGCGCGAGGAGGCGTTCGCGCTCTCCTGGGTCATCGAGAGGGGCATCGAGAGGGGCACGGCGTGACCTACCGGGCCGACGGGCGGCGTTACGAGCGCCAGCCGTACAACCGCAGCGGGCGCAGCGGGCTGAGGCTGCCCGCGGTGTCGCTGGGGCTGTGGCACAACTTCGGCGACGACCGGCCGGTGGAGAACTCGCGGGCGATCCTGCGCCGGGCGTTCGACCTGGGGGTGACGCACTTCGACCTGGCCAACAACTACGGCGTGCCGTACGGCTCGGCGGAGCGCACCTTCGGCCGGATCTTCCACGAGGACTTCGCCCCGTACCGGGACGAGCTGGTCATCTCCACCAAGGCCGGGTACGACATGTGGCCCGGCCCGTACGGCGAGTGGGGCTCGCGCAAGTACCTGCTGGCCAGCCTCGACCAGTCGCTCGCCCGCATGGGCCTGGACCACGTGGACATCTTCTACAGCCACCGGCCCGATCCGGACACGCCACTGGAGGAGACCATGGGGGCGCTGGACCGGGCGGTGCGCTCGGGCAAGGCGCTGTACGCGGGCATCTCCAACTACTCGGCCGAGCAGACCGCGCAGGCGGCGCGGATCATGCGCGAGCTGGGCACGCCGCTGCTCATCCACCAGCCGTCGTACTCGATGATCAACCGGTGGATCGAGGACGGGCTGCTGGACACGCTGGAGGAGGCGGGCATGGGGTGCATCGTGTACTCGCCGCTGGCGCAGGGCCTGCTGACCGACCGCTACCTGAAGGGCGTGCCGGCGGACTCGCGGGCGGCCACCAGCCGGTTCCTCAGCGCCGACCGGATCGACAGGGAGCTGGCGCGCGACCTCGGCGAGATCGCGCGGGGGCGGGGCCAGACGCTGGCCCAGATGGCGCTGTCGTGGACGCTGCGGGATCCGCGGGTGACGAGCGTGCTGATCGGCGCGAGCAGCGTGCGGCAGCTCGAGGACAACGTCTCCTGCGTGGACGGCCCCGCCTTCACCGAGGACGAGCTGGAGGCCATCGACAAGATCACCGGCCCGGCTTCGTCGGCCCGGTGATGGAGCTGCCGCCTCTGATGGAGCTGCCGCCTCTGATGGTTCGCTCCGCTCACAGGGCCTCGTGCCGCTGGAGGTAGGTGAAGGCGGCCCAGCCCGGCAGCACCGGCAGCCAGAACGTGAGCAGCCGGTGCAGCAGCACGGCCGAGGTCGCCAGCTCGGCCGGCAGCCCGGCCACGGTCAGGCCCAGCGCCAGCGCGCCCTCGACCGCGCCCAGCCCGCCCGGGGTGGGCGCGGCCGAGCCGATCGCGTTGGCCGTGAGGTAGACGACGGCGACGGCGGTGAAGCTGAGGCTGCCGCCGAACGCCGACACGCAGGCGTCCAGGCACGTCACGAACGTGATGGTGATCATGAGGGTGCCGGCGCACGCCTCGATCATCTTGCGCGGCGACTGGAGCACGTCGAGCAGGCGCGGCAGCACGTTGCCGAACAGCCGGCGCATCCGCGCGGTGATCAGCCTGCGCAGCGGCGGCACCCCGAGCACCACCACGACGAGCACCGCCAGCGCCAGCAGCACCAGCACCAGGCCCCGCGAGGGGGTGAAGGAGGTGGCGGTGTTGGAGCCGGTGATGTAGGCGAACAGCAGCAGCAGCGCGATGTGGAAGACCAGCATGATGAGCTGCGAGGCGCCCACGCTGGCCACCGCGCTGGCCGGGGCGATGCCGCGCTTCTGCAGGTAGCGGGTGTTGATCGCGACCCCGCCGACGGCGGCGGGCGCGACGAGCTTGACGAACGAGGACGCGAACTGCACCAGCACGGTCCGCCACAGCGGCAGCGGCTCGGGCACGAACCCGCGCAGCATGAGCGCGGCGGCCACGAAGCTCACGAACGAGGCCAGCAGCGCCAGGCCCGACCAGGCCCAGTTGGCCGTGGTGACCACCTGGTAGAGGTTGACCTGGCTGAGCTGGGAGAGCAGGAAGTACGCGGCGATCGCGCTGGCGATGATGGTGACGAGGGTGCGCGGGCGGAACCGTTCGAGGCGCACCTCCTCGACCTTGCTCTGCGGCTTGAGCGCGACGATCTGCTCGCGGATGCCGGGCAGCACGTGCTTGGCCTTGCCCAGGGCCGAGCGGGTCTCCCTGGTGAGCGCGATGCGCTGGAGCAGCGGCATGGCGGCGGCCAGCACGTCGGAGCCCATCACGGCGGCCGCGGCGCGGACCGAGCGCTCGGGGCCGACGCGCAGCGCGAGGTAGGTGAGGAGCTGGGCGACGTCGATGCGCAGCAGCAGGTCGCCGGCGGCGATCTCGCCGCTGCGCGCGTCGGTGAGCACGACCCGGCCGGCCCGGTCGAGGTGGATGCCGTCGCCGGTGAGGCGGCGGTGGGCCAGGCGCTGGATCTGGAGCAGCTCGACCTGCTCCCAGATCTGGTGCAGCAGGGCGTCGTCGATCTCCTCGTCGGGCACCTCGTCGAGGGGGCGGGTCTCCAGGTGCTCGTAGGCGAGCAGCGCGGCCTCGGTGCCGATCTCGCTGGTGCCGAGCAGCCGCGGGGTGCCGGCGCCGGCGGCCTGGGCGGCGTACGCCATGAGCGCCTCGCGCTCCAGCTCGGCGCGCAGGGAGCGGATGGCGCGGCGGCGGGTCTCGGAATTGAGCCGGATGCGCCGCCACAGCCGGTAGGGCAGCCCGGCCACCTGCCGGTCGCGGTCGAGGACGGTGACGTCGAGGCTGGTGCCGTCCTTGAGCCCGACGGCGTAGCGGCGGCTGCCCTGGTGGTCGTCCTCGATGCGGCGGGCGGAGACGACCTGGAACGACAGCTTGCGCAGCGCGGCCACCACGGCGTTGCCCGGCGGCCTGGTGTTGGGGCTGCCGACGCCGTAGAGGGTGGCGTAGCCGATGGCCATGCCGACCAGGACGGTGACGATGGCGCTGGGCAGCGTGATCTGGCGGCCGGAGAAGAAGGCGAGGATGTAGAGGGCGATCGTGGCCCACATCAGCATCCGCCAGGTGGGGCGGCGGGAGATGCGGACCGCGGTGGCGTAGGCGACGACCGAGGTGAGCAGGGTGCTCAGCGGCTCGATGTCGCGGTTGCCGGTGAGCAGCACGCGCAGGTCCTCGGCGTTGCCGCCGACGAGCCACTGGCCGATCAGGAACGAGCCGGCCATGCCCACGATGGCGGCGATGAGCCCTTCGGCGACCCGCAGGCCGTCGCGGTGGAAGACCCGCTCGACGGCGAACGCGGCGGGCACGACGAGCACGGCGGCACCGCCGAGGAAGGCGGCGATGCGGCTCAGCAGCGGGACGAGCTCGGCGCCCTGCTTGACGTCCTGCTCCAGGCCGATGAGCGTCTGCTTGGCGACCAGGGCGAGCAGGACGACCGCGGCCAGCACCGCGAGCGTGACGAAGAAGCGCAGCAGGTCGGAGGGGCGGCGCAGGCGCTGGGGCAGCAGGGGCTCGACGACGTAGACGTCGGTGGGGGCGTCGGTGCCGGCGCGCGGCTCGCCCACGGCTGGATCCCCCTCCGTGGGGCTCGCCGTGTCATCTCGTTCCCTGATTTCGGCCACCGTCAGTGATTCTGCACCTTCCCGGCCGGACGTACGCTTTCCGGTGTCCAGTGTCCCCGTTTCGTGCCGCGGTCGCCGGGCTGCCGCGTGACGTCCGCGCAGGCAGGCTACACGGTGGGGCTCCAGCGGTTCATCTCACATCGCTCGACATAAGCTGTGTCCTATGTCGGGTGAATTGAGGGTTCTGGGGGCGTGTCCGCTGGACTGCCCGGACACCTGCTCCTGGGTCGTCACGGTGGACGGCGGCAAGGCCGTCAAGCTGCGCGGCAACCCGGACCAGCCCTACACCAGGGGCGCGTTGTGCGTGAAGGTCAATCGTTACCTGGAGCACACGCAGGCGCCCGACCGCATCCTGTACCCCATGCGCAGGGTCGGCCCGAAGGGGTCGGGGCGGTTCGAGCGGATCACGTGGGACGAGGCGCTGGAGGAGATCGCGACCCGGCTGCGCGCCATCGTCGACGAGCACGGCGGCGAGGCCATCTGGCCCTACCTCGGCACCGGCACGCTCGGCTACCTCCAGGGCTGCGAGGGCGTGGCGGGCCGGCGGTTCTGGAACGTGCTGGGCGCGTCCAAGCACTGGCTCAACATCTGCTCGGCGGCCGGCAACAGCGGGCTGTTCCGGGCGAACGGCACCGCGGGCGGCATGGACCCGGAGAACTTCGCCCTCTCCAAGCTGATCCTGCTCTGGGGCACCAACACGCTGACCAGCGGCCACCACCTGTGGAAGTTCATCCAGGACGCCCGCGCGGCCGGCGCCCACGTGGTGGCCATCGACCCGATCCGCACCAGGACCGCCGACCAGGCCGACGAGTACCTGCCCATCCGGCCGGGCACGGACGCGGCGCTCGCGCTCGGCCTGCTCAACGTGGTGCTCGCCGAGGGGGCCCAGGACGAGGAGTACCTGGCCGCGCACACCGAGGGCTGGGCGGAGTTCCGCGAGGAGATCCTGGCCCATCCGGTGGAGAAGGTGAGCGAGATCACCGGCATCCCGGCGGCCGACATCCACAGGCTGGGGACGAGGCTGGCGCACACGCGGCCGACCGCCATCCGGGCCACGATGGGCATCCAGCGGCACGCGGGCGGCGGCACCGCCATGCGCACGATCGGCGCGATCCCCGCGGTCACCGGCGACTGGCGGCACCCGGGCGGCGGTGTGGCGTACTCGACCAGCGGCCACGTCCGGCTCGCCATCGACACCCGCGACGACCTGCTGGCCAAGCCGGTGCGGACGCTGGTCATGACCAAGCTGGCCTCGCAGCTCGACGACGTGAAGTGCCTGTGGGTGTACGCGGCCAACCCGCTCGGCTCCACGCCCGACGCCAACACGATCCGGCGGCAGCTCGCCCGCGAGGACCTGTTCACGGTGGTCATGGAGCAGTTCCCGACCGACACCGTGGACTACGCCGACATCGTGCTGCCGGCCACCATGCAGACCGAGCACCACGACCTGCACGCCGGGTACGGGCACCTGTACCTGCTGTGGAACGAGGCCGCCGTCGAGCCGCCGGGCGAGTGCCTGTCCACGACCGAGACGTTCCGGCGGCTGGCCCGGCACATGGGGCTGACCGAGCCGTCCCTGTACGACTCGGACCTGGAGCTGGCCGAGCAACTGCTGTCCAGCGGGCACCCGTCGCTGGAGGGTGTCACGCTCGACCGGCTGCGCAAGGAGGGCTGGGTGCGGATGAACTATCCCAAGCCGTTCGCGCCCTTCGCCGACGGGTTCCCGACCCGGTCCGGCAGGATGCGTTTCCCGCGGGCCGGGCAGGCGTACACGCCCTCGCACGCGACGCTGGCGGCGGCGGAGGGCTCGCCGTACAAGCTGACGCTGATCACGCCGGCCGCGCACACCTCCTTGAACACCACCTTCGGCAACAACGCCGAGCTGCGGCGGCGCGCCAAGGACCCGGTGGTGCTGGTCAACCCGGCCGACGCGGCGGCGCGCGGGCTGGCCGACGGCCAGCGGGTACGCGTCCACAACGACGGCGGCGAGTTCCTGGCCGACGTGGAGATCAGCGACCGGGTGGCGGCCGGGGTCGTGGCCTCGCCCAAGGGCCGCTGGCCGAAGCTCAGCCCCGGCGGCTCGAACGCCAACGCGGTCGTCGCCGAGCGGGACGCCGACATGGGGATGGGGCCGGGCTTCCACGACAACCTGGTCGAGGTGAGCCCGGTCTCCGTCGGGGCGTGAGGGCGCTCAGCCCAGCGCGAGCTTGAAGCCCTCGTGGGAGGCGGCGAAGCCGAGCGAGTCGTAGAAGCGGTGCGCGTCGGTGCGGGTCTTGTCGGAGGTGAGCTGCACCATGGCGCAGCCGCGCTCGCGCGCGCGGTCCACGGCCCAGCCGATCATCCGGCGGCCGATCCCGTGCCCCCGGGCCGAGGCGTGCACGCGTACGGCCTCGATCTGGCAGCGCTCGGCCCCCAGCCGGGACAGCCCGGCCAGGTAGGTGAGCTGCATCGTGCCCACCACCTTGCCGTCCAGCTCGGCCACGACGAGCTCGTCGTACGGGTCGGCGTCGATGCGCTCGAAGGCCGCCAGGTAGCGCGGGTCGCCGGGGTCGCCCTCGCGCCGCGCGCCGAGGGGGTCGTCGGCCAGCATGGCGACGATCGCGGGCACGTCGTCCGCGCGCGCGATGCGGAAGGTCACGTCTTGTCGCATGACCGCATCATGTCAGGGACGGCTCAGGGTCCGTCCCCGATGCCCCCGGGGGGCGCCGGAAGGGACGATGGATCCATGAACGAGATCAGTCGACGCGATGAGGTATCGCTTTCGGGCGCCGCGCTGCGGGGCGCCCCTTGGAAGGCCGCGGCCGTCGGCGGCGGCGCCATGACCGTGGCCGCCCTCGGCACGGGCTGGCTCACCGACCACGTCGACCTGGTATGGGCTCTCGGGCTCGGCATCAGCCTGTTCACCCTGATCGCCGCGCTCGGGGCGGTGGCCAAGCCGAACGAGGGCGACCGGGTCACCCGCCAGGCACGCCTGTGGTCGCTGCGCCACCCGTGGAAGTTCGCGCTGCTGCCCGCGGGCATCACAGCGGTGCTGGACTACCCGGTGCAGCTCGTCCTGGACGGCGAGGGGGTGTTCGGCTCGGCCGCGCAGGCGTTGTGGCACGGCGCGCTGGTCTACCTGATCGCCGGCATCCTGACGCTCACGATGCAGGGCCGGGCGCGCTCGGCCCGGTGACCCCCCGCACGTCCCTCAGGAAGCCTCCCGCTCGGCCTGGCTGCGGCACACGCAGAACTCGTTGCCCTCGGGGTCGAGCATCGTCACCCATCCGGTGCCGTCCGGACGCCGCCGATCGGCGTCGATGGTCGCGCCCAGCCCGACGAGCCGCTCGACCTCCTCGTCCCTGGTGCGGCCGTCGACGCCGTTGACGTCGAAGTGCAGGCGGTTCTTGGCCGTCTTGCCCTCGGGGACGCGGATGAACAACAGGTAGGGGCCCTGCTCCGTACGCAGCATGACCTCCTCGTCGCCCGGGTGGTCGTCCTCGCCCAGGGGAAGGCCGGTGGCCCGGCTCCACCAGGAGGCGATCTCGTACGGGTCGGCCGCGTCGACGGTGACGGCGTGGATCTCGATCACGGGGATACCCAACCCCGACACCACCGAAGACGTCAAGCCGGTTTCAGTCCCACCAGATCGTGACCCACCGGTCGCGCGGCAACGGCCACATGCCGAGCTCGGCTGCCGTGGCCGCCACCTCGTCCACCCTGGACGGATCCAGGCACGCCCGCCGGCAGGCGTTGGCCGCCAGCTCCTCCAGCGTGTCGAAACGTTCCAGGGGCGCCTCGCGCTCCTCCACCCGCACCGCGAAGCCGAGCGCCGCCGCCAGCGCCACGCAGTCCTCGGCGATCGGCCGCACCGGCCGGTCGATGCCGTGGAAGTGCTGCCAGAGCGGGGTCATCCAGCTCATCGGATGGCGGTGCGGCAGCTCCAGCACCACCCGCCCGCGCGTGCGCGCGTCCAGCGCCCGCAGGAAGGCGGCCAGGTCGGGCACGTTGTAGACGACGTGGGCCGCCACGGCGACGTCGGCCGTCGGGACCCGGTCGGACACGTCGGGCCAGCGGCCGTGGACGGTCGTGACCGGCACCCCGAGTTTATCCGCCCTGAGCGTGAGCCCTTCCAGCATCGCGGCCGAGGGGTCCACCGCGTACAGGTGGCCGATGCGCTCGCGCAGCGGCAGCGAGGACGCGCCGGCGCCGGATCCCACGTCGAGGAGCGTGCCCCGGTCGGGCAGTGCCTCGGCCAGCCGGGTCATGGTGGGCCCGTCGTCGCGGTCGGCGAGCGCGCGGTCGGTGCGCGCCCCGAACCGCTCCGGCGAATGGCCCCACGGATCGACGGGGGCCTTGGCCAGGATCTCCTCGGGGATGGCCCAGGATTCCAGTCGCTCCCGCCACCGGGCGGCGAGTTCTTCGGCGTCCATGGAGACGAGCATGCCATGCATGGCGGGGGTTACCCGCGGGTAGCATTCCAGAGTAAGGTTACTCACCAGTACACCCCTTCCTCGGTTCAAGGAGATCGACGCCCATGGGCCACTACAAGAGCAACGTGCGTGACCTGGAATTCAACCTCTTCGAGGTCTTCGGGCGACGCGAGATACTCGGCACAGGGCCCTTCGCCGAGGTGGACGAGGACGTCGCGCGCAGCATCCTGGCGGAGGTCAACAGGCTGGCCACGGGCGTGCTCGCCGACTCCTTCGAGGAGGGCGACAGGAAGCCGCCGGTCTTCGACCCCGCCACGGGCACGGTCACCATCCCCGAAGGCGTCAAGAAGTCGTTCAAGGCGCTGGTGGACGGCGGCTGGGCGCACCTGGACCTGCCGACCGACCTGGGCGGCCCCGGCATCCCCCGCAGCCTCGCCTGGGCGACCGCCGAGATGGTGCTCGGCGCCAACCCCGCGCTCTACATGTACGCCGCCGGCCCGAACTTCTCCTACACCCTGTGGAAGCTCGGCACCCCCGAGCAGAAGCGCTTCGCCGAGCTGGCCATCGAGCGCAACTGGGGCGCCACCATGGTGCTGACCGAGCCGGACGCCGGCTCCGACGTGGGCGCCGGCCGCACCAGGGCCGTACGGCAGCCCGACGGGAGCTGGCACATCGAGGGCGTCAAGCGCTTCATCACCAGCGCCGAGCACGACATGGCCGAGAACATCTTCCACCTCGTGCTGGCCCGCCCCGAGGGCCACGGCCCCGGCACCAAGGGCCTGTCGATGTTCCTGGTGCCGAAGTTCCATGTGGACCTGGAGACCGGCGAGCTCGGCGAGCGCAACGGCGTCTACGTCACCAACGTCGAGAAGAAGATGGGCCTGAAGGTCTCCACGACCTGCGAGCTGACCTTCGGCGAGCGGCACCCGGCGGTCGGCTGGCTGGTCGGCGAGGTGCACGAGGGCATCAAGCAGATGTTCATGGTCATCGAGCACGCCCGCATGATGGTCGGCACCAAGGCCATCGCCACGCTCTCGACCGGCTACCTCAACGCCCTCGAGTACGCCAGGTCCCGCGTCCAGGGCGCGGACCTGACCAAGATGACCGACAAGGCCGCCCCGCGCGTCACCATCTCCCACCACCCGGACGTACGCCGCGAGCTGATGCTGCAGAAGGCGTACGCCGAGGGCATGCGCGCCCTGGTCCTCTACACGGCCACCTTCCAGGACGCCGTCATGATCGACCCGGACGACCGGCACGCGTACGCCATGAACGAGCTGCTGCTGCCGCTGGTCAAGGGCGTCGGCTCCGAGCGGTCGTACGAGCTGCTGTCGCGCTCGCTGCAGACCCTGGGCGGCTCCGGCTACCTCCAGGACTACCCGATCGAGCAGTACATCAGGGACGCCAAGATCGACTCCCTGTACGAGGGCACCACCGCCATCCAGGGCATGGACCTGTTCTTCCGGAAGATCCTCCGCAACCAGGGCGCGGCCGTCGGCTCGCTGCTGGCCGAGATCAACGCCTTCGCCGCCTCCGAGGCGGGCAACGGGCGGCTGAAGGAGGAGCGCGGGCTGCTGGCCGAGGCCGCCGGCGAGGTCAAGGCCATGGGCGACACGATGGCGACCTGGGCGCTCGGCTCGCTGGAGAAGCCGGAGGAGGTCTACAAGGTCGGGCTCAACACCACCCGCCTGCTGCTGGCGCTCGGCGACCTGGTCATCGGCTGGCTGCTGCTGCGCCAGGCCGAGGTGGCGCTGGCGAAGCTGGCCGACCGCGAGGACCCGTTCTACCTGGGCAAGGTCGCGGCGGCCTCGTTCTTCGCCAAGACCGTGCTGCCCCGCCTGGCCGCCGAGCGGCGCGTGCTCGACTCCACCGGCCAGGAGCTCATGGAGCTCCCGGAGGAGGCTTTCTGAGCCGCTGAGCCGCTGAGCCCCCACTGTTCCTGCCACCCGCGGCAGTCCGCGCAGAACGCCCGCCTCCGTGCGGGCGTTCTGTCGTTGAGGACACAGCGAGCGGGCCCGCGGGCGGGTAGCTTCGCGGCATGAGCTCCTCCCGGCACGACCACCCCCTGCCGCCGCCGCGCGTCGAGGAGGTCTCCGACGGCGTCTACGCCTACGTCCAGCCCGACGGGAGCTGGTGGATCAACAACACCGGGTTCCTGGCCGGGCGGCGCGGCGTGATCTGCGTCGACGCCTGCTCGACCGAGCACCGCACCCGGCTGCTGCGCGAGGCCATCGGCAAGGTCAGCGGGCGGCCGATCACCACGCTGATCAACACCCACCACCACGGCGACCACACCTTCGGCAACTGGCTGTTCCCGGAGGCGACGATCGTCGGGCACGAGGGCGTGCGCGCGCAGATCCTGGCCGACGGCGTCCCCTCCTACCGCTCCGCCTGGTCGGCCGAGGTCGAGTGGGGGGCGCTGGAGCTCGCGCCGCCGTTCCTCACCTTCACCGACCGGATCACCGTCCACTCCGACGACCTGCGGTGCGAGGTCCGGCACGTCGGGCACGCCGCGCACACCACCAACGACTCGTACGTGTGGATCCCGGAGCGGCGGGTGCTGTTCTGCGGCGACCTGGTCTTCAACGGCGGCACCCCGTTCGTGCTCATGGGCTCGGTCACCGGCGCGCTCGACGCGCTCGCCCGGCTCAGGGAGCTGGGGGCGGAGACGATCGTCCCGGGGCACGGCGAGGTGTGCGGGCCCGAGGTCTACGACGAGGTCGAGGGCTACCTGCGGTTCGTGCTGGAGACCGCCGGACGCGGCCGGCGGGCGGGGCTGTCGCCGCTCGACGCGGCCCGGCAGTGCGACCTCGGCGAGTGGAGCCGGCTGCTGGACGCCGAGCGCCTCGTGGGCAACCTGCACCGCGCCTACGCCGAGCTGGACGGCCGGCCGCCGGGCGCGCCGATCGACCTGACCGCCGCCCTGCTCGACATGATCACCTACAACGGCGGCCGGCCGCTGTCCTGCCTGGCCTGAACGGCGCCGCCACGGGTGTGGCCGCCGATACCCGGGTATGACCGTGGGCGTAATCGCCGTTTGCCGAAGGCCCGCTCGTCTACTGGAGGCTCGTCATGGGTGTCGGGGTCAGCATCTTCTTCCTCACGCTCGGCGCCATCCTGAGGTTCGCGATCGAGCCCGACGTCTTCGGGAAGAGCGTGCACATGGACGTCATCGGGCTGATCTTCATGATCGTGGGTGGCGTGGGCGTGGTGCTGAGCATCGTGCTGGCCCCGCGGAGGGGCCGCACGTCGGATGACCGCCTGATGCACCGCGAGAACCACCCGCCGGAGCTTTAGGCCCCGGCCTGCTCCTGGATCTCCAGCTGCACGGCCGCGCGGGCGGCCACGATCGGCTTGATGTGCTCGGCGACGACCGCCTGGTGCCGCGGGTGGTCGCGGTAGACCAGGTAGTCCTCGACGGTGTCGAAGTCGGCCACCACCGCGTAGTCGTGGTTGCCCTGGTTGAGACCGGCGTCGGGGCCGACGGTGTAGGCGCGCAGCTGCGGGATGGCGGCCGGCAGCTTGCGCAGCTCGGCGGTCACCATGGCCCGCTGCTCGTCGGTGGCGGTGTCGGTCCAGGTGAACAGCACGATGTGGCGGATCATGGCACGACCCTACCGGCGATCGCCGGGAGAGGGGTTCCCTCCCGGCGACCGCCGCCGTCCACGTCGGCCCGGCCGAGGGCCCGGCTCAGCTCCAGGCCATGATCCGGAGCGGGTCCTCCAGCATGTCGCCGACGTCGCGCAGGAAGCGCGAGCCCAGCTCGCCGTCCACGATGCGGTGGTCGAACGACAACGACAGGGTGGTCACCTTCCGCACGGCCAGCTCGCCGTCCACCACCCACGGCATGTCCCTCACCTGGCCGAAGGCGAGGATGGCTGCCTCGCCCGGGTTGAGTATGGGGGTGCCGGTGTCCACGCCGAACACGCCGACGTTGGTGATCGTGATCGTGCCGCCCGCCATCTCGGCCGGCTGGGTGCGGCCCGCGCGGGCCGTCTCCGCCAGCTCGGCCAGGGCCCGCGCCAGGTCGGGGAGGCTGAGGGTGTGGGCGTCCTTGATGTTGGGCACCACCAGGCCCCGGGGGGTGGCCGCGGCGATGCCGAGGTTGACGTAGTGCTTGACGACGATCTCCTGGGCCTGCTCGTCCCAGGAGCTGTTGATCATCGGGTGGCGGCGGGCCGCCGTCAGGACGGCCTTGGCCACCAGCAGCAGCGGGCTCACCTTGAGGTCGGCGAAGTCCGGCAGGGCACGCAGGCGCCGGACGGCCTCCATCGTGCGGGTGGCGTCGATCTGGAGGAACTCCGTGACGTGGGGGGCCGTGTAGGCGCTGGAGACCATCGCCTGGGCCGTCATCTTGCGTACGCCCTTGATGGGGACGCGCTCCTCCAGCTCCTGCCGGGCCTCCTGCCGCCTGGCTCCGGCCGCGGCCGGGGCCGCCTGCTCGGGCGCGGACGCCGCCGCGTGGACGTCCTCCCGGGTGATGGAGCCCCGCGGGCCGGTGCCGGTGACCGTGGTCAGGTCCACGCCCAGGTCCTTGGCCAGCTTCCTGACCGGCGGCTTGGCCAGCACGGAGATCGCGGCCGGCACCGCAGGGGCGGGGGCCGGGGCGCCGTCCACCTCGACGCGCCTCGGGTTGGCGACCGGGGTGGCGGGGATGGTGGTGTCAGGGGTGGCGGCGGCGGTGGCGGGCTTGCGGGGGCGGCGCTTGGTGGCGCTGGTCTTGACGCCGTAGCCGACCAGGACCGCCTGGCGCTCCTCCTTCGGCGCCGGGCTGCCGTGCGCGCCCGGCTCGACGGCGCCCTCGGCCGGAGGCCGGGGGACCAGGTCGTCGGCCAGCGCCCTGGCCCGGTCCGCCGGGGCGTCCTCGCCGGTCACCGCCGCCGGCGGCGGGCCGGGGTCGGGGGCGCCCTCCTCCGCCACGTCCACGGCGATGATCGCCACGCCCACGTCGACCGTCGCGCCCTCCTCGGCCAGCAGGCCGGAGACCACGCCGTCCCACGGGATCGGCAGCTCGACGATCGACTTGGCGGTCTCGATCTCCACCACGATCTGGTTGACCTTGACCTCGTCGCCCGGCTGGACGTGCCAGCGGACGATCTCGGCCTCGGTCAGCCCCTCCCCGACGTCGGGGAGCTTGAACTCGCGTCGCATGGGACCCCCTTCTCAGTACCCGAAGGTCCGGTCGACGGCGTCGAGCACCCGGTCCAGGTCGGGCAGGTAGTGCTCCTCCAGCTTGGACGGGGGGTAGGGCGTGGAGAAGCCGCCCACCCGCAGCACGGGGGCCTCCAGGTGGTAGAAGCACTGCTCGGTGATGCGGGCGGCCAGCTCGGCGCCGAAGCCGCCGTAGACCGGCGCCTCGTGGACGACCACGACCCGGCCGGTGCGGCGCGCCGACTCCATGACCACGGGCTCGTCCAGCGGGTTGAGCGAGCGCAGGTCCACGACCTCCAGCGAGCGGCCGTCGTCCTCGGCCGCCGCCGCGGCCTCCAGGCAGGTCTTCACCATCGGCCCGTACGCCAGCAGCGTGACGTCGGACCCCGGGCGCACCACCCTGGCCGCGTGCAGCGGCGGCCACCAGTCGGTGGCGGAGGTGTCGATGTCGGCCTTCTCCCAGTAGCGGCGCTTGGGCTCGAAGAACAGCACCGGGTCGTCGCTGCGGATGGCCTGCTGGATCATGGTGTAGGCGTCCGCCGGGTTGGAGCAGGCGACCACGCGCAGCCCGGCGGTGTGCGTGAAGTACGCCTCCGGCGACTCGCTGTGGTGCTCGACCGCGCCGATGCCGCCGCCGCAGGGGATGCGGACGACGACCGGCAGCTTGATCGCCCCGAGCGAGCGCATGGGCATCTTGGCGAGCTGGGTGATGATCTGGTCGGCGGCCGGGAAGACGAAGCCGTCGAACTGGATCTCGCACACCGGCCGGTAGCCGCGCAGCGCCAGCCCGATGGCGGTGCCGATGATGCCCGACTCGGCGAGCGGCGTGTCGATGACGCGGTCCTCGCCGAAGTCCTTCTGCAGGCCGTCGGTGACGCGGAAGACGCCGCCCAGCTTGCCGACGTCCTCGCCCATGATGAGGACCTTGGGGTCGTCCTCCATCGCCTTGCGCATGCCCTCGTTCAGGGCCTTCGACAAGCTCAGGATGGTCACTTCTCGAACCCCTCCAGGTAGGCGGCGAACTGGGCGCGCTCCTGGTCGACCAGGGCGTGGGGCTCGCGGTAGACGTGGTCGAAGATGTCGAGCGGGCGCGGGTCGGGCATGGCCAGGCAGCGCCGGCGCAGGTCGGCGCCGAGCTGGTCGGCCTCCTTGTCGACCGAGTCGAAGAACGCCTGGTCGGCCAGCTCGTTCTTGAACAGGTAGGACTTCACCCGCTCGATGGGGTCCTTCAGCTTCCACGCCTCCAGCTCGCTGGCCACGCGGTAGCGCGTCGGGTCGTCGGTCGTGGTGTGCGCGCCCATCCGGTACGTGTACGCCTCGATGAGCGTCGGCCCCTGCCCGGTGCGCGCGGCCTCCAGCGCCTTGCGGGTGACCGCCAGGCAGGCGAACACGTCGTTGCCGTCCACCCGGATGCCGGGGAAGCCGAAGCCGGAGGCGCGGCGGTAGAGGGGGATGCGGGTCTGCTTCTCCAGGGGCTCGGAGATGGCCCACTGGTTGTTCTGGCAGAAGAACACGATCGGCGCGTTGGCGACGCTGGCCCAGATGAACGACTCGTTCACGTCGCCCTGGGAGGTGGCGCCGTCGCCGAAGTAGACGATCGTGGCGGCGCTGGCGTCGTCGCGCTGGATGCCCATCGCGTAGCCGACGGCGTGCAGGGTTTGGCTGCCGATGACGATCGTGTAGAGGTGGAAGTTGTGCTCCTTGGGGTCCCATCCGCCGTGATTGACGCCGCGGAACAGGCCGAGCAGCTTCACCGGGTCGACGTCGCGGCACCAGGCCACGCCGTGCTCGCGGTAGGTGGGGAAGGCCATGTCGGCGTCGGTCAGCGCGCGGCCCGAGCCGATCTGGGCCGCCTCCTGGCCGAGCAGCGAGGCCCAGATGCCGAGCTCGCCCTGGCGTTGCAGGGCCACGGCCTCCAGGTCGATGCGCCGGACGAGCACCAGGTCGCGGTAGAGCGACCGGACCTCCTCCGGGGTCAGATCGACGTCGTAGTCAGGGTGCTCGACCCGCTCGCCCTCGGGGGTGAGCAGCTGGACGAGCTCCGGGGGTGCTTCCGTCTGAGCACCGTGAGAGGCGTCGAGTGTCACGTGCCGCTCCTGTGCGGTCGGGGCTGGTCTCGGTGGGGTTGCCACCTTAGGCCAGCCTTCTCGGCGGTGAACCATGTGGTGGTGGTTCGTACGCTTTTGGGGACATCGTGGCAGACGTCACAGCCCTTCGCGCAAGCCCCATCTCCTCCCCGTTCCCGTTGTGCCCTCAGCCACACACCCCCGGTAGGCTGGCTTTCCCATCCCCACCGCACGCAGGAGGAAGTCAGTGGCGCGCGTCATCGTGGACGTCATGCTGAAGCCCGAGATCCTCGACCCGCAGGGCCAGGCGATCGCGCGGGCGCTGCCCCGGCTCGGCTTCTCCGGCGTCTCCGCCGTCCGCCAGGGCAAGCGGTTCGAGATCGAGCTCGACGGCCCCGCCGACGGGGCGGCCCTGGAGGAGGTCCGCAAGATGGCCGAGACGCTGCTGGCCAACACCGTGATCGAGGACTACGCGGTCCGGGTTGAGGAGCAGTAGGGAGATTTGGCGTCCTGAATTACCCGTGGCCGGTTAAAGCCGGGTTCCGGCGTGCCACAATGCCACGGGCGTGCCAACACTGAATAACAACAACGTGATTTTGCGGTTAGCCCCGTTTTCACAGGGAAATCTACTCCAGGTGAGATTGCTGCGCCCGGAGGAGTCCGGTGGATATTGAGTTCTCGTTGGCACTGCCCAGGGATGCGATCGGCATACCGATGGTCAGGAGAGTGCTCGGCGATGCCATGAGGTCGCTCAACGTGAGCGAGACCTGCATCGCCGACATGCTGCTCGCCGTCTCCGAGGCGTGCTCCAACGCGGTCCGGCACGGCGGCCCCGCCAACCGCTACGAAGTGACGGCGGCCATCGGCTACGGCCAGTGCGACGTGCGGGTGGCCGACAGCGGCACCGGAGTGCCGTCGATGCCGCACGGTTTCCCCCCTGCCGACACCGAGAACGGCCGCGGGCTGCTCATCATGCGCTCCGTCGTGGACGAGATCTCCTTCGGCGTCACGCCGGGCCGTGGCACCACCGTTCACCTGCGCAAATCGCTCGACTGGGACGACGAGGCCGGCGCCCGCCCCCGCGAGCTCGCCGCCGTCTGACCGTGATACCGGGCATCTGAGCGCACCCGATAGTCTGAAGACACCGCCGCAGACCACCGTCCGACCCCGAAGAGACGGTGGCGCGTGCGCGCGCATTCCTCGGAGGGGACGACTGTCATGAGCGCTGCCCGTGTGGGCGTAGTCACGTTTCCAGGAACTCTCGACGACCAGGACGCCGCCAGAGCCGTGCGCCTCGTGGGCGCGGAGGCGGTCCCGCTGTGGCACGCCGACCACGACCTGAAGGGAGTGGACGCCGTGTTCCTGCCCGGCGGCTTCTCCTACGGCGACTACCTGCGCTGCGGCGCCATCTCGCGGTTCGCCCCGCTGATGGACGAGCTGATCCCGGCCGCCAGGGCGGGGCTGCCGGTGATCGGCACCTGCAACGGCTTCCAGATCCTGTGCGAGGCGCACCTGCTGCCCGGCGCGCTGACCCGCAACGCCTCGCTCCACTACGTCTGCCGCGACCAGCGGCTGCGCGTCGAGCGCACCTCGACCTCCTGGACGAACGCCTTCGAGCGGGGCCAGGAGATCACCCTGCCGATCAAGCACGGCGAGGGCCGCTACGTCGCCTCCGCCGAGACCGTGGCCGAGCTGGAGGCGGGCGGCCAGGTGGTCGTGCGCTACGTCGGCAACCCCAACGGCTCGCTCAACGACATCGCCGGCATCAGCAACGCCGCCGGCAACGTCGTCGGCCTCATGCCGCACCCCGAGCACGCGGTCGAGGAGCTGGTCGGCGCCCCGAGCACCGACGGCCTCGGCTTCTTCACCTCCATCCTCAAGTCCCTGGTGAACGCATGACCGACACCGTGCAGCGGGCGGCCGAGACGCCCGACGAGCCCATGCCCTTCGCCGAGCTGGGCATGAAGCAGGACGAGTACGACCGGGTCAAGGAGATCCTGGGCCGCCGTCCCACCGGCTCCGAGCTGGCCATCTACAGCGTCATGTGGTCGGAGCACTGCTCCTACAAGTCGTCGAAGGTGCACCTGCGGCAGTTCGCCACCAAGGCGCCCAAGTCCGAGGCGCTGCTGGTCGGCATGGGCGAGAACGCGGGCGTGGTGGACATCGGCGACGGCTGGGCGGCCACGTTCAAGATCGAGTCGCACAACCACCCGTCGTACGTCGAGCCCCACCAGGGCGCGGCCACCGGCGTCGGCGGCATCGTCCGCGACATCATGTCGATGGGCGCCCGCCCGATCGCCGTGATGGACTCCCTGCGCTTCGGCGCCGCCGACGCCGTGGACACCCGCCGCGTGCTGCCCGGCGTGGTCGAGGGCATCAGCAGCTACGGCAACTGCCTGGGCCTGCCCAACATCGGCGGCGAGGTCGTCTTCGACCCCTGCTACATCGGCAACCCCCTGGTCAACGCCCTGTGCGTGGGCCTGCTGCGCAAGGACCAGATCAAGCTGGCCACCGCGCCGGGCCCGGGCAACAAGGTCGTGCTGTTCGGCGCGTCCACCGGCCCCGACGGCATCGGCGGGGCGAGCGTGCTGGCCAGCGCCACCTTCGAGGACGAGTCGCAGGCCAAGCGGCCGGCCGTGCAGGTGGGCGACCCGTTCATGGAGAAGCTGCTCATCGAGTGCTGCCTGGAGCTGTACGCGGCCGACGTGGTGGTCGGCATCCAGGACCTCGGCGCGGCCGGCGTCTCCTGCGCCACGACCGAGTTGGCCGCCAAGGGCACCGGCGGCATGACCGTCGACCTCAACCTGGTGCCGCTCCGCGACCCCTCGCTCCGCCCCGAGGAGATCCTCATGAGCGAGTCGCAGGAGCGGATGATGGCCGTGGTCCGGCCCGACGACATCCCGGCGTTCATGGCGATCTGCGCCAAGTGGGACGTCCCGGCCGCCGTCATCGGCGAGGTCACCGACACCGGCCGCCTCGTCATGACGTGGGACGGCGAGGTCATCGTGGACATCCCGCCGGGCACGGCCGCCGACGACGGGCCGGTCTACGAGCGCCCCTACCACGAGCCGGCCGGGCAGAACGCGCTCAACGCCGACGTCCCCGACCACCTGGAGCGGCCCGCCGACCTGCGCGGGACGCTGCTGAAGCTGCTCGGCTCGCCCAACCTGGCCTCCAAGGAGTGGGTGACCGACCAGTACGACCGCTACGTCCGCTCCAACACCGTGCTGGCGCAGCCGGCCGACGCGGGCATGCTGCGCATCGACGAGGCCATCGCCGGGGCGGAGCCGACGACCCGGGGCATCGCCCTGGCCACCGACGGCAACGGCCGCTACGCCAAGCTCGACCCGTACGCCGGGGCGCAGCTCGCGCTGGCCGAGGCGTACCGGAACGTGGCCGTGACCGGCGCCAGGCCGCTGGCCGTCACCAACTGCCTCAACTTCGGCTCCCCCGAGGACCCTGAGGTCATGTGGCAGTTCGCCGAGGCCACCCGCGGCCTGGCCGACGCCTGCCGCGCCCTCGGCGTGCCGGTGACCGGCGGCAACGTCTCCTTCTACAACCAGACCGGCTCGACGGCCATCAACCCGACGCCGGTCGTGGGCGTGCTCGGCGTGATCGAGGACGTCGCCAGGCGGGTGCCGACCGGGTTCGTGGCCGACGGGCTGCGGGTGGTGCTGCTCGGCGACACGCGCGAGGAGTTCGGCGGGTCGGAGTGGGCGCACGTCGTCCACCACCACCTGGGCGGGCTGCCGCCGCAGGCGGACCTGGAGGCCGAGCAGGCGCTGGCCACCGTGCTGGTGGAGGCGGCCGGGCGCGGGCTGCTGGCGGGCTCGCACGACCTGTCCGACGGCGGGCTGGCGATCGCGCTGGCCGAGTCGTGCCTGGCGCGGGGCGTGGGCGCGCGCGTGGAGCTGGCCGGCGACCCGTTCGTGGACCTGTTCAGCGAGTCGGCGGCGCGGGCGCTGGTCGTGGTGCGGCCGGAGGCGTACGAGGAGCTGGCCTCGCTGTGCGGGCGGAACGACGTGCCGTGTTACGGGCTCGGGGTCACCGGCGGGGAGTCGCTGGTGGTCGAGGGCGCGTTCGAGGTGCCGGTCGAGGAGCTGCGGGAGACGCACCGGGCGGCGCTGCCCGCGCTGTTCGGCTGACGTCCCCAGGTCGGACGTCCTTGGGGGTACCGCTCACGTCGAAGGGCCGGCACGACGCGCTCGTGCCGGCCCTTTCGGCGTTCCTACGGGGTTGTCGGCGTTCCTACGGGGTTGTCGCCGTCACGCCTTCTTCAGGCAGATCGCGTAGACGGTGCCGCTGACCGAGGTGCCGTTGTTGCCCCCCTGGCCGATGCGCTCGTTGCCCTCGGCCGCGACGTTGTTGCCCGCGCCGTTGTCGTCCTTGGCGACGCTGACCGTCCAGCCCGTGCCGCCGCTCGGCGCGCTGGCCGTGACGACCGCGTTCTTCAGGCTGCCGAAGCTGAAGCCGCCGCCGGTGACGACGCCGCCCTGGCAGGAGGCGGTCGCGGAGCCGATGCCGTTCAGCGAGACGGTCTTGGTGTAGGTCGTGTAGGTGGAGCCGTCCTTGCCGTCCTTGCCGTCGTCGCCCTTGGGGCCCTGCGGGCCACGGTCGCCCTTGGGGCCCTCGGGTCCCTCGGGGCCGCGCGGGCCGGTGTCGCCCTTCGGACCCTGCTCGCCCTTGGGACCCTGCTCACCCTTGGGACCCTGCTCGCCCTTCGGGCCCTGCTCGCCCTTGGGACCCTGTTCCCCCTTCGGGCCCTGCTCGCCGTTCTTGCCGTCCTCGCCCTTCGTGCCCTGCGGGCCCTGGGGGCCGGTGTCGCCCTTGGGGCCCTGCGGGCCGACGGGGCCCTGCCTGCCGGGGCGGCCCTGCGGGCCCTGCGCGCCGGTGTCGCCCTTCGGGCCCTGCGGCCCGGTGTCGCCCTTGGGGCCGACGGTGACGGAGTTCGTGGTCGCCTCGCCGCTGCCGCCGCCGATCAGGATGCGGATCTCGGTGACGCGGCACTTCGTGGCCGGGTTCACGATGCGGGCGTAACGCGTCTTCTTGTTCACGCAGGCGGTCACCTGACCGGCCGCCGACGAGGCGGTGGCGACGCCACCGACGGTGAGGAGCGAGGCGGCGAGCGCTCCGGCGGTGGCGAGGGTGAGCATGCGCCCACCACGGACCTTGAGGGCCACGGCTGTTCCTTCCGGATACGGATGATGCTGGAGTGGTGCGTGAGATACACGTTTCAAACGCTCCAAAAGATGGCAGAAACTACATAACGCATTCATCACGAAACAGAGGGTTACTGACGGAATTGACCGATTGTCGCCGACCGGGGTGAGTAAAACGACGCATTGGAGCCGACGCCTCCGCGTGGATAATCGGCTTTGTGCCGAGCGCCGATCCCGCCCCCTACCTTCCCCCGGCCACCCAGCCCGTCCGCGGGGTGGTGTGGGCGATCCACCTGGTCCTGCCGATGCTGGGCCTCTGGCTGCTGCTGGCCAACGACACCGTCAACATCCCCTGGCAGCACAACCCGAGCCACTTCTGGCTGATCCTCGCGGTCGCCGGGGTCAACGTCGCGCTCGGCCTGATGATCAGCGAGGCCTCGCGCCGCCGCGGTGACGCCCGGCTGTTCCTCGTGTCCATGGTCTTCCTCAGCAGTGCCGGCTTCTTCTTCATGCACGGCCTGGCCACGCCGGGGTTCATCCTGAAGACCGGCTCGCTCGGCTTCGACGTCGGCCAGCAGGTCGGGCTGTCGGTCGCGGCGGCCTTCGCCTGCGCCTCCGCGCTGCCGCTCGGCGAGCGGGCCGCCGGGCGGGTGCTGGGCTCGCAGCACTTCGTCCGCGCGGCGCTGCTCGGCTTCATGCTGGTGTGGGGCGCGGTCTCGCTGACGCCGGGGCTGACGCCGCTCAGCGAGCCGCCCGCCGAGACGCCGGTCCCCTGGCTCGCCTGGGGCTCGATCCCCGGCCTGCTCCTGTACGCGGCGGGCAGCGTGATGATGTTCCTCGTCCACCGGCGGCGGCCGTCGGCCATGCTGATCAGCCTCATCACCGCGTACGCGCTGCTGGCCGAGGCCATGGTCGCCGGGATGTCGCAGCTCAACTGGCACCTGTCGTGGTGGGAGTGGCACCTGCTGCTGACGCTGGCCTTCGTCTTCGTGGCCTACAGCTCCTACCTGCAGTTCCGGCGCGAGGGGTCGAGCGCGGGCCTGTTCGACTCGGTGACGCTCTCGGCGACCGTGCGGCGCATCAGGCAGGACTACGACCGGGCGCTGGAGGAGCTGGTCGAGCACGTACGGCGGGGCGAGCCGCTGGCCGCCACCCGGCTGTCGGGCAAGTTCCGGCTCAACGAGGGCCAGGCCGCGGTGCTGGACCGGGCGGGCGAGGCCCTGGCCGCCGAGCGCGAGCTGTCGGCCCGGCTGGCGGCGCTGGTGGACGTCAGCGCCCGCACCAGGGTCGGCCTGCCCGAGGGCGAGCTGCTGGCCTCGTCGCTGGAGCGGGTGCGGCAGGCGTACGGGGACGTCAAGATCGCCCTGGTGGCCGACGGGCGCACGCAGGTCGGCTCGCGCGAGTACGCCTTCACCGGCGACGAGCCGATCCGCCGCGACCACCTGCTGGCCTTCCCGCTCACCGTCAAGGGCAGGCTGGCGGGCGTGCTGGAGGTGCCGATCGGCCGCACGAGCCAGGACGAGGCGCTGGCCGCCACGCTCGCCGGCCAGCTCTCGCTCTCGCTGGAGAACGCCCGCCTCTACCAGGAGCTGCACACGCTGTTCCACCAGTACATGTCGCCCGACGTGGCGCACGCCCTGCTGGCCGACCCCGCGCAGGCGGCGCTCGGCGGCGAGCTGCGCGAGCTGACCGCGCTCTTCGCCGACCTGAAGGGCTTCACGACGTTCTCGGAGAAGGTGACGCCCGGCGAGATCGTCGAGATGCTCAACCGCTACCACACCGCCGCCGTGCCGTGCATCCTCGACAACGGCGGCACGATCGTGCAGTTCGTCGGCGACGCGCTGCTGGCCCTGTTCAACGCGCCGGCCGCGCAGGCCGGCCACGCGCGGGCCGCCTGCCGGGCCGCGCTGGAGATGCAGCGGGCCGCGGCCGAGGTGGCCGAGGAGATGGCCTGGAAGCGGGTGGACGACGTGCCGTGGCCGACGTTCCGGGTGGGGGTCAACACCGGTCCCGCCCTGGTCGGCAACATCGGCAGCCCCGAGCTGCGCGGCTTCAACGCCATGGGCGACTGCGTGAACGTCGCCGCCCGGCTGGAGGGCGTCGCCGAGCCAGGCACGGTGGTCATCGGCGAGACGACGCTGCGGCAGCTGGGCAGGGGCGCGTCGGTGAGCCCGCTGGGGGAGCTGAGCCTGAAGGGCAAGGAAGAACGCGTCGCGGCGTACGTTCTGACCGATCTGGCGTAGATCTGGCGTAGATCTGACGTAGAAGGGCGGGGCTCGTACCGACATAATCGGCGCATGGAGCCAGAGCCAGGCGAGTTCCTGTCCATGCTCACCGGCGAGGAGGAGCAGGCCCTCCGCGCGGCCGGCCGCGTCCGGCGCTGGGATCGCGGCACCTCGGTGATGAACGAGGGCGACTACGGCGACTGGGTGCTCGTGCTGCTCGAAGGCCGGGTCAAGGTCTCCTCCCACACCAGCAACGGCACCGAGGTGGTGCTGGCCGTCCGGGGGCCCGGCGGGCTGCTGGGCGACATGTCGGCCATCGACGGCTCGCCGCGCTCGGCCACGGTCACCGCGCTGGAGCCGATCACCGGCATCGTGGTGCGTGACTTCCCGGCGTTCCTGGAGACGCACGGGCGCATCGCGGTGCTGCTCATGAAGCTCGTCACCGGCCGGCTGCGCGACTCCGACCGCAAGCGCATCGAGTACGGCGCCTTCGACACGACCGGCCGGGTGGCCACGCGCCTGATCGAGCTGGCCGAGCGGTACGGCGAGAAGACCAGCAGCGGGGTGCGGGTGGCGCTGCCGCTGTCGCAGGACGAGCTGGCGGGCTGGACCGGCGCGTCCCGGGAGGCGGTCAGCAAGGCGCTGCGCACGCTGCGCGACCGGGGGCTCATCGAGACCGGGCGGCGGCGGGTGGTCATCCACGACCTCGACGGCCTCAGGAAGCGCGCCAGGTAGCCCTGGTACAAATCGGGCGTACGTCGTACGTCATAGTGGGAGGCATGGTCGCGGTCACCTCCCCTGACGACAGCCGCCTCCGCTACGCCTGGAAGGTGTGCTCGGTCACCAGCCTGGGGCTGGTGCTCATCGGCATCGCCGGCAGCACGCTCAACGTGGCGCTGCCGGCCGTCGTGCGCCACTTCCACGCCGACGCCACGCAGTCGAGCTGGATCCTGCTGTCGTTCCTGCTGGTCAACACGGCGACCCTGGTGTTCTTCGGCCGGGTGGCCGACCTGCTGGGCCGGCGGGAGGTCTATTTAGCGGGGTTCGCGCTGTTCACCGTGGCCTCGCTGCTGGCGGGGCTGTCGCCGGACGTGTGGTTCCTGGTCGGGATGCGCGTGGTGCAGGCCGTCGGCGCGGCGATGATCCTGGCCAACGGCACCGTGATCATCACCGACGCGTTCCCGCCCGACCGGCTCAGCCAGGGCATGGGCGTCTACATCGGCACGCTGTCGGTGGCGCAGCTCGCCGGGCCGACCCTGGGCGGGCTCATCGCCGAGGCGGCGGGCTGGCAGTGGATCTTCTGGGTGAACGTCCCGGCCGGGCTGGCCGCCTTCGGCTGGGGCGCGGTGATCCTGCGCAAGATGCCCAGGGGGCCGCGCGTGCCGGTGGACGGACTGGGCAACGTGCTGCTGTTCGCGGCGCTGTCGGCGGCGCTGCTGGCGCTGTCGGAGGCGGGCTCGCGCGGCCCGACGAGCCCGGTCGTCCTGGCCGGGGCGGGGCTGTTCGCGGTGCTGGTGCCGCTCGTCGTGCTGGCCGAGCGGCGGGCCGCCAACCCGGTGCTGGACCTGCGGCTGTTCGGCGGGCGGCTGCTGGCCTGCGCGAACCTGGCCTCGTTCTGCAACGCGCTGGCGCGCTCGGCGCTGATCCTCGTGGTGGCGCTGTACTTCCAGGCGGCGCGGGGGCTGGACGCGTTCGCGGCCGGGCTCAGCGTGCTGCCGGTGCCCGTCGGGATCGGGCTGGCCTCGCCGCTGGTGGGGCTGCTGGGGCGGCGGGTGCCGCCGTACGCGCTGTCGATCGGCGGGGCGGTGCTGAGCGCGCTCGGGCTCGGGACGCTGGCGCTGACGGCCGATCCCGGCACGCCGTACTGGGTGGTCGGGGTCGGGCTGTTCGTGGCCGGCTGCGGCAGTGGCACGTTCCTGACCGGCAACACCACGCAGGTCATGCGGGCGCTGCCGGCCGGCAGCCTGGGCGTGGTGAACGGCTTCCGCGTCATGATCATGAACGTCGGGATCGTCGTCAGCGTCGGCCTGTCGCTCAGCGTGCTGACCGCCTCCGTCGGGCCGGAGCTGCGCGCCCAGGTGTACGCGGGAACGCTGTCCACGCTCTCGCCGGTCGCCGTGGGACAGCTCATGGACGGCTTCCAGCGGGCCTACGCGCTGCTGTTCGCGGTGGCCGTGGCGGGCGCGCTGCTGGCCGTCCTGGCCCGCTCGCCCCGCCCGGCCGCTCAGAGCAGGGCGGAGAGCCTGGACTCGACGTCGCGGTAGCGGGAGACCGGCACGAGGTGCACCCCGGCGAACGCGCCCGACTCGCGCAGCGCCAGCACCTGCTCGCAGGCCACCTCCACGCCCGCCATGCGGTCGGCCGCCACCCGCCGGACGAGGTCGTCGGGCAGGTCGATGTCGGGGATCGCGGCGGCCAGGGAGCGGGCGTGCCGCTCGCTGGCCAGGACCATCACCCCGGCGTAGACCGGCACGTCCGCCGGATGGGCCTCGCGCCACCGGAGCTGGGCCTCCACCGAGTAGCTGACCTGGAGGAACAGGAAGTCGGCCGCGCGCTTCCACGCCGGCAGCGCGCGCAGGCCGGCCGCCGCGCCGAGGCGCAGGTCCGGCGAGAACGCCCGCGCCTCCTCGATCATGGAGCGGACCGTGAGGTCGCTGGTGCGGTTGCCGCTCGTGGGCTTGTCGCCATAGACGAACAGGAACTGGTCCACCCCGTACGCCGCCGCCGTCAGCAGGTCGCGCCGGAAACCGAGCAGGTTGCGGTCGCGCGAGTTGAGGCAGGCGATGCCGCGCCCGCCCATCGCCTCGACCTCGTGCGCCACGGCCACGCTGGAGACCGTGGCGCGGCCGATGTGGTTGTCGGGGATGAGGAACGAGTGGGCGATCTTGCCCAGGGTGCCGATCTGGTGCCTGACGTGCTTCAGATCGGGCGTGGTGGGCGGTTCGATCTCGCAGATCAGCTCGAAGGTCACGGGCTGGACTCTAGCCTGCGGGCGGCCAGCGCCTCGATGCCGGCCAGCACGAGGTCCACGCCGAAGGTGTCGTAGAGCTCGGGGTCCAGGCCGCCGGCCAGCGGGCCGGCCATCTCCACGATGTACGGGTAGGTGTCGGCCGACAGCGTCTGGAGGCCGAGCCGCTTGACCCTGACCCGCTCGGCGACCTCCTGGCCCTCCCGGTGGTGCGCGGGGGCGTCGGCGATGGCGATGGCGCTCTGCAACAGGTATTTGCTGATCAGGCAGCTCTCCTCGACGCTGAACCCGGCGCTGCGGCCCAGGCCGAGCGCCTGGTTCCAGACGGCCAGGAAGCTCGGCACCGTCACCTGGTCGACGTGGTCGAAGACGTTGCGGGCGCACGGGTGCCCGCGCAGGGCCCTGATGAGGCCCACCATGAGGTCGCGCAGTTGCTCCTGCCACGGGCGCTCGTCGGCCGCGCCGGGCGCGAAGCCGGAGATCAGGTGGTCGGCCATGCCGGCCAGGAGCTGGTCCTTGTTCTTGTAGTGCCAGTACAGGGCCATCGGGGTCACGCCCAGCTCACCGGCCAGGCGCCTGATCGTCACGGCGTCGAGCCCTTCGGCGTCGCCGATCTCCAGGGCGCGCTCCGCGATCGCCTGAGCGGTCAGTTTTCCCATCACGGTTGACAACTATACGTCGTACAAGTTGAACTGTACGACGTACAAGTACAACGTATAGGAAGGCGTCGCCATGCGATGGTGGGCGTTGGCAGCGGTGACTCTGGGCACCTTCATGACTTATCTGGACAACAACGTGGGCAACGTGGCGTTGCCCACCATCCAGCGGGAGCTGGGGTTGTCGATCTCCGGACTGGAGTGGATCACCAGCTCGTACATCCTGGTCTTCGCCGCGCTCATGCTGGCCGGCGGGCGGCTGGCGGACGTGTTCGGCGCGCGCGGGATCTTCCTCGGCGGCCTCGCGGTCTTCACCCTCTCCTCGCTGGCCGCCGGGCTGGCCACCAGCGGCGACCTGCTGATCGCGGCGCGGGCCGTACAGGGTGTGGGCGCGGCCCTGCTCACGCCCACCGCGCTGGCGCTGATCGGGCAGATCTTCCCCGACCCCGGCGAACGCGGCCGGGCCGTGGGCGTGTGGAGCGCGACCGGGGCGCTGTCCATGGCGCTCGGGCCGGTGACCGGCGGCTTCATCAGCGAGAACCTGCACTGGGGCTGGATCTACCTGCTCAACGTGCCGATCGGGGTGGTGACGGCCGGGCTCGCGCTGTGGGCGGTCAAGCCGTCCGCCCGGGGCCGGCGGCACAGCCTGGACCTGCCGGGGCTGGCCGCCTCGGCGCTGGCGCTGGGCGCGCTGACGTACGGGCTCATCGAGGGCGCCGGGGCCGGATGGACCTCGCCGAAGATCCTGGCCGCGTTCGGGGTGGCCGCCGTGGCCGCCGCGGCGTTCGTGGTGATCGAGTCCAGGAGCGCCGAGCCGATGCTGGTGATGTCGCTGTTCCGGGCGCGGGTGTTCACCGGCGGGCTGCTCACCAGCGGCATCTGGTCGTTCGGGGTGTTCGGGATCTACTTCTTCAGCGCCCTGTGGCTGCAGAACGTGCTCGGCTTCTCCCCCACCGAGGCGGGCGCCTCGTTCGTGCCGATGGCCCTGGTCACGGCCGTGGTGGCGCTGCTGTCGCAGCGGGTGAGCCGGCTGCTCGGCATCGGTCCCACCGTGGCGCTCGGGCTGGCGCTCATGGGCGGCGCGATCTACTGGCTCTCCGGCGTCGGCGCGGGCGCGGCCTACGCCGACGTGGGGCCCGTCTTCATCCTGTACGGCCTCGGCGCCGGCCTGCTCGTGCCGCTGACCGCCGCCGTCCTGGGCGGCATGCCCGCCGGCCGCGCCGGGGTCGCCTCAGGCATGCTCAACGTCTCGCGCGAGGTCTTCGGCCTGCTCGGCGTCACCGTGCTGGGCGCGATCCTCAGCTCCCGGCAGGGCGCGAGCGGCCTGCCGGCGCTGCCCGCCTTCCTCGACGCCTACCAGTTCACGCTGGTCATCGCGGCGATCGTGGTGCTGGCCGGGATCCCCGTCGCGCTCTACGCCCTGCGTGCCCGCCGCGCCCCGGCCGAGCGGCCCCCCGCCCCCGCCCCCGCCCCGGCCCCGATTTCGCCGGAGCCGTCCGGACACCGATGACTTTCGGCGCCGTGCCCGGTCTCTTCCTCAACGGCACCTGATCAGGGAGGGACCATGAGCACGAACGCACTACCGCCCGTCGTCGACGTCGACACCTGGCGGCGCGAGCTCGACGAGCTGCGCGCCAGGGAGAAGGCCGCGACCCGGGAGCTCGACGCCATCGCCGCCCAGCGCCGCCGCCTGCCCATGGTGCGGATGCCGGACTACACCCTCGAAGGCGAGAACGGGCCGGTCCGGCTGGCCGACCTCTTCGAGGGGCGGCGGCAGCTCATCGTCTACAACCACATGTGGTTCCCAGGCAAGGAGTGGCAGTGCCCGGGCTGCACCGGGTTCACCTCGCAGTTCACCCGGCTGGAGTTCCTGGACGCCTACGACGCCCGGTTCGTCGTCGTCACCCAGGGCCCGATCGACGAGGCACTGGCCTACAAGCGCCGGGTCGGCAACAGGATGACCTGGTACTCCACCGCGAACAGCCCCTTCGGCGCCGACGTCGGCGCGCCTCCCGGCGGCGGCTTCGCCGTCAACGTGTTCCTGCGCGACGGCGACACCGTCTACCGCACCTGGCACACCGACGGCCGCGGCACCGAGCAGCTCAGCCACACCTTCGCGCTGATCGACCTGCTGCCGTACGGGCGCCAGGAGGAGTGGCAGGACTCCCCGGAGGGCTGGCCCCAGTCCCCCACCTACAGCCGCTGGTCCGGCTCGAAGGAGATCGCCGCCCTGTACGGCGAGCCCCCGGCCTAGCGACCGTCGAGGAGCCGCAGGGCCGCCCGGGTACGAGCGACCAGCTCGGGATCCCCCTCGGCCCTGCGCAGAGCCAGCGCCTCCCGCGCCTCCCGGCCACGGCCCAGGTCGGCGAGCGCCCGGCCGAGGTGGCCGATGGCGTCGCCGTGCTCGCCGAGGACCAGCAGCCCGGCCCCGAGGGCACGCGACGTGGGCGGGGGCGGTCAGGCGGGCGGGAGGATGGCCCAGACGACGCGCTCGTGGCGGGTGTTGCGGAAGTGACCCCACAGGCCGTGGGTCAGCAGGTCCACCAGGACGAGGCCGCGCAGCCGCTCGACGCCGGGGTCCGGGTCGGGGTCCGGGGAGGGGTCGTTGTCGGGCAGGCCCATGACGGGCTCGCCGGGCGAGCGGCCCGGGTCGGTGACGACCAGCTCGTAGCGGCCGGGCGGGTCGGCGGTGAGCTTGAGGCGGACGTATCCGGTCCCGGGCGGCGGCCCGAAGCCGTGGCGCACGGCGTTGGTGACCAGTTCGCTGGTGACCGTCTCCAGGTCGTGCGCCCGCCTCCCGGCCCAGCGGAGGACGGTCTCGCGGGCCATCGCGGGGAGGAGCAGCGGGTCCGCGTCCCCCGCCAGGAAGGTGTGTTCCATGGACGTACGGCTTTCTCTCGGCGGTAGGCCAACAAGAGCATGACCGTCCGGCTATGGAAATGCCGCAGGTCACCGGCGTACGGTTCCATACCGTTTGTAAGTGACTCCGGTGAGTGACGAGGGTGCGGGATGGACGGGAACGGGCAGGACCCCAGTGTCAGAGCTTGGAAGGAGTACGCAGAGCGCCTTCGCCGGTACCGGACCGAGCAGGGCCTGAGCCAGGAGCGCCTGGCCGACCGGGTGCCCTACAGCGAGGCCGCGGTCGGGCACGTGGAACGGCTCATGCGTAAACCGTCGGAAAGTCTCACGAGGGAGCTGGAGAAGGCGCTGGGCCTCCAGGGCGAGCTCATGGAGCTCCTGCCGGAGATCCACGGGATCGGGCCGAAGTGGTTCCGCGAGTGGCCCCGGGTCGAGAAGCTGGCGCACACCATCAGGACGTCCGAGCCGATGCTGGTCCCCGGCCTCCTCCAGACCGAGAGCTACGCGCGGAACGTCTTTCGCGGCAAGCCGGGGATCACCGAGGAGGAGGTCGAGGCGGCTCTCTTCTTCCGCCTCCGCAGGCAGCAGATCTTCGGCCGGCCCCGGCCGCCCGTGTACTCGGCGCTGCTCGACGAGAGCGTCCTGCGGCGTCCCATAGGGGGCGGCGAGGTGATGAGGGAGCAGCTTCAGAAGCTCCTCGACGTGATCAACCCGCCGTTCGTCACGGTCAGGATCCTTCCCCTGTCCGCGGGACTCGCGACGGGTTGCCTCGGGGCCTTCGAGATAGCCACGCTCCTCGACGGCGGACCCGACCACGCGTACGTCGAGTCCGCCGGGGAGGGCCGCGTGACCATTCGTGCCAAGACGGTTCAAGCCCTTATGGTGCGGTGGGAGGCGCTGTCCGGCATGGCGCATCCCGTGAACCGGAGTCGCGAGGTCATCCACGAGGTGATGGAGAGCTATGACTGACGGAAAAGGTCTCCGCGCGGACATGTGGACCAAGGCCAGAGCATCAGGTGACAACGGCGGGAGCTGTGTCGAGGTGATGCGGCGGGCGGACGGCGGGGTGCTCGTCAGGGACAGCAAGGACGGCGGGCAGGGGCCCGTGCTGAGCTTCACCCGGGCCGAGTGGCTCGCTTTCCTGGACGGGGCGGGCAAGGGCGAGTTCGACCTGCCGTAGGGTCGCGGTGGCCCCTGCCGCCCTGGCTGCGGGGGCCCGGTCAGCCGAGCTGCGTCGGGTCGTGCTCCGGGACGCACGGCTTGACGGAGCCCTCGATCACCATCGCGTTGAGCTGCGACGTGTACGGCCCCTTCGGGTTCTCGGTGAACTCCAGCACCAGCGTCTGGCCCTCACCGACGTAACGGGGGGTGATGACGAAGCTCTTCCCCGCCGGCCTGGCGACCTTGTAGTGCACGGACGCGCGCCACTCCTCCGGGGTGTCGTACCCGCCGCCGGCGAGCGCGCCCCGGTCGTCCCGGCACTTGGTGTAGGGCTTGAGGTACGCGACGTCGGCGGTCACGCCCAGGTCCTTGAGGTCCTGCTCCAGCTTGTCGGCGTCCCTGAACTCCTTGAGCTCCACGGTGATGGTGCCGTTGGGGTTCTCGCTCACGGCGTACGCCGGCCCGGGTCCGGTCAGCAGCGGCACGGCCACCGCCGCCGCGGCCGCCAGCCCGGCCACCGCCGCCCCCGCGAGCAGGCGGCGGCCGACGCGGCGGCTGCGTTCGTTGCGCGCGGTCATCTCGGTCTTGAGGTCCATCAGCAACTGCTCCTCGAATCTCATCGTGGGATTCCTTCCATGACGAAGGGCAGGTGGCGCAGCGCTTTGCGGGCGCGGTGCAGCCGGACCATGGCGGTCCCCGGGCGGATCCCCAGTGCCGCCGCCGCCTCCGACGGCGTGAGCTGCTCCAGGACCACCAGCTCCAGGACGGCGCGCTCCCCGTCGGGTAAGCCGGTCATGGCCTCGAAGGCCGCCCTGGCGGGCCGTTCCGCGTCTATCCGCTCCTCCAGCCGGGACACGTCGTCGCCGTCGAGCGGGCGCCGCCCGCTCACCCGGTGGGTGAGCTGGGACTCCCGCAGCGCCCGCCGCCGCTCGGACGACAGCGTGTTGCGCGCGACGCCGTACAGCCACGCGATCTCGCTGCCCCTGCCCGGGCGGTAGGTGTGCGCCGAGTCGAGCACCGCGAGGAACACGTCGGCCGTCAGGTCGGCGACCGTGTGCGGGTCGTCCACCCGGCGGGACAGGAACCTCGTGACAGCGTCGACGTGCCGCCGGTAGAAGGCTTCGAACGCCACGGGGTCGGTGGCGAGCTTCCCCCGTTTGAGACGCACCGGCCTTGCTCCCTTCGTCGATCTACACCCGTACTTGGTGAGAACCGGCGGAAGGCTTACAGAGCGACGGGCGCCGGGGCGGCCACCTCGGACGGGGCGGGGTCGGCGAACTGGGTGCGGTACAACTCCTCGTAGCGGCCGCCGGCGGCCAGCAGCTCGGCGTGGGTGCCGCGTTCGACGATCCGGCCGTCCTCGACGACCAGGATGAGGTCGGCGGCGCGGATGGTGGACAGGCGGTGCGCGATGACCACGGCGGTCCGGCCGGCCAGCGCCTCGCCGAGCGCGGCCTGGACGGCGGCCTCGGAGGTGGCGTCCAGCGCCGCCGTGGCCTCGTCCAGGATCACCACTCGGGGCTGGGCGAGCAGCAGGCGGGCGATCGTGAGGCGCTGGCGCTCGCCGCCGGACAGGCGGTAGCCGCGTTCGCCCACCACCGTGTCGAGGCCGTCGGGCAGCGAGGCGATGAGGTCGGCCAGGCGGGCCCGGGTGAGGGCGTCCCACAGCTCGTCCTCGGTGGCCTCGGGGCGGGCCAGCAGCAGGTTGGCCCGGATCGTGTCGTGGAAGAGGTGGCCGTCCTGGGTGACCAGGCCGAGGGTGTCGCGGATGGAGTCGAAGGACAGCTCGCGCACGTCCACGCCGCCGATGCGGACCGCTCCCGAGTCCACGTCGTACAGGCGGGGCAGGAGCTGGGCGATCGTGGACTTGCCCGCCCCGGAGGAGCCGACCAGGGCCACCATCCGGCCCGGCTCGGCCCGGAACGAGATGCCGTGCAGCACCTCCTCGCCGCCGCGCGAGTCGAGCACGGCGACCTCCTCCAGCGAGGCCAGCGAGACCTTGTCGGCCGAGGGGTAGGCGAAGCGCACGTCGTCGAACTCGACCGAGACCGGCCCGTCGGGGACCGCGCGGGCGCCGGGGCGCTCCTGGATGAGCGGCTTGAGGTCGAGCACCTCGAAGACGCGCTCGAAGCTGACGACCGCGCTCATGATGTCCATGCGGGCCGAGGCGAGGGCGGTGAGCGGGGCGTACAGGCGGGTGAGGAGCATGGCCATCGACACGACGGCGCCGGGCTGGAGCTGCTCGCGCAGGGCGTAGAAGCCGCCGAGGCCGTAGACCAGGGCCAGGGCGAGGGCCGAGACCAGGGTCAGCGCGGTGACGAAGGCGGACTGGGTCATGGCCGAGCGCACGCCGATGTCGCGCACCCGGCGGGCCCGGGCGGCGAACTCGGCCGACTCGCGGGCCGGGCGGCCGAACAGCTTGACCAGCGTCGCGCCCGGCGCGGAGAAGCGCTCGGTCATCTGGTTGCCCATCGCCGCGTTGTGGTCGGCCGCCTCGCGGCGCAGCCGGGCCACGCGCGTGCCCATGCGCCGGGCGGGGAGCACGAAGACGGGCAGGAGCAGCAGCGCGAGCAGGGTGACCTGCCAGGAGATGCCGATCATCGCGGTGAGCGTCAGGGCCAGCGTCACGACGTTGCCGACCACGCCGGACAGCGTGTCGGTGAACGCCCGCTGCGCCCCGATCACGTCGTTGTTGAGCCGGCTGACCAGCGCGCCGGTGCGGGTCCTGGTGAAGAAGGCGATCGGCATGCGCTGCACGTGGTCGAAGACGGCGGTGCGCAGGCCGAGGATCAGGTCCTCGCCGAGGCTCGCCGACAGCCACCTGTTGAGCAGCCCGAGCCCCGCCTCGACGACGGCGATGCCCGCGATCGCCAGCGCCACCGTGACCACGGCGCCCAGCGGCTCGGCGTTGAAGATCGCGTCCACCACCCGGCCCGCGAGCAGCGGCGAGGCCACCGCCAGGCCCGCGAGCACCACGCTGAGCAGCACGAACAGGGCGAGTTTTCGGCGGTGCGGCCGGGCGAAGCCGCCGATGCGCCGGAGCGTCGCCCGTGACAGGGGGCGGCGCTCCGTCCGGTTGTTCATCGAGTACAGCTGGTGCCAGGCCGTCATCTCCATGCTCATGGCATGGAACGCTAGTTCCTCAAGTTAACTTGAGGTCAACTGCCGATCTTCTTGTTCCTCTCGTGCCAGACCACCGCCACGGCCGGGCGCGGCTGGTCCCCGTCGGGCCAGCGGCTGGCCGGCTGGTCCGGCGTGGCGCCGTCGAGCTCGCCCGGGTGCTGCACGGCCACGAACACGCTGCGCTGGTCGTCGGTGACCAGCGGGCCGCAGGTCTCGGCGCCGACCGGGACGGTCAGGAACTGGCGCAGGTGGCCGCGCTCCCTGCCGCGCACCGGCATGACGAACAGGCCGTCGTTGGAGCCGAGGGCGTTGCCGTCGGTGGAGATCCACAGGTTGCCGTCGCGGTCGAACGTGACGTTGTCCGGGCACGAGATCGGCGAGACCTTGCTCTTGTCGTAGCCGGCGAAGTAGGTCGAGGCGTCGTTCGGGTCGCCGCAGACCAGCGGGAGCGACCAGGCGAAGGTGCGCCGGCCGGCGTCGTTGTTCTTCTCGACCAGCTCCAGCACGTGGCCGTGCTTGTTGAACGGGCGCGGGTTGGCCTCGTCCACCTGGGCGGCGGTGCGGTTGGAGTTGTTGGTCAGCGCCACGTAGACGCCGCCGGTGACCGGGTTGCGCTCCATGTCCTCGGGACGGTCCATCTTCGTCGCGCCCACCTTGTCGGCGGCCACGCGGGTGTAGACCAGCACCTCCTGGGCGGTCATGCCCTCCACGTACGACCGGTCGCCCGACACCAGCGGGATCCACTCGCCGGAGCCGTCGAAGGCGCCGTCGGAGGGCAGCCTGCCGGAGCCGTCGATCTCGGCGGCCGGGCTGTCGCCGGTGAACCTGGCCACGTACAGGGTGCCCTCGTCCAGCAGCGTCCTGTTGTGCCGGTCGAAGCCGGGGATGTAGCGGTCCTTGGAGACGAACTTGTAGATGTACTCGAAGCGCGAGTCGTCGCCCATGTAGACGACCAGGCGGTTGTCGCGGGACAGCGTGGTGTTGGCGGCCTCGTGCTTGAGCCGGCCGAGCGCGGTGCGCTTGACCGGCGTGGAGTCCGGGTCGAACGGGTCGATCTCCACGATCCAGCCGAACCGGTTGGCCTCGTTGGGGTGCTTGGCCAGGTCGAAGCGCTCCTCGACGCGGTCGAAGCGGCGGTTGCCCGCCGGGGTGCCGGTGGTGATCGTGTAGCGGGTGATGTACGGCTTCTGCGCCTCGGGGACCTTGTCGCCGTTGACGAAGTACTGGTCGATGTTCTCCTCGGCGGTCAGCACGGTGCCCCACGGGGTGGTGCCGCCCGAGCAGTTGTTGAGCATGCCGACCGGGTACAGGCCCTTGGGGTCGGCGGCGGTCTTGAGCAGGTCGCTGCCCGCGGCCGGGCCGGAGAACCTCATCCTCGTCTGGGCGGTGATGCGCCGGTTGTAGCGGCGGCGGCCCTTGGTGACCAGCTTCCACTCGCCGGTGCCGCCGGCGCGCTCGATCTCCACGACCGAGCCGCCGTGCGCGGCCAGGGCGATCCTGATCTGCTCCTCGCTCGCGCCGGCGCCGCCGGTGTAGCCGCGGAACATCAGGCTCTCGTCGGTGTACTCGTGGTTGACCCACAGCAGCGCGCGGTCGCGGCCCAGCGGGAGCAGCGTCACGTAGTCGCAGTTGTAGCCGAACTGCTTGCTCTGGGCGTCGGCCGTCTGATTGTCGAAGTCGAAGGCCGGCGCGTCGGGCAGCACGGGGTCGCCCCAGCGCACCACCACGGAGGACCTGTAGCCGCCGGGGACGCGCAGCGCGTCCTCGGTGTTGGGCGGGACGGGGGTGAAGCTCAGGCCACCGCCGCCCTGCCCGCCCCCCTGCCCGCCGCCGTGGGCGCCCCTGGCGGCATCGGCCGGCTGGTCGGCGAGCGCCGGCGCCGCCCCCGCCACGCCCGCGCCCGCCACCAGGGCGCCGAGCGCGCCGGCGCGCAGCACGCCGCGGCGCGAGAGCGCGTCCTTCACCACGTCGCCGAAGTAGGCGTTGTCCGAGGTGTTGGCCACGTCGTGCGCGCACGCGTTCCCGCAGCGGAACTGGCAGGTCAACGCGGAACGGCCACCCTTGTGCGGGGTGGAGAGCAGCGGCAGCAGCCGCCGTCCGCCCCCGATGAGGTTTGCCACAGATCCTCCATTTTGTGCGCGGTTGTACCGCCGGGGAGGTTACGGTCGGCGGCGAAACCGGAGGTGAACGAGGACCTCCGTCCGCATGAACGCTTCCCGCGAGACAATGAGGGCGTGCCACCTCGCAAGATGGATCCGGAGAAGCTGAGAGCCGCCCTCGACGCGCAGCTCGTCGCCCTGGACGAGCCGCCCTACGACGGCCCCGCGGGCGCGCTGCCCGGCGCGCTGGTCGCCGCCGTGCTGGCCGCCTACGACCGGGGCCTGACCCCCGAGCGCGACGCGGCCCGGCAGGCCGTGCGCCACCTGCTCGACCGGCTGGCCGCCGCGGCCCCCGGGCGGACCGTGGAGGTACGCGTGCCGCCGTACGCGGCCGTGCAGGCGATCCCCGGCCCCCGCCACACGCGCGGCACGCCGCCCAACGTGGTCGAGACCGACGGGCGCACCTGGATCGAGCTGGCCGTCGGGCGGGTGACGTGGGAGGAGGCGGTGGCCAGGGGTGCGGTCTCCGCCAGCGGCTCGCGTGCCGACCTGTCGGCGCACCTGCCCCTCCCGTAGCGCCGCTCAGCGCAGGGAGCCGCCGCGCGTCCAGGAGAGGTGGTCCTGGACGCAGCGGTCCGCCTCCGGGCTCGGCAGGTGGGCGCACTCCTGCACCACGTTCCGCCAGAACCAGCTCGCCACGATCGCGAAGAGGACCAGCGACAGGACGCTGATCACGATGCCGGCGATGGCGCGGCCCCTGCCGGCCCTCCTGGCCAGGGCGACGCAGCCGAAGACGATCGACAGGATGGCGGTGATCAGGCCGGTGAAGCAGACGAACACCAGGAACGGGCTGGCCACGCCGAGGACGAGCGCCGCCGTGGCCAGGCCGTCGCCGGTCCGGTCGGGCGCGGGCCGGCCGCCGTACTGCTGGGGGGCGCCGGGGTAGGCGTACGGGGGCAGGGTGTAGCCGGGCGGGCCGCCGTACGGGTAGGACGGGGTGGTGCCGGGGACGGCCTCCTCCTGGGGCGGCTGGGCGGGCCGGTCGTCCGGGAGGGGCTGGGCGGGACCGCCGCCGCCGTACGGGTGCTCGGGCCCGGCGGGTCCCGATCCGCCCGGCGGGGTGAAGGACGGGTGGCCGCCCCCTTCGTAGCGGGAGGGCGCGGGCGGCCTGGCCTCGGGCTCCTCCTCGGGAGGGTCGCTCTCCCAGCCGGGGTAGGCCGGGGTCGCGCCCGGGACGGGGAAGACCTGGGTGGTCTCGGCGTCCTCGCCGCCCGACCGGGGCTGGTCGGGCGGCTCGCCGGGCGGCTCGTACGGCGGCGCCCCCGGCCTCGGCACGGTGGGCGGCACTGTAGGCGGCACGGTGGGCGGCACTGTAGGCGGCGCTGTGGGTGGCACTGTAGGCGGCGCGGTAGGTGGCGCTGTGGGCGGCACGATGGGCGGGGCGGGTGCGATCGGCGGAGTGGGCGCGATCGGCGGGGTGGGTGCGATCGGTTCCTCCTCCTCGTCAGGCCGTGGCTCGTTCGGATCCCGCTCGTTCGGATCCCCGGATGTGGTCACGTCTGCGTCTCCCGACGGGTCTGCATGCCGGACACCCTCACTTTTCCGCGATGCCCGCCCGCCGAACCGCGCGACACGGTAAGCGGGCGCCCATCCTTGCGTCACCGTGCGCCAAAGCGGCAGGCGGCGGGCAAGATGAGGACATGCTGGAAGAGACCCTGTCGTACGCCCTGATCAAGCTCATGAAGGCGCAACGCAACCAGCTCGCCGCCGCCCTGGTGCCGCTCGGCCTGCACGCCGGACAGGAGATGCTGCTCAACCAGCTCTGGCGGGAGGACGGCCTGACGCAGGGCGAGCTGATCGCCCGCCTCGGCGTCGAGCCGCCCACGGTCACCAAGACCCTGCAGCGGCTGGAGCGCGCCGGCTTCGTCCGCCGCTCCCCCGACCCCGACCGCCCGAGGATCGCCCGCGTCCACCTGACCGAGGCGGGCCGGGCCCTGCGCGGGCCGGTGGAGGAGATCTGGCGGGAGATGGACGAGGAGTTGCAGCGCGGTCTCGGCGACGCCGAGCGCGCGGCCCTGTCCCGCCTGGTCCGCGCCAAGCGCGCCTGAGGCCGCCCGTGGACCCGCGAGCGCTGCGCGCGAGACTGCGGCACGTCTACTGGATCGGGGGCGGCAGCGGCGGCGGCAAGTCGACGATCGCCCGGCGCCTGGCGGCCCGCCACGGCCTGTCCGTGTACGCGACCGACGACGTGATGCCGGAGCACGCCCGCCTCCTCACCCCGCGGGAGGCCCCGCAACTGAGCCGCTTCAAGGACATGGACATGGACGAGCGCTGGGTGCACCGCTCGCCGCGGGCCATGCTGGAGACCTTCCACTGGTACCGGGGCGAGGGCTTCGGCCTGATCGTGGCGGACCTGCTGCGCCTGCCCCCGGGGCGGGGCGTGATCGCCGAGGGGTTCCGGCTGCTGCCGGGCCTGGTCGGGCCGCTGCTGGTCGACCCGGCGCGCGCGGTGTGGCTGCTGCCGACGCCCGCCTTCCGCCGGGCCGCGTTCGACAGCCGGGGCACGGCGTGGGACATCCCGCGCAGGACCGGCGATCCGCGGCGGGCCCTGCACAACCTGCTGGAGCGCGACCGCCTGTTCACCGACCGCCTCGCCGAGGAGACCGGGCGCCTCGGCCTGCCCGCTGTCGAGGTCGGCCCCGGGACGGGCGAGGACGAGCTGGCCGAGCGGGTGGCGCGCGTGTTCGGGCTCTGCTGAGCGGACCCGGGAACCCCCTTGCCGCGACCCGGCCTCTTCTGGTTAGCTGGCTAATTAGCCGGCTAATTAGCGAAGGGGAGTTCTCATGCACGTTCTGATCACGGGTGGCTCGTCGGGCATCGGCGCCGCGACCGCCCTGGCCTACGCCGCCACCGGCGCCCGCGTGACGATCACCTACAACTCGGGTGCCGACCGCGCGGCCGCGCTGGTCAAGCGCATCGAGGCCGACGGCGGCCAGGCCGCGGCCGTCCACCTGGATCTGGAGGACCACGCCACCATCGCCCCCGCCGTCGCCCAGGCGGGCCCGGTGGACGCGCTGGTGGCCAACGCCGTCCGCTGGGGCACGATCATGCCCAACAGCATCCCGTTCGAGGAGGTGCCCGCCGCCGAGTGGAGCGCCGCCCTGCACGCCAACGTCGTCGGCAACGCCCTGCTCGTCCGGGCGGCGCTGCCGGGGATGCGGCGGCGCGGGTTCGGCCGGATCGTGTTCGTCTCGTCGGGGGCCGCCGAGGAGGGGCTGCCGGGTCCCGGCCCGTACGGCACCGCCAAGATGGCCCTGCACGGCATGGCCCGCGCCCTGGCCTGGGAGGCGGGCCGCGACGGCATCCTGGTCAACGTGGCCGTCGCCGGCCTCACCGTCACCGAGGCCGAGCGCCCCGTCCCCGCCCACGTCCTGGACGAGATCGCCGCCCGCACGCCCACCCGCCGCCTGTCCACCGCCGAGGACCTGGCGGCGCTGATCGTCTTCCTCGGCTCGGCCGCCAACCGCAACGTCACCGGCGAGCTGGTCCGCGACGGCTCCAATGCGGGCAGGTCATCGCACGTCATCTGATCCAGCCCCCGGGTGTGCGAGCACGGAGGCGGCCGACCTAGACTGAAGCACGTGCTGAAGGGCGACGGCCGGCTCGGCCATGACCTGGACCCCCACGACCGCGCACCTAAAGACGCCTGTGGCGTCTTCGGCGTCTGGGCGCCAGGCGAGGAAGTTTCCAAACTCACCTACTACGGGCTGTACGCGTTGCAGCACCGCGGGCAGGAGTCCGCGGGCATCGCGGCCAGCGAGGGCAGCCGCATTCTCGTCTACAAGGACATGGGTCTGGTCTCCCAGGTCTTCGACGAGTCGGTGCTCGGCACCCTGAGGGGCCACCTGGCCATCGGCCACTGCCGCTACTCCACGACCGGATCGAGCGTGTGGGAGAACGCGCAGCCCACGCTGAGCAGCACCGAGGTCGGTGGGCTCGCGCTCGCGCACAACGGAAACCTGATCAACACCCCGGAGCTGGCCCAGCGCCTGGCCCCGGGGTCCACCAGGGCCACCACCGACACCGAGGTCCTGACCACGCTGCTGGCCCAAGACCGCACCCGCTCCGTCGAGGACTCCGCCGCCGAGCTGCTGCCGCAGGTCAAGGGCGCCTACTCGCTGGTGTTCATGGACGAGAAGACGCTCTACGCCGCCCGCGACCCGCAGGGCATCCGCCCGCTGGTGCTCGGCCGGCTGGAGCGCGGCTGGGTGGTCGCCTCCGAGACGGCGGCCCTCGACATCGTGGGCGCCACGTTCGTCCGCGAGATCGAGCCGGGCGAGCTGCTGACCATCGACGAGCGCGGCGTGCGCTCGCGCCGCTTCGCGCTGGCCGAGCCCAAGGGCTGCCTGTTCGAGTACGTCTACCTCGCCCGCCCCGACACCACGATCGCCGGGCGCGGCGTGCAGGTCACCCGGGTCGAGGTGGGCCGCGTGCTGGCCCGCGAGCACCCGGTGGAGGCCGACCTCGTCATCCCCACGCCCGAGTCCGGCACCCCGGCCGCCGTCGGTTACGCCGAGGAGAGCGGCATCCCGTACGGGCAGGGCCTGGTCAAGAACTCCTATGTGGGCCGGACCTTCATCCAGCCGTCCCAGACCATCCGCCAGCTCGGCATCCGGCTGAAGCTCAACCCGCTGCGCGAGGTCGTCGAGGGCAAGCGCCTGGTGGTCGTGGACGACTCGATCGTGCGCGGCAACACCCAGCGCGCGATCGTCAAGATGTTGCGCGAGGCCGGGGCGCGCGAGGTGCACGTGCGCATCTCCTCGCCGCCGGTGGCCTGGCCGTGCTTCTACGGCATCGACTTCGCCACCCGCGCCGAGCTGATCGCGGGCTCGCTGACGGTGGAGGAGATCCGGGCCTCGCTCGGCGCCGACTCCCTGGGCTACATCTCGCTGGAGGGCCTGACCAGGGCCACCACGCTGCCGGCCGACCGGCTGTGCCGGGCCTGCTTCACCGGCGAGTACCCGATCCCGATCGACCAGGACAACGTCGGCAAGTTCGTGTTGGAGAGCAAGGCGTGAGTACGTACGAGGCCGCCGGCGTCGACATCGAGGCCGGCGAGCGGGCCGTCGACCTGATGAAGGACAAGGTGGCGCGCTCGCGCCGACCCGAGGTGATCGACGACGCCAGCGGCTTCGCCGGCCTGTTCGACGCCTCGGCCCTGCTGCGCTACCGCCGGCCGCTGCTGGCCACCTCGACCGACGGCGTGGGCACCAAGGTCATGATCGCCCAGCGCTACGGCAAGCACGACACGATCGGCGTCGACCTGGTCGCGATGGTCCTCGACGACCTGGTGGTGTGCGGGGCCGAGCCGCTGTTCATGACCGACTACATCGCCTGCGGCAAGGTGGTGCCCGAGCGCGTCGCCGAGATCGTGGGCGGCGTGGCCGAGGGCTGCCGCCTGGCCGGGGCCGCGCTGGTGGGCGGCGAGACCGCCGAGCACCCGGGCGCGATGGGCCCCGACGAGTACGACCTGGCCGGCGCGGGCACGGGCGTCGTGGAGGCCGACCTGCTGCTCGGCCCCGACCGCGTCCGCGAGGGCGACGTCGTGCTCGGCCTGGCCTCCTCCGGCCTGCACTCCAACGGCTACTCGCTGGTCCGGCACATCGTCGGGGAGGCGGGCCTGTCGCTCGACGCGGTGCTGCCCGAGCTGGGCCGCCCGCTCGGCGAGGAGCTGCTGGAGCCGACCCGCGTCTACTCGCTCGACTGCCTGGAGCTGGCCCGCTCGGCCGAGGTCCACGCCTACGCGCACATCACCGGCGGCGGCGTCGAGGGCAACCTGTCGCGCTCGCTGCCGGCCCACCTGGACGCCGTCCTCGACCGCTCGTCGTGGACCCCTCCGCCGATCTTCGGGGTGCTGGCGGGCCACGGGCGGGTGGCCCAGCAGGACATGGACCGCACGTTCAACCTGGGTGTCGGCATGGCCGCCGTGGTCGCCCCCGACGCGGCCGACGCGGCCCTGCGCCTCCTGGCGGACCGGGGGCTGCCGGCGTGGGTCCTGGGCGAGGTCGTCCCGGGCTCGGGCCGGGCCCGCTACCGCTGAGCCTCCGCCAACGGGGCCAGGCCCGCTACCGCTGAGCCGCCGCGAACGGGGTCGGGCGCGCGCCGCCCGGCCCCGTTCGCGTGCCCGGGGTCACTTGTGGCGGTGGTAGTGGCGGGCGACCCGCACCCGGTTGCCGCACAGGTCGGGCGAGCACCAGCGGCGGCGCGGGTGGGCGGGCAGGAAGAGCATGCGGCAGCCGGGGCCCTCGCAGCCGCGCACGCGCCCGGCCGCCGGGTCGGCGAGCAGGTCCACGGCGGCCTCGGCGAGCTGGGCGAGCAGCCCGGCCAGGGGGTCGCCGTCGCGTTCGGTGCGCAGGTGGGGGCCTTCGCCGCGCCATTCCAGCACGCGGTGCGGCGGGGCGGCGCGGGCGGCCTCGTTGAGCGCGTCGAGGGCGGCCGGCGGGGGCGGGTCGCCGGCCCGTACGGCCTCCAACGCCGCCGCCACGTGCCCGCGCAGCCGCCGGACGGCGGCCAGGCCGTCGGGCGGCAGCGGGCCGGGTGGCGCCGCCAGCCGCTCGCCCTGGCGGGCCAGCCACGCCTGGAAGCTCCCGGGGGTGTCGAGGGCGTCGAAGTCGCGGGCCCGGGTGTTGAGCAGGTCGAGCGCCAGCGGCTCGCCGATCAGCAGCTCCATGACATCTAATGCTACATCGGGGCATTGACCCGTTAGAAACCGCTCGTTATAACTAATGCATCTTCTACCGAAAGAGGCATTAGTCATGGACATCCCCGAGGTACGCCATGCGTTCGTGGACGTGGACGGCGTGCGGGTCTTCTACCGCGAGGCGGGCCCGCGCGACGGCCTGCCGGTGCTCCTGCTGCACGGCTTCCCGTCCGCCTCGCACCAGTACAGGCGGCTCATGGACGCGCTGGGCGGCCGCTTCCGGCTGCTCGCCCCCGACTACCCGGGCTTCGGGCACACCGTCGTGCCCGACGGCTTCACCTATACCTTCGACCGCCTGGCCGACGTCGTGGAGGGCTTCGTCAAGGCCGTCGGCCTGGAGCGCTTCGCCTGGTACGCCTTCGACTTCGGCGGCCCGGTCGGCTTCCGCGTGGCCCAGCGGCACCCGGAGTGGATCGCCGCGCTCATCGTCCAGAACGCCAACGCCTACGAGGAGGGCCTGTCGGACCTGGCCCGCCGGACGATCGCCGAGCCGCCCGCCGACCTGTTCACCCTGGCGGTCACGCGCGCGCAGTACGAGGACGGCACCGCCGACCCCGCGCGGGTGGCGCCCGACGGCTGGACCCTGGACCAGCACTTCCTGGACCTGCCCGGCCGCGCGCAGGCCCAGCTCGCGCTCGCCCGCGACTACCGGAGCAACGTGGAGCTGTATCCCGCCTGGCAGGCGTGGCTGCGCGAGCACCGGCCGCCCACGCTGGTGCTGTGGGGGCGGGGGGACGCGTTCTTCCCCGAGGCGGGCGCGCACGCGTACCTGCGGGACGTGCCCGGCGCGCGGGTGCACGTGCTCGACACCGGGCACTTCGCGCTGGAGGAGAGGCTGCCGGAGATCGCCCCGCTGATCGCCGGCTTCCTCGGCGCGCTCGACGACGGGCCTGACCACGGGCCCGACAATGGGCCTGACCACGGGCCCAACGACGGGCAAGCGTGACGAAGCCCCACGGTTACCCGTGGGGCCCGACGCTCATGGGCGGGGATCCGGCGCGGGCGCCGGCCCCGGCCACGTGTCAACCGGAGGTGTGCCTACCGACGGCCGGACGGACGGCCATCGTCGTCGTCACCGGCGCCGTAGTCGTCGGCGTAATCGGCATAGCGATCCGCCAGCTCGTCGTTGAGGTCGTCGGCGTCGTCATTGCGGCTGGAGTCTCCGACCCCGAGTTCGTCGCGAAGACGGTCAAGATCTGTGCCACCGCTGTTGTACTTCAGCTGGCGAGCAACCTTGACCTGCTTGGCCTTTGCTCGGCCGCGCCCCATTGGCTCGACCCCCTCGTCGGGGTCGTCCCCGACCCCTCGTCGCTAACGCACCACACACTGACGCCGCCTGACTTTGGACGTCAGCCTATCGTTCGCCTATTACCGTACCTGTTTTGTGCCCAGCTCGGTACGTCGTATGGGCGTGGGGCGTCAGTGGCCGAGCCAAATGGCCCTAATACGCCCGACTTCCGACATTCTGCGCTCAGCTAGCCTATCCGCTGCGACCGCAGGAGGAACTCCCTCATCGGCCGCGATCCGGAAGATCTTCGAAGTCGTGTCGTAAATCTGTGCCGCCTTGGCCCTGGCCCGCTCCATGTCGAAGCCGCGGATCTCGTCGGCCACCTGGATCACGCCGCCGGAGTTGACCACGTAGTCGGGGGCGTACAGGATGCCGCGCTCGGCGAGCTGCTTCTCGACGCCGGCGTGCGCGAGCTGGTTGTTGGCCGCGCCACAGACGATCTTGGCGCGCAGCCGGGCCACCGTCTCGTCGTCGAGCGCGCCGCCCAGCGCGCACGGCGCGAACACGTCGATGTCGGCGGCCGTCAGCGCCGCCGCGTCGGCCACCACCTCGACCTCGGGACGGCGCTGGCGCACCCGCTCGACGGCCTTGGGATCGACGTCGCAGACCACGACCTCGGCGCCGTCCTCGCGCAGGAGCTCGACCAGGCGGTGGCCCACCTTGCCGACCCCCTCGACGCCCACCCGCCGGCCGTGCAGCGAGGGCGTGCCGTAGACCAGCTCGGCGGAGGCCCGCATGCCCTGGAAGACGCCGAACGCGGTGAGGATGGAGGAGTCGCCGGCGCCGCCGTTGGCCACCGTGCGGCCGGTCACGAAGCGTGACTCGCGGGCCACCACGTCCATGTCCTCGCTGTAGGTGCCGACGTCGCAGGCGGTGTAGTAGCGCCCGCCCAGCGACTCGACGAACCTGCCGTACGCGCGCAGCAGCGCCTCGCTCTTGTCCTTGGCCGGGTCGCCGATGATGACGGCCTTGCCGCCGCCGTGGTCGAGGCCGGCCAGCGCGTTCTTGTAGGCCATGCCCTTGGCCAGGTTGAGCACGTCGGCGAGGGCCGCCTGCTCGCTCTCGTAGGGATAGAAACGAGTGCCGCCCAGCGCGGGGCCCAGCGCCGTGTTGTGGACGGCGATGATGGCACGCAGGCCGCTCTGCTCGTCGGCGCAGAACACGACCTGCTCGTGGACGTCCTTGTGGGACGTGCCGAAGACGTCGGTCACGGTGGTGACTCCCTGTCCGGTCCGCCGCATCTTCGCGACGGAGATCACACTGACACTCTAGTAAGGGACACGACGGTGCATGAGGGTGCGCTTCATGACACGATTCCTCCGTGCTGCCCTATGCCGCCTACCTCCGCGTCTATGAGCCACTGACCGCGTTCGCCGAGTCCGAGCGCAAGGTGTGGGCCGACTACGCCGACTCACGCGACCGCCCGCGCCGCGCGAACGCGCTCAACGCGGAGCACGACGAGTCGGTGAAGCGCCTGCTCGGCGTGCCCCCTCAACCCGTTCCCGCTCAGGAGAGCCCCAACGCCTATCTGCGGCGCGTCGAGGACCGCCTGTACGTCTGCCCCTGGCAGACCCGCCTGCGCTCGTGGCTGGCCTTCTCACGGCGGCGTGGGGCGACTCCGCAGAAGCTGATGGACCATCTCGTCCCGCGCGGCGTCGCCGACCAGATCGCCGATGACTTCGACCGCTTCAAGCAGAAGGCCGGATCCGCCGCGTTGCGCACGCACATCCGCTCCACGGCGTGGCATGTCCCGCCGTCGTGGTTCGTGCCGTTTGATGGGAACGAGCGCTGGCTGGTGCTCGGCTCCACCACTCCTGGACAGGACGTGAAGACGACCGCTACGGGACGCAACCTCATCTACGTCACCTCCATGGCGCAGGCCAGGAGGCGGGCGGCTCGGGCGCTCAACGTGCTGCGCAGGCATCTGGGCGACCTGGCCGCGAGCTTCGAGGTGGAGGACGTCGCCAGGTGGCTGGAGGAGTTCCACCCCCACTCCCTGGTCGAGCTCGACTACGGCGGCCTGGTGCACCTCATGGACGACGACGCGTTGCAGGCCGACCAGTCCGTCGCCGAGCTGGCGGCCGCCCTGACGGGCCTGGACACGGGTCAAGAAGAACTTGCCTACGCCATGTACCAGAGAGTGATCCTCCGGTGGAAGTCAATGCAACAGCTGGAATCTGCCAACTGAGCCCCAATACGGCTGTCTGACCTGCATGAGTAGGTCACGTCTCGCGGCTGCTCTCTTCTGCGAACTGAGTAGTTTGCCGTTTTCACTGCGATACCACGAACCGTGTCGCTAGAATCACCGAGCGTGACATGGCCACGAGGGCGGGCAGTTGGGTCAAAGAAGGGCTCGCCAATCGCTCTGCGTGGCGGTATGGTCACATCGGGTGATGCCGCATATGGCTTAGAAAAGCCGCACGCTCTGCGCCATAGGCGGACATCCGTGACACGCGCAAAAGGCAGTCACAGGATCGCTAGCCGGTCCACACGGAGGAGAGGCCGCACAAATGTCAGCTCGTACACCCGAGGCCGAGCCACTGCTTACGCCCGCCGAGGTCGCCACCATGTTCAGAGTCGACCCCAAGACCGTCACGCGGTGGGCCAAGGCGGGCAAGTTGACGTCCATCCGTACCCTCGGTGGTCATCGGCGTTACCGGGAGACCGAGGTTCGGGCACTGCTCGCGGGGATTCCGCAGCAGCGCTCCGAGTAACCGAGGGTCGTCACTCACGAACCTCAGGGGGGATGAGGGGTGGACCAGGCCGCACTGGGCCCGGTCCACCGTGAAGTCGTGGCGCCGCCCGCCCGGCGCCATCCTTCCTTACCCTCCGGCGCCCTGGACCAGCCGCTCCACGAGAGCGGCGACGCCGGCGTCGTAGGTGGCGGCGACCCCGAGCAACGCCACCATGTGGTCCACGAGCATGCGCTCAAGCGCCGGGCGCTCCAGATCCCGGTGCTCCAGCCAGTCGAGGCCGGCCGTCTCCACCGAGGCGATCCACGAGCGCAGGGTCGTGCGCAGCACCGGGCTGGGCTCCTCGACCCCCATCTGCCTCTGGATGAGGCGGAACAACCGCCGGCGCACGCCGTCCACGATCTCGCCGACCTCGCCCGACCGGTTGGCGGGGCCGCCGCGCAGCAGCGCCGCGAAGCCGGCCGCGTGCTCCTCGACGAAGTCGAAGTAGCGGCGCAGGCCCGAGGCCAGCTCGTCCAGCGGCCGGCCGCCGCCCTGTGGCCGCAGCCGCGACTCCAGCTGCTCCGCCGCGCTCTTCAGCGCGGCCACGTAGAGCTCCTGCTTGCCGCCGAAGTAGTGGTAGACCAGGGCCCGCGAGGCGCCCGCCGCCGACGCCACGTCGTCGATCGAGACATCCTCCGCGTCGCGGGTGCTGAACAGCTCCAAGGCGGCCGCCATCAGCTCTTCCCGGCGGCGGTCCACGCTGAGCCTGCGCCGTGCCGGCCGTGCCGTCTCGGCTGACTTCCCGGATGTCACATCTGTACGGTATCCGACCCCTCGGCTCGCGGCTGACGTGTGCATATTCGGTCAAGGTCCGCATTCATCAGTCAATCCGCCGTGAAGGCCGTACCCTGCGGCGAACTCGATCGTTTGGTCAGACAGGTGCCCGTATCCGCATCGCGGGGGAGACACATGTCAGGACCGCCCGTCAAAACTTCAACCATCACTGAGCTGAGAGAGGTAGATGCCTTGCCTCGGCCCAGACCCACCATCCGCAACGTCGCCGAGCGAGCCGGCGTCTCGAAATCGCTGGTCTCTCTCGTGCTGCGCGGATCCCCGCACGTGAGCGAGCACCGGCGCCAGGCGGTGCTGCAGGCCGCCCGCGAGCTGGGCTACCGCCCCAACGCGGTCGCGCGCAGCCTGGTCGAAGGACGTACCCATCTCGTCGGCGCGCTCGTGGCCGACCTGCACAACCCGTTCTACGCCGAGTTCCTCGACGGCCTGCAGGAGAGCCTGCACGGCGACGGGTTACGCATGCTCATCGGGAACAGCCAATGGGATCCCGCCTTCGAGGACGAGGCCGTCGAGTCCTTCCTGGAGCTCCGGGTGGACGGCCTGGTCCTGCTGGGCATCGCCCCGACCAGCGAGACGCTGATCGAGGCCACCGCCTACACCCCGACGGTCGTCGTCGGGGAACGTGACATCGAGCTCGACGGCGTCGACATCGTGGTCGACGACGACCAGCTCGGCGCCCGGCTGGCCATCGACCACCTGGTCGAGCTGGGCCACAAGCGCATCGCGCACATCGAGGGGCCGCGCTCGTCCCGGTGCGAGGGGTACCTCGTGGCCATGCGGCGGCACTCGCTGGCGCCGTACATCATGGTCGAGGCGGCCGACGCCTCGGAGGAGGGCGGCCGGGAGGCGGCCACGGCGCTGCTGACCCGCGACCCCAGGCCCACGGCGATCTTCGCCGCCAACGACGTGGTCGCGCTGGGCGTGCTGTCCGCCGCCGCCGACCTGGGTCTGCGCGTCCCCGAGGACCTCTCCGTGGTCGGGTACGACAACACGCACCTGTCGGCCTCCCGCCACATCTCCCTGACCTCGGTCGACCAGCCCCGCCGGGCCATGGGACGGTCGGCCGCGGCGCTGCTCAGCGACCGGATCGGCGATCCGGGGAAGGTCGCGCGGCTGCGCGAGATCCGCCCCGAGCTGATCGTGCGACGGAGCACGGGTCGCGTCTGAAAAGCACCAAGGCTGGGTCAAGCCGTGTGGCGGCGCGGCCGCACGGCGGTTTACTCGGCAGCGACCTGCTATGGGTGGCCGGATCCGTTCCGGCCACGATCTGATCCGGGGGAACAGTCATGCGTGATCCGGAACTGGTGTCCTGCGCTCAGCGCGCGGCTGCCGAGCTCGAACGCGCCTGGGGGCACTGGCGTGCGGGCAGGGGGCGGGGCGCCGACGGAGGAGCCGAATCCGTCGCCAGCTACGTCGCCCACTCCCTCGACCACCCGTGGGGCCGGCCCCGCGTCGTCCTCGGGCTCGACGCCGAGGACGCGCGGGAGCTGGCCGCCCTGCTGGAGCGGCAGGAGGTCGGCGAGCACGTCTGGTAACGCGCCGATCTCGCCGTCCGAGGGGTTCGGGCAGCGGGCCTGACGTAAGTTGGAGCCCATGCGTGCTCTAGCAGCCCCAGTCCTCGCCGTCTGCGGCCTGATCGCCTCCGCGTGCGGCGGCGCCGACCCCAATGGCGCCGCGGCAGGTCAGGCCGCTCCCGCGACCAGCGCCTCCCGGCAGGAGACGCGGCCCCAGCAGCAGGAGTCGCAGCCGCAGCAGCAGGAGTCACAGCCGCAGCAGGACTCCGCCAAGCAGGAGCAGCCGCCGGAGGCCGAGCCGCTCGACGGCAAGGTGATCGTCATCGACCCGGGCCACAACGGCGGCAACTACCGCCGCCCCGACATCATCAACCGCCAGGTCGACGTCCTGACCGAGAAGAAGGCGTGCGACACCACCGGCACCTCCACCAACGACGGCTACAGCGAGGCCGCCTTCACCTGGGACGTCTCCACCCGCCTGGCCAGGATCCTGCGCAGCCGCGGCGCGACCGTCAAGCTCACCAGGAGCGGCAACACCGGCGTCGGCCCCTGCATCACCCAGCGGGCCGCGATCGGCAACAAGGCGAAGGCGGACGCCGCGATCTCCATCCACGCCGACGGCGCGGGCCCCAAGGACCACGGCTTCCACATCATCATGCCGAAGAAGATCGGCGGCCCGGTGGACAAGGTGGTGGGCTCCTCCGGCAAGCTGGGTCTCGCCGTCCGCGACGCCTACCGCAAGGGCACTGGCGTCCCCTACTCCACCTACATCGGCCGCGACGCCCTCGACTACCGCAGCGACCTCGGCGGCCTCAACCTGTCCACCGTGCCGAAGGTCTTCATCGAGACCGGCAACATGCGCAACGCGGGCGACGCGGCCAAGCTGCGCAGCCCGGCGTTCCGGCAGAAGGCGGCGGTGGCGCTGGCGGACGGTTTGCAGCACTATCTGGGAGCATGATCCCGTTCCCTGAAGTTCTTTCCCGTCTGTCCGGTTCCTTCGAGCTGAGCGTGGGCGCCACCGTGTCCGGCGACTTCCCGGACGCCGTGCGCCTCGCCCTCCCCGGGCTGGACCTGCGTCCCGGCGACTCCGGCGAGATCGACGTGCGGCGCGACCCGGCGCTGGGCGAGGAGGCGTACCGGCTGACGGCGGGCTCGCGGGGGGTGGAGATCGTGGCCGGCGGGCGGGCCGGGGCGTTCTACGCGGCGCAGTCGCTGCACCAGCTCCTGCCCGGTGACTCCTACCGGTTCACCGAGCGTGCCTCGTGGCCGGTGCCCGGCGTGCGGGTCGAGGACGCGCCGCGCTTCCCCTGGCGGGGCCTGCACCTGGACGTGGCCCGGCACTTCTTCCCCAAGCGGGAGGTGCTGCGCCTCATCGACCTGATGGCGCTCCACAAGCTCAACCGGCTCCACCTGCACCTGGTGGACGACCAGGGGTGGCGGGTGGAGAGCCGGGCGTACCCGCTGCTGCACGAGGTCTCCTCCCACCGGCCGCGCACGGCGGTCAACCACCACCGGGAGCCCGCGGCCTACGACGAGGTGCCGCACGGCGGCTACTACACGCTCGACGACCTGGCCGAGATCGGGGCGTACGCGCGGGCGCGCTGCGTGACGGTGGTGCCCGAGATCGACGTGCCGGGGCACGCCTCGGCGATCCTGGCGGCCTACCCGGAGTTCGGGGCGACCGGCGAGCGGCACGAGGTGCTGGACCGGTGGGGCATCTCCCCCGCCATCCTGTCCCCGCTGCCGCCGACCGTGGAGTTCCTGACCACGGTCTTCGACGAGGTCATGGGCGCGCTGGGCGGGACGCCGTACGTGCACATCGGCGGCGACGAGGTGGTGCTCGACCACTGGGCGGCCTCGTCCGAGATCGTCTCCTACGGGGAGTCGCTGGGCCTGGCCGGCGCCAACGAGCTGCAGGCGTGGTTCCTGCGCCGGCTGGCGGACGCCCTCGCCGAGCGGGGGGCGCGGGCCGTGGTGTGGGACGAGGCGTTCGTCAGCGGCGGGCTGCGCGCGGACACGGTGGTCATGCCGTGGCGCGGCATGGGCGTGGGCCGGCGCGCGGCGGCGGCCGGGCACGACGTGGTGGCCACGCCGGTGTTCCCGCTCTACTTCGACTACGCCGAGGCGTCCGCGGCCGACGAGCCGATGGCCATCGGGGACGCGATCACCCTCGCGGACGTGGCCGCGTTCCGGCCCGCGCCGCCGGAGTGGAGCGACGAGGAGCGCGCCCGGGTGCTCGGCGCGCAGGCGCAGCTGTGGACCGAGCGCGTCCCTGACGCCCGCACGCTGGACTACCGGATGTGGCCGCGGGCCTGCGCGCTGGCCGAGGTCGCCTGGTCGGGCACCGGCCGGGACGGCTTCGGCGAGCGGCTGGCGGAGCACCTGGGGCGGCTGGACGCGCTGGGCGTGGAGTACCGGCCCCTGGACGGGCCGCGCCCGTGGCAGCGGCGCCGGCCGCACCGGCCGAGCGGGACCCGGGTGGCGGACGTCATGGCCCGCATCGAGGCCATGACCCACGACCCGGAGTCCACCAGGCCCAGCGTCTAGGAGCGCGGACCGGACCCTAGAAGCGCAGGGCCGGGCGGTCGTTCAGGATCTTGTGGAACAGCCGGTGGGCCTGCCAGCGGCCGTCGATCTCCAGGTAGTCCGGCGCGGTGCCCACCTGCTCGAAGCCGGCCTTGCGGAGCACGCTCTGCGAGGCCACGTTGTCCAGCAGCGTCGCCGCGGCGATCCGGTGCAGGCCGAGGTCCTGGTCGGCCATCCGGCACACCTCCAGCACCGCCTCGGTGGCCAGGCCGCGGCCGGTGTAGCCGGCGTCGATCCAGTAGCCGAGGTCGGCGTTGAGCCACGGGCCGCGGACGATGTTGTTGAGCGTCATGCCGCCCACGATCTCCTCGCCGTCGGCCAGCGCCCACGGCATGGTGCGGCCGTCGGCCATCTGCCGCAGCAGGTCCTTGAGCCGGTGGCTCTGGCCGGTGAGGGTGTAGTACTCCTCCGGGCGCCGGGGCTCCCAGCGGCGCAGGTGGTCGCGGTTGCGGACGCGGGCGCGGAGCAGGGCTTCGGCGTCCCCTTCCGTGAGCCGGCGCAGGACGACGTTGTCGGCGAGTGGCACTGCTTCGATCACTTTTCCACCATAGGGGGCGGGGTTTCGGGATGACGCCCTGCCGTCCTATGCGTGCGCGTCAGGCGGCGGTGCGGCCGATGGCCTCGGTGATGTTCTTCAGGCCGTGGCGGTGGACGCGGCGGGCGAGCTGCCGGTGGATGCGGGCGGCCCACAGCGGGCCGCCGTAGATCCAGCCGGTGTAGCCCTGGACGAGCGTGGCGCCGGCCAGCACCCGCTCCCACACGTCGTCGGCGTCCTCGACCCCGCCCACCGACACCAGCGCGATGCGGTCGCCGACGCGGGCGCGCAGGCGGCGCAGCACCTCCAGGGAGCGGCCCTTGAGCGGCCGGCCGGACAGCCCGCCGCTCTCGCCGCCGTGCCGGATCGTGGTGTTGGTCGCGATGATGCCGTCGAGGCCCAGCTCCAGGGCGAGGTCGGCGACGGCGTCCACGTCCTCGTCGGCGAGGTCGGGCGCGATCTTGACCAGCAGCGGGGTGCGGCGCGGCGTGCCGTCGGTGACCTCCTTGACGGCGGTGAGCAGCGGGCGCAGCAGCGAGACGGCCTGGAGGTCGCGCAGGCCCGGCGTGTTGGGCGAGCTGACGTTGACCACGAGGTAGTCGGCGAGGGGGGCCAGCTCGCGGGCGCTGGCCACGTAGTCGGCGGCCGCCTCCGGCTCGGGGACGACCTTGGTCTTGCCGATGTTCACCCCCACCACGACCGGCACGCCGCGGGTGCGGCGCAGGCGGCGGGCGGCGGCCGCGGCGCCGTCGTTGTTGAAGCCCATCCGGTTGATCACCGCGTGCCGCGGCACCAGCCGGAACAGGCGCGGGCGCGGGTTGCCCGGCTGGGCGTGCGCGGTGATGGTGCCCACCTCGACGTGCCCGAAGCCGAGCGCCGCGACGGCCTCGGCGCAGGCGGCGTCCTTGTCGAAGCCCGCGGCCAGCCCCAGCGGGCCCGGGAAGTGCACGCCGAACGCGGTGATCCGCAGAGCCGGGTCGTGCGGCGCGAACGCCCGGTGCAGCAGCCGCTTGAGCAGCGGCAGGCGGGCGAGGAGCGCGAGGGCGCTCACGGTCAGACGGTGCACGGCCTCGGCGTCGAGACGCCGCAAGACCTGCGTGAACACGAGGCGATACATCACGGGTCAGGCTACCAATCCCGCCTCGTGGGCGATGATCGCGGCTTGCACGCGGTTGCGCACGTCGAGCCGGGTGAGGATGGCGCTCACGTACGCCTTGACCGTGCCCTCGACGATGTGCAGCCTGGCCGCGATCTCCGCGTTGGACAACCCGGCCCCGACCAGGGCCAGCACCTCCCGCTCGCGCTCGGTGAGCACCTCGATGCGGTCGCGCGCCCGCGCGCCGCGCGCCATCCGGCCGCCCGCGAGCTGCGCCATCACCCGCTGGGCGACCTTCGGCGACAGGTACGCCGCCCCCTCCGCCACCGCGCGGACGCCGGAGATCAGCTCGCGCGGGTCGCCCGACTTCAGCAGGAACCCGGCCGCGCCGAGGTCGAGCGCCTTGGCGATGTAGTCGTCCTCGCCGAAGGTGGTCAGCATCACCACCGCGGTCCCCGGCGCGGCCCTGCGGATCTCGGCGGCCGCGGCCAGCCCGTCGAGCCGGGGCATGCGGATGTCCAGCAGCGCGACGTCCGGGTGGTGGCTGATGGCCAGGTCGACGGCCTGCCGCCCGTCGCCCGCCTCGGCCACCACGTCGAGGTCGGGATCGGAGGCGAGGATGGCGCGCAGCCCTGCGCGCATCATGGCCTCGTCGTCGGCGAGGAGGATGCGGATCACGCCTTCTATAGTGGCGGCATGGCTCAGGTGAAGGTGTACGGACGGCGCGAGGTGTGGGCGGGGCGGCAGCGGGAGGTCTCCGACCTGCTGCAGGAGTGCCTGGTCAGCGCGTGGGGCGTGCCGGAGGACAAGCGGTTCCACCGGTTCCTGCTGATGGACGGCGACGACTTCGTCTGCCCGGGGCGCGGCGAGCACTACCTGATCGTGGAGGTGGTCTGCTTCACCGGCCGCAGCGACGACGCCAAGCGGGCGCTCATCCGGGAGGTCTACGCCCGGTGGCCGCACGACCCCGCCGACATCGAGTTGACGATCATCGAAATGCCCCGCGTGAACTGGGGGATTCGCGGTGTTCCCGCTGATGAGCTGGCTTTGCCGTACAAGGTGGAGGTCTAGCGTCAGGGGTGGTTCCGGACGGACGGTATGGTCCGACTCATGAGCACTCACTATGACGTCGTCGTTCTCGGCGCGGGTCCGGGAGGATACACGGCCGCGGTCCGCGCCGCCCAGCTCGGGCTGCGCACCGCGGTCGTCGAGGAGAAGTACTGGGGAGGCGTCTGCCTGAACGTGGGCTGCATCCCGTCCAAGGCGCTGCTGCGCAATGCCGAGCTGGCCCACATCTTCCACAACGAGGCCAAGACCTTCGGCATCAGCGGCGAGGTGACCTTCGACTACGGCGCGGCCTACCAGCGCAGCCGCAAGGTGGCCGACGGGCGGGTCAAGGGCGTTCACTATCTGATGAAGAAGAACGCCATCACCGAGTACGACGGCCGTGGCACGTTCCTGGACGCCAACACGCTCCAGGTCAACGACGAGACCATCACCTTCTCCCACTGCATCATCGCGGCCGGCGCCACCACCAGGCTCATCCCCGGCACGCAGCTCTCGGAGCGGGTGGTGACGTACGAGGAGCAGATCCTCAGCGAGGAGCTGCCGCGCAGCATCGTCATCGCGGGCGCCGGCGCCATCGGCGTGGAGTTCGCCTACGTGATGCACAACTACGGCGTCAAGGTGACCATCGTCGAGTTCCTCGACCGCATCGTGCCGCTGGAGGACGAGGAGGTCTCCGCCGAGCTGGCCAAGCGCTACAAGCGGCTCGGCATCGAGATCATGACCTCCACCCGCGTGGACGGCATCGAGGACACCGGCTCCTCCGTCAAGGTCACCGTCACCAAGGACGGGCAGCAGCAGGTCCTGGAGGCCGACAAGGTCATGCAGGCCATCGGCTTCCAGCCGCGCGTGGACGGCTACGGCCTGGAGAAGACCGGCGTGGCCCTGACCGAGCGCGGCGCGATCGCGGTGGACGGCCGCTGCCGCACGAACGTCCCGCACATCTTCGCCATCGGCGACGTCACCGCCAAGCTGATGCTGGCGCACGCCGCCGAGTCCATGGGCATCATCGCGGCCGAGACGATCGCGGACGCCGAGACCATGGAGCTGGACTACGTCATGATCCCGCGGGCGACGTACTGCCAGCCGCAGGTGGCCAGCTTCGGCTACACCGAGGCGCAGGCCCGCGACCTGGGCTACGACGTGAAGGTGGCGAAGTTCCCGTTCACGGCCAACGGCAAGGCGCACGGCCTCGGCGACTCGACCGGCTTCGTCAAGATCATCAGTGATGACACGCACGGCGAGCTGCTCGGCGCCCACATGATCGGCCCGGAGGTCACCGAGCTGCTGCCGGAGCTGACGCTCGCCCAGCAGTGGGACCTGACCGTGCACGAGGTCGCGCGGAACGTCCACGCCCACCCGACGCTCGGCGAGGCGGTCAAGGAGGCGATCCACGGGCTCGCGGGCCACATGATCAACATGTGACCGCACAGCGGGGGCCCGCTCACCCCGGGCCCCTCCGGTCAGGTGGAAGCCCCCGGCAGGACGTCCACCACGCTGAATCCCCCTTCCATCGCCCCGGGCGGGTCCGTCCGGGCGTCCTCCGGCCGCGGCGGCCGGCGTGACCGGCGAGGACCCGACGAGGAGCCTGCGAGGGCCTGGCCCGTGGCTTTCCTCGGCCTGGCCCGTGGCTTTCCTCGGCCTGGCCCGTGGCTTTCCTCAGGTCCGGTCGCGGGTCACGGACAGCAGCTCGCGCAGCACTTCCGCCGCGAGGTCGGCGAGGGAGCGCCGCTCGCCCTCGCGCAGCCACTGGGCGAACGCGATCCTGAACACGGTGACGCCCGACTCCGCCGCCAGGGTGGCCGCGAGCTCGTCCACGCCCCGCGCGCGCAGGGCGTCCGCGAGCGTCGTGGCGAGGCTGGCGAGCTTGTGCCGCTCGCGTTCCTGGAGCGCGGGGTTCTGGTCGATCACGGACTGCCGGCTCCGCGAGCGCTGCCGGCGCTCGTCCGGGAAGAAGGACGTCACGGAGCGCAGCGCGGCGGCGACGATCTCGATCGGGGGCGCGTCCGGCGGCGCGGCCTCCACGCCGGCGAGGAACGCCTGGACGAGCAGGTGCTGCCCGTGGAAGAGGACCTCGCGCTTGTCGCTGAAGTGGCGGAAGAAGGTGCGCTCGGTCAGGCCGACGGACTGCGCGATCTCCGTGGCGGTCGTCTGCTCGAACCCGCGGGTCGCGAACAGTTCGAGCGCCGCCTCCTGCAACCGCTCCGCGGTCCCTGGCTCCCAACGCGTCATGCGGTCGAGTCTAGTGATGACAGCAGCTGACATGAAGGGGTACGGTGATGTCTGTGACTGACGTCAGTCACAGACATCACTAGTTGGTACGCGCTCCGCCCTGCCGGCGGTGCGCCGAAGGAGATCCCTCATGCGCGTTTTCGTCACCGGAGCCTCCGGATGGATCGGCTCCGCCGTCACCGACGAGCTCATCGCCGCCGGTCACGAGGTCACCGGACTGGCCAGGTCCGACAGCTCCGCCGCCGCCCTGGAGAGCAAGGGAGCCCGGGTCCGCCGCGGCGACCTCGACGACCTCGACAGCCTCCGCCTCGGCGCCCGGGACGCCGAGGCCGTCGTCCACCTCGCGAACAAGCACGACTGGTCCGACCCGGCCGGCACGGCGGCGGCCGAACGAGCCGCCGTACAGGCCATCGGCGAGACACTGGCGGGAACCGGCCGCCCGTTCCTGCTCGCCTCGGGGGTCGCCGGCCTCGCCCAGGGCCGGCCCGCCACCGAGGACGACGCTTCCCCCTTCCACGGCCCCGGCTCGTCCCGGGGCGGGAGCGAGAACCTCGCGCTGGAGTTCGTCGGCCGCGGGGTGCACAGCGTGAGCCTGCGCTTCGCGCCGACCGTGCACGGCACCGGCGACCACGGGTTCATCGCGATCCTCGCCGCGATCGCCCGCCAGAAGGGCGTCTCCGGCTACCCGGGCGACGGCGCCAACCGCTGGGCCGCCGTACACGTGCGCGACGCCGCCCGCCTGGTCGCCCTCGGCCTCGACAAGGCGCCGGCGGGCGCGCGCCTGCACGCCGTCGCCGAGGAAGGCGTCCCGGTGCGCGTGATCGCGGAGGCGATCGGCCGCGCGTTCGGCCTTCCCGTCGCCTCGATCGCCCCCGGCGACGTGCCGGACCACTTCGGGTGGATCGGCGCCCTCTTCGGCACGGACTTCGCGGCTACCAGCACCGCGACGCAGAGCCTCCTCGGCTGGACGCCCACGGGCCCGACCCTGGTCGAAGACCTCGACGCCGGCGCGTACGCGGCGGGCCGTTGACCGCGCCGCCCGGGCCGGGCGGCGGCCTTTCGCCGTCAACCCGGGGTTGACGGTGAAGGGTCGTCAACCTAAGGTTGACGCATGGAAGGAACAGTTCGTCTCGACGACCTCATCTCCGTGATCAGGAGCCGTCACCCGGACGGGGATCCGCTGGGTGAGCTCACCGACGCCGTCGCCCTCGGGGAGCACATGGGCGAGGTGGCCGACCACCTCATCGGTCACTTCGTGGACCAGGCCAGGCGCTCCGGGGCGTCCTGGACGGACATCGGGCGCAGCATGGGCGTCAGCAAGCAGGCCGCGCAGAAGCGGTTCGTGCCCAGGGAAGGGGCCCGGCCGCTGGCCGAGGACCTGCGGGTCTACGCGCGGTTCGACGGTCCGGCCCGGGCCGCCGTGGTGAGGGCGCAGCAGGCGGCCATCGCCGGGGGGCACGAGCACATCGAGCCGGGGCATCTGCTGCTCGGTCTCGCGGACGAGCCCGGCGCGCCCGGGGCCAGGACGCTGACGGCGCTCGGCGCGCCGCTCGACGCGGTCAAGGACGCCGTTGCCGCCGCTCTCGGACCCGGCACCCTCGCCACCCTCGGCGCGGTCGACGACCCCGGCCCGGTCGGCACCTCCGGCATGGGCGGCACGGGCGGCACGGGCGGCATGGGCGGCACGGGCGGCACGGGCGGCACCCCCGGCGCCTCCGGTGCGCCTGGGGCGGAGGTGCGGCGGGTCGGCTTCGCCGGGCCGGGCAAGAAGGCGCTGGAGCTGACGACGCGGGAGTCGTTGCGGCTGGGGCACGAGCACGTGGGCACCGAGCACCTGCTGCTCGGGGTGCTGGGGGTGCTGGAGCTGGAGGGCGGGCCGCTGGCGCGGGCACTGGCCGGTCTGGGGGTGACCAGGGAGGGGGCCGAGCGGGAGATCGCGACAGCGGCGGCGGCGCTTCCGGAGAGCGACACCCAACCGCCGACCTCCTGACCGGGCCGCCGGTCCGGTGGGGCCGGTCCGGTGGGGGCGGTTTTGCCGAGGGCCGGGGAGAATGTCATCGCCGGTTGCTAGCGTGCCGTCATGCTGGAGACGGGCGATGTGGTGGCCGTTCCGCTGCCGCTGGGCGGATACGGGGCCTGCCAGGTGACGGCCGCGGGCGAGCACCTGACGGTCTGCGTGCTGGACTGGCGCTCCGATCAGGTGCCCGACCTCGACGACCTGCGTGCGGCGGGTCCGCTCGTCATCGACCACCACGCGTGGTCGGGCGATCCCGAGGTCGTCAACGTGGCCGCCGGCGAGCACCTGCCCGTCGGCGTCGTACGGCTCGGGTGGCTGCCGGTCCGGCCCGAGCTGCCGCGCGGCACCAACGCGTACGGCTCCTGGTCGAGCCTCGGGCTGCAGGTGGTGCTCCAGCGACGCTGGGACCTGGAGGTGCCGCCCGAGGTCAAGGCGGCTTACAAGCAGGCCAGGCACGGCAGGGTCCAGGTCGACCTGGGCGCGGGCCCCGTGACCAGGTCCGCCGCGCTGTCCAGCCTGGACCTGCGCGCGCACCGGGGCGAGGTCCGCTGGGAGGGGCTGGACGCGTTGCCGCACCTGACGACGCTGAGCTGGGCGGGCGACGAGCGGGGCCTCGCCGCGGCGCTCGAAGCCCGGCCGCTCGTCACGGCGCTGCGCTGGGAGTCCCCGCCCGACGTGGTCGACCTGAGCCGGACGCACCTGCACGGGCTCACCCTCGCGGGGCCGGGGCCGCGCCGGCTGGTGCTGCCGCCGGGGCTGATGACGTTGTGGCTGGAGGGCGAGCCGCCGGAGGCGGTCGAGGCGGCTTCCGACGGGCGGTGGATCGTCCTCACCACCGGCTCGGCGGTGCCGCGGGGCTTACGCGGCGTCCGGGAGCTGGTGGTGGAGGCGGCCGGCGACGTGACCGGCGCGATCCTGGACGGGCCGGCCGAGCTGGAGCGGCTGCGCGTCCGCTGGAGCCGTCCCTACGGCGGGCTGGCCGGGCTGGACGCGCTCCCCCGGCTGCACACGCTGGAGTTGTTCAACGCCTACGGGGTGGACGCCCCGATGTTGCCCGCCCCCGACGGGCCGTTGCGGCGCCTCGTCGTCGACGGTTTCCGCAGCAGCCGGTCCAAGGCCGTCAGGCAGCGCTACAAGGGCGGCGACGTGGTGGTCGAGGTGCGGGGCGCCAAGTCGGACCGGTGGCTGGCGACCAACATCGACAACCCCTTGCGCGACTGGGTGGACGATCACAAGCGGGCCGGGGAGGCGGCGTGCAGGGCGTACGCGGCGGCCGCCCGGGCCATCGGAGAGCTGGACGCGGACGATCCGGGGGCGGTGGCGGACGCGCGGGTCATCCTGCGCAGGTTCGTCGAGACGCTGAACGGGATCGAGGAGCGGTACGAGATCATCGACACCGTGCGGAGGGAGGAGGCCGGGGACGTCTTCTTCGAGCTGGCGGAGCGGTCGGGGGTGCCGCCGGCGGAGGCGGAGGCGTGGTTCGGCGACTGGCGCGAGTTCTGACACCGGCTCGGACCGGCCGATTGGGCGACCGGGCGGTCAGAGGCCGGGCGCTCCGGGGGCGGGCGGTCCGGGATCGGGCGGTCCGGGGGCGGCGGCGGGTGGGGCCGCCGGCGGATTCCGGGGCGGGTCCGGCGGTGGGTCCTGTGGCAGGTCCTGTGGCGGGTCCTGTGGCAGGTCCTGTGGCAGGTCGGTGAGCAGTGGGGGCTCGGTGGCCAGGGACGCGTACAAGGTTGCGATCAGGGCGGTCGCGTGGGCGATCAGGTCGCGCACCTCGTCGCCGTCGTGGGCCCGGGCGAGCAGGTCGCGGTAGCGCTCGTCGTCGCGGCGCAGCTCATGGGCGCGCAGCGCGGCGTCGGCCGTCCGTACGCGGTCGGCGTACTCCTCCAGCTCCCGCACCCGCCGCTCGGCGAAGTCCACCGAGCGGGCGAGCGCCTGCCGATGGCCGTCCAGCACCGCCGCCGGCTCCGGCCCAGGCTCCGGCCCCAGCTCCGCGGCCGCCTCGGCCTGCTCGGCCCGTAATCGGGTGTGCGTGCGTACGAGGTCGGCGACCTCCCACAGCCGTTCGGGCAGTACGAGGTCGCCGGCGGCGGTGTCGAGCATGCCCAGCCGGTACGCCCGGGAGCCGCGTACGCTCGCGACGGCCCGCCGCGCCCGGGCCACCAACTCCAGCGCGGGGTCGTCCAGCTCGGCGGGGACGACGCGGCGGTCCCGGTACCGCTGGGGCCGGCGATGCCCCATGCCCGGCTTGGACAACCCCACGAGGAGCATCGTGACGACCAGGACCGCCACGGCCGACAGGGTGGCCGCCTCCTGGTCGGTCCGCTGGGTCGCCATCGTGAACAGCGCCCCGCCCGTGGCCGTCACGACCGCCCCCGTCCGCAGAAACCAGCGCACCCAGCGCGGCGGCGGCCCGGCCTCGTCCTGCCCGTCCTGCCCCTCCCGGACCCCCGGCCGCCGCGCCAGGCGGGCGCGGTCGCGCGCGGGCACGGCGGGATCCACGATCGGCTCGTCGATCCAGCTCCGCGAGCCGGCCCGGCCCTGCGAGCCGACCCGGTCCCGCGAGCCGGCCCGATCCCGCGAGCCGGCCCGGTCCTGCGCGTCGGGCACGGGGTCCTCCCTCCCTCGCTCGGGGACGCCCTTCGAGCACACCCCAGCCGGCGGGCCGGGGTCCACCAGGCCGGTGTGCGGATGTCGTGAAGATGTCGTGCAGGCCCCCCGCCCTGTTTCTCACCGTATATTCAGAAACCGCACAGGATCCTCTGAGTCAGCGCTGTCAGGGTCCGTGTCATGACCTCAACCACCGAGAAGTCGGCGCACCGCCGCCGGCTCGCTCAGGCAGGCCCGATCTCGCTGCGTCTCGGTCTCCTGGGGCTGGTCGCGATCGGCATCGCCGGGGCCGTGCTGGAGCTGGCCTTCGAACGTCACTGGCACAGCCCGGTCCAGCTCATCCCCTGGGTGGCGCTGGCGCTGCTGACGGTCGCGCTCGTGCTGCTCGCCGTGAGCGACGCCCGGCGCGTGGTCACCGCGGTACGGGTGCTGGCGGGGGTGGTGCTGCTCGCCTCGGCGTACGGCGTCTACATGCACGTCTCGGTCAACCACGGCATGGGCACGATGGACGCGGAGTGGGGCACGCTCTCGCCGCTCACCCAGTGGTGGTACGCGCTCACCAAGTCGGTCGGCACGGCGCCGCCGCTCGCCCCCGGCATGCTCGCCCAGGCCGCGCTGCTGCTCCTGCTGGCGAGCCTGACCGGGAAGCGCGCCCCGGCCGGACCCGGCGCCTGACTCCGGCGGCGGACCCTGGTCAGGGTCGCGGCGCCGACGTATGTTCGCCATGTGACGGCGCGCCTGGAGCAGGTCCTCCGCACCCCGCGCGGTCGTGCCCGCCTGGCGGCGCGCTTCTTCCCCGCCTTCGGGGTCGTCTCGGTCGTGCTGGTCCCCGTCCTGGCGTCCGGCGTGCCGATGGCCGGGCTGTGGGTGGCGCTCGCGGTGCTCGGTTGCCTGGTATGGGCGCTGGTCCTGGCCCGCCCGCGCGACCGGATCGCCCGCCGCCTGCCCGGCGCGACGGTCGTCGTCCGGCTCGGTGACCTCCTCGCCGAGGAGGCGGACCTGGTGGTCGGGTGCGGCGACACCTTCGACCTGGACCTGAGCCCGGACCTGCTGGGCCCGGCCCGCGAGGGCGGCCGCGACCGCCTGGCGGAGGAGCTGGACCTGGCTCTGGCCGGCCGGGTGCCGACGTCCGTGGCGGCGCGGGAGGCCAAGCCCGAGGGCCGGCTGCGGCGCTACCCGATCGGGACGGTGGCGGTGCTCGGCGGCGGCCCGCGCCGCCGCGTCTACTGCCTGGCCTGCGTCCGCACCGGTGGGGAGGCGTCCATGGACGACCTGTGGACGGCGCTGGGCCGCCTGTGGGCGTCCGTGCGCGAGAGCGAGCGCGTGGCGGTGCCCCTGCTCGGGTCGGAGCTGGGGCTCGGCGGGGGGAGCCTGGTCAAGCTGATCGTCCTGTCCTTCGCCGTCCAGGCCGAGGTGTGGCCGGTGTGCCGGGAGCTGGTGGTGGTCGTCCCGCCGGAGGAGGCGGGGCCCGGGGAGGCCGGCAAGGTGGACCTGCTGGAGCTGGAGGGGTTCCTGGCGAGCTTATGAGCGGTGACCGGCGTCACCCGGCCGGCGGTACGGCGTCACCCGGCCGGCGGTAGACGAGCAGGTAGCGCCAGAACAGCAGCCGCGAGATCCGGGCGCCGGGCAGCAGCACCCCCGCCTCCCGCCGAATCTCCGCCAGCGACATCTCCGGCGACCTGACCGGCGCCCGCACCGCGCCGCCCCACGCCCCGCCGTCCCGAACCCCGCCGTCCCGAACCGCGCCGCCCCGCGCCCCGGCCTCCCGCAGGGCCACGGCCGCCCGCGCCACCGCGTTGGCGGGCACGGCCACCAGGCTCCAGGCGTAGTCCACGGCCGTCCTCTCGGGATAGCACCCGAGGATGGCGAGCACGCCGCCCGGGGCGAGCGCGTCCCGCAGTCTGGCCACCGTCCCGAACGGCACGTGGTGGATGCTGGCCAGGCAGGAGACGAAGTCGTAGTGCCCCTCGGGCAGCTCCATGTCCGTGATGTCCGCCTGCTGGAACCGGGGCCCGCCGCCCGCGGCCCTGGCCGCCTCGATCACCTCGGCCGCCGGGTCCACCGCGTCCACCTCGATGCCGCGCGCGGCCAGCCGCCGCGCGAACCGCCCGGTGCCGCAGCCGACGTCCAGCGCCCGCGCGCACCCGGACGGCACGCGGCGCAGCAGCGTGCCGTGGTAGTGGTCGTTGTGATCGAAGGGCATACCCGCGATCGTAGGCGGCCCCGATAGGCACCGGCGATCATCGCGTACGGCGTGAAAGTTTCACCCTCGGTTGACGGACCCGGCGGCACGCCACATGATCCTCATGCCTCCTGGTCAGGAGGGGGCGTCGAGTGATTACCGCTATCCCGTGGCGAGGTGCGCCGATGCCGAGATCCCTGTTACGAGCCGCGTCCGCAGCCCTGCTGGCGCTGACCGTCCTCAATGCCCCCGCGGCCCATGCCGCCGACGACCCGTCCCCGGTCGCCGTGACCGTCAACGCGCGTGCCGCGCTCGCCACCATGCCCGAGACCGGTGTCGGCGCCAACCACGCCATCTGGGACACGAACCTGGGCACCGACGACACCGCCGACAAGCTCAAGGCGGCGGGCGTGAAGCTGCTGCGCTACCCCGGCGGCTCCTACTCCGACATCTACCACTGGGAGACCCACACCGCCCCCGGCGGGTACGTCGCCCCGAACACCGACTTCGACACGTTCATGCGCGGCGTCCGCCGCACCGGCGCCCAGGCGATGGTGACCGCCAACTACGGCACCGGCACCGCCGAGGAGGCCGCCGCCTGGGTCCGCCACGCCAACGTCACCAAGGGCTACGGCATCAAGTACTGGGAGATCGGCAACGAGAACTACGGCAACGGCCACTACGGCGCCGCCTGGGAGGCCGACGACCACGCCGACAAGAGCCCGGCCGAGTACGCCCGCCACGTCGTCGCCTACGCCGACGCGATGAAGGCGGCCGACCCCACGATCAAGATCGGCGCGGTGCTGACCACCCCCGCCAACTGGCCCGACGCCATCGTGGGCGAGGGCGACGCCGGGACGTGGAACAAGGTCGTCCTGTCCACCGCCGGCCCCAAGATCGACTTCGTGATCCTGCACTGGTACCCGGGCGCGCTCGACAGGACCGCGCACGTGCCCGACATCGTCCAGCTCACCCGCGAGCAGATCGCCAGGTACGCGGGCGCGGGCGCGGAGCGCATCGGCATCGCGATGACCGAGTTCAACACCGGCAGCAGCAGCAACGGCACGAACACCCAGCCCGGCGCGCTGGCCGCCGCCGACTCCTACGCCGCGCTGCTGGCGAACGGCGTCTTCACGGTGGACTGGTGGAACGTCCACAACGGCATCGGCACGGTCAGCGAGGTCGCCGGCCACACCGACTACGGCGACTTCGGCCTGCTGTCCAGCGCGGTGTGCACCTCCGACGGCTCGGTGTGCGAGCCGCCGCTGAACACCCCGTTCGCGCCGTACTACGCGCTGAAGATGGTCAGCTCGTTCGTCCGCCCCGGTGACCAGTTCGTCCGGGCGGCGACCGACCGGCCCGAGGTCAGCGCGCACGCCGCCCGCCGCCCCAACGGCGACCTGGCGGTCATGCTCATCAACACCTCGGCCGACACCTCCTACCCCGTCACGATCGGTTACGCGGGCTACCGCCCGGCCGCCGGCGCGCCGACCGTCCTGACGCACACGAACGGCGCCACGAGCATCACGACCACCACGTCCGGGACGGCGACCGCGCAGACCCTGCCGCCGCTCTCGCTCACCACGCTCGTGCTGCACCCGGCCGGCTCGCAGGCGGGCCTGCCCGGCGCGCCCGGCCTGCCGAAGGCCACCGCCGTCACCGACACGTCCGCCACGATCACCTGGCCCGCCGCCAGACCGGGCGCCCGCCCGATCGCCAAGTACGAGATCCACCGCCAGAACGGCGTGGTCACCGAGCAGCTCGGCGAGACCTCCGGCACCTCGTTCACGGTCGGCAACCTCACGCCGGGCACCCGCTACACCGTTAACGTGATCGCCCGCGACACCGGCGGCGGCCTCTCCTGGGCCTCCCCGCCGCTGACGTTCACCACCGGCACCCCCGCCGGCAGCTCCTGCTCGGTCCGCCTGAGCATCCAGAGCGACTGGGCCAGCGGCTACGTCGCCAACCTCGACATCACCAACCGGGGCGCCCCGCTCAGCGGCTGGACCCTGACCTTCACCTGGCCCAGGTCGTGGCAGAGCCTCGGCAGCGGCTGGAGCGGCGTCTGGACGCAGACCGGCTCGGAGGTCAAGGTCGTCAACGAGGCGGGCAACGGCTCGCTGCCGACGAACGCCACGACCACCGTCGGCTACGTCGGCAACTACAGCGGCCCGAACGTCCTGCCCACCGCCTTCACCCTGAACGGAACCGTCTGCCGAACCGAGTGAGCCCGCGCGCTGGCCAGGCACCGGCGCGCGGTGCGATCCTGGCCCCGTGCCCGACGTACGGCTGCGCGCCTCCTTCCGCTACGTCCACGAGCCGCTGCACGCCGAGGAGGACGCCGTCCCCATGCTCGGCAACGAGGAGTTCGTGGCCGAGCTGAAGCAGCGCCTGCGCAAGTCCAGGGGCGGCACGTTCCTGGTCACCGGGTTCCGGGGCGTGGGCAAGAGCACCGTGGTGGCGCGGGCGCTGCACGAGATCGAGCGGGACGGCCGGCCCGGCGAGCTGGTCGTCCCGATCGTCCTGAGCGTGGCGCGGCCGACCGCTCCCGACCGGCTGCTGTTCTCGGTCGTCCGCCGCTCCTACGAGGCCCTGGCCGACCGGGGCATTCTCGACCGGCTGGCCCCGCCCGTGCAGCGGGCGCTCATGCTGGCCCACATCCGCACCTCCTACGGCCTCAAGCAGACCTCCTCCGACGCGACCGAGCACAACGCCACGCTCTCCCTGGCCCTGGGCGAGGCCGCCAAGAAGCTCACGGGCCCCCTGGGCTTCGTCGCCCCCGGCCTCAACGTCTCGCGCAAGCGCACCCGGTCCCTGGCCACCGAGGCGTCCTTCCTCACCTACTCCGACACCGACGTCGAGCACGACCTGGACCGGATCGTGTCCCTGATCGGCGTCCCGCCCGCACGCCGGCGGCGGTGGTGGTGGCAGCGGCACCGGCACGCCGGCAGCCGCGTCCATCTGGTGATCGTCCTCGACGAGGCGGACAAGCTCACCGCCACGCCCGAGGGCCTGGCCTCCTTCGAGGCGCTGCTCAGCACCCTGAAGAACGCCCTGACCATGCGGGGCGTGCACTTCCTCATCGTGGCGGGCCCCGACCTGCACGACCACGCCGTGCGCGACGTCAACCGCGGCAACAGCGTGTACGAGAGCGTGTTCGCCTGGCGGATGTACGTGCCGTGCATGTGGGAGGCCCCCGAGCGGCTCCTCGCCGAGCTGCTGGCCGATCCGCAGGACGCGGACGGGCTGCGGCGCTTCGTCGGGCACCTGCGGTTCAAGGCGCGCGGGGTGCCGCGACGGCTGTTGCAGGAGTTCAGCGAGCTGGTGGTCTGGGACCACGACCAGCCGTACCTGAGCATCGAGGGCGTGGACCGCGACCGCGTCGAGTTCTACGCCGACATGGAGGACGTCCTGCACGACTTCCACCGCACGAGCGGGCGGGAACGCCTGCTCGCCGTGCCCATCGACAAGGACCGCTGGCGGATGGCGGGCTACTACGCCCTCGACTGGGTGCTGCGGACCGGCGGGGAGGCGTTCACCGTCCAGGACATCCTCCAGGCCGACGACCTCGACCCCATGCTGCGGGTGGCGCACGCGGAGCTGGAGCGGCTGCTGAAGCACCTCGCCGACCGCGAGGTCATCCAGGTCGTACGGCGGCCGGACGCCGGATCGACCATGGTCGGCGACAACCCGGCCACCCGGCTGACCGGCTACGCGCTGACCCCCGAGGTGCGCGGCCGCCTGCTCGGCCTGGCCCTGCACAGCGAGGCCGAGCGCGCCTCGCCGGACCTGCCGCTTCTGGTCCCCGGCGAGACTGCCGCCCCCGCCAGGGCCCGCGACACCACCGGCGCCTTCGACCGGCCCGCCCCGGGGACCGGCACCGGCGCGGAGGCCCCCGTCCAGAGCGTCATCCGGGTGATCGGCGACCAGTACGACCTCATCGAGCTGATCGGGCAGGGCGGGATGAGCTCGGTCTACAAGGCGTGGGCCCGCGCCGAGCACCGCTACGTCGCGGTGAAGTCGATCAGGTCCGACGTCACCGAGCGCTGGCGCTTCAGGCGCGAGATCGCGCTCGCCCGGCGGCTCGACCATCCCGGCATCGTCCGGACGCTCGACGTGGTGGACGAGGACCACGAGCTGGCCCTGGTGATGGAGCTGGTGGAGGGGCCGACGCTGGAGCGGCTGGTCGAGGAGGAGGGGCCCCTGCCGCCCGGCGAGGTCGCCGAGCTGGGGGCGCGCCTGGCCGAGACGCTGTCGTACGTGGCCCGCGAGGGCGTCTTCCGCCTCGATCTCAAGCCCTCCAACATCATCATGAACCCGGCCGCCGGCCCGGTCATCGTGGACGTCGGCATCGCCAAGAGCCGCCAGGACGTGGAGTCCACCCGGCCCGACATCGTGGTGGGCACGCCGTCCTACCTGTCGCCGGAGGCGCTCACCGGGCACGCGCAGGACATCAGGTCGGACGTCTACGCGCTCGGGCTGGTCCTGGCCTTCGCCGCGACCGGGCGCGTCGCGGCGGGCAGCGGGGACATCCAGCGGGTGTTCGCCAGGATCACGCGGGGCGACCTCGACCTCTCCGGCATCGAGCCGCCCCTGCTCCCGGTGATCGCCCGCGCCACCGCCCTCGACCCGGCGCGGCGCTACCAGCACCCGGACGAGCTGCGCGCCGCCCTGCGACCCGGCGACCCGCCCGCCGGCGGCCCGGGGGGCGGGGGGCCGGGCGGTGGCGGGCCGCACGTCACGACCATCCTCGTGTACGGCGTGACCTGCCCGAACGGGCACTTCACCGACGGCGAGCGCCGCAGGTGCATGGTGTGCGACGCCGAGCTGGCCCGCACCCTCACCCACTACCCCGGCCCCCGCCCCAAACTGGGCGATCTCGTCCTCGACGACGGCCGCGAGCTGCCCCTGGAGACCACGTACGTGCTGGGCGGGAACCCGCCGGACGACTCCGGCGCCGTCCCCGTCAAGATCGAGGGCGCCGACGACCAGCACCTGGTGATCGAGGTGGCCGAATGGCACGTGTACGCCCACGACCTGGACACCGACACCGGCACGTACATCAACTTCGGCACGGACATCGGCTTCGGCACGGACATCGGCTTCGGCACGGACATCGGTTTCGGCACGGGCGGCGCCTTCCACCGGATGGCTCCCGGCACGACGGTGAGCCTGCATCCGGGCATGGCGCTCCGCCTGGGCTCCGGCCCGACGACCGTGACGTTCCGCGGCCGCACGGCGTGAGCCCGCCTGAGCCGCCGGGGGCGGCGGCGACGACGGGATCGATCACGAATTGAGAAGCGCAGGTCACGGCGGTGGTTCTAGCCTGTTCGTCATGGATATCACCATTCACACCTGCGTGCTGCCGCACGAGGACCCGGACGCCTCCCTGGCCTTCTACCGCGACACCCTCGGCTTCGAGGTCCGCAGCGACGTCGGGCAGGGCAGGACGCGCTGGATCACGGTCGGCCCGGCCGGCCAGCCCGGCACGTCCATCCTCCTGGCGCCGCCCGGCACCGACCCCGGCATCACCGACGACGAGCGCCGCACCATCAGCGAGATGATGGCCAAGGGCACCTACGGCTGGATCCTGCTGGCCACCTCCGACCTCGACGACGTCTTCGAGAAGGTGCAGGCCGGCGACGCCGAGGTCGTCCAGGAGCCGACCGAGCAGCCCTACGGCGTGCGCGACTGCGCCTTCCGCGACCCGGCCGGCAACCTGGTCCGCATCCAGGAGGTGCGCTGAGCCGTCCGGCGCTCCGCCGCGCCCGGAATCCGGAACCCCCGAACCACCCCAACCGGCGGCCGGGCCGCGAGAGCGCCCGCGCACGCCGTCCTGTCGATGCAAGGAGTTCTCCATGTGTTACCCAGCGTGGGGCCAGGCCCTGGCCGCGGCGCAGCGCCTGCACGACCTCGCGCGGCTGCGCCGCGTCCGCGACCGGATCGACCGCGAGTACGCGCGGCCGCTGGACGTCCAGGCGCTCGCCAGGGACGCCGGCACGCCCGCCGGGCAGCTCAGCCACCGGTTCCGGCAGGCGTACGGCAAGTCGCCGTACGCGTACCTGATGGACCGCCGCGTCGAGCGCGCGGCGGCGCTGCTGCGTCTCACCCACCTCAGCGTCCCCGAGATCTCCGCGGCGGTCGGCGGCCCGTCACCGGCCGCCTTCGGCACCCGCTTCACCGAGCTGGTCGGCATGCCGCCCGCCGCCTACCGGCAGGCCGCCGGGCCGGTCGGGAATCGGGAAGCACCGCCCGCGGGGCTGACGCTGGCGTCCTGACCATGACGTCCACCGGGTCCGTGACCCTTGAGGTGGCCGGCCCCGCAGCCGCCTGGCGGAAGCACACCGCACACCGCACACCGCACACCGCGCACGACGCACCGCGCACGACGCACGACGCACGACTGGAGAAAGGCACCATGACGGACGCACCGCCCGCACGTACCCGTGAGGAGAGGCTGCGGGACACCCGCGCGAAGCTGGAAGGTGAGATCGACCTCTGGGTCGCCACGTCGGGCTCCCCCGACGGCGTCCACCTCGTCCCGCTCTCCTACCTCTGGGACGGGAGCACGATCCTCATCTCGACGCCGCGCGCCTCGGTCACCGGCCGCAACCTGCTGGCCGACGGCCGGGTCCGGCTCAGTCTCGGCCGGACCCGCGACGTCGTCCTCATCGACGGCACCGCCGAGCCGGTGGACCTCGCCGACCTGCCTCCCGGCACCGGTGACGCGTTCGCGGCCAGGACCGGTTTCGACCCGCGCGAGCTGGCCGAGCCCTACCAGTACTTCCTGATCCGGCCGCGCCGCGTCCAGGCCTGGCGCGAGGCGAACGAGCTGCGGGGCCGCGACCTCATGCGCGACGGCCACTGGCTCGCCTGAGCCCCGGCCCGGCCTCCGCGTCCGCCCGGCCCGGCCCCCGCGTCCGCCCGGCCCGCTCGCGCTCATTCGGCGGGGCAGATCGTGCCGGGCGCGGGCAGCCGCAGCTCGGTCAGGTACGTGGTGGCGTGCGCGATGGGGCACTTCTTGCCCGAGAGGTACAGCACGTGCCCCGGCCCGTCGTAGCCGAGGGTCACCGAGCCCGGCACCATCCGGACGAACCGTTCCGTCCACGGGAAGTCGCCCTCCAGGGTGCCGGCGCCCAGCACCGGCGGAACCCCGCGCACCGGTAGGGGACGCGCCGGGTTCGGCACCGCCTCGGACCAGCCCGCGCAACCGAGCCCGTCGAACGCCGCCCCGGCGAAGCTGGGCGCGATCTCGCGCACCTGCCGGCGGAAGCGGGCGAGCTGGCCGTAGCTGGTGTAGCCCCGCTCGTCGCCGCAGGTCATGGCCAGGAGGCCCGGCATGGACCAGACCCGGGCGTTGCCGAGAACCCCCTCGGCGAACCCTGACCAGTCACCGCGGCGCGCCTGCTCGACCGCCCTGGCGAAGGCCGCCCACCGCTCGTGGCCCGGCCCCGGGTCCAGGGGGAAACCGAAGCTGCGCAGGTGCCAGCCGCTCAGCTCGCCCGCGCCGAACCGCTCGGACGTGACGGGGACCGGCCTGCGGTCGGCGTCCCGGGTGAGCCCGCGCCAGACCGCCGTGGCGTCCTCGCCGTGCAGCGCGCAGGACGGCGTGGCCGCGCACCACGTACCGAAGCGGGCCAGCGCCCGCTCCGCGCCCGAGAACGCCACCAGATTCATCCGCGGCCAGCCCTCGGTCTGGTTGACCACGCCGTCCACGTAGAGGGCCCGGACGCGCCCCGGGAACAGCCGCAGGTACGCGGCCGCGGGCACTCCGCCGTAGGAGTTGGCCATGAAGCTCAGCCGTTCCTCGCCCAGGGCGCGGCGCACGGCGTCCATGTCCCTGGCCACCGACAGCGAGTCCATGTGGGCGAACAGGCCGGTCCGGTCGTCGTCCCGGCACCGCTCGAACGCCTTGGACATGGCGGCGGCCAGGGCGGCGTACTGGCGGCGGTCGCGGGGCTCGTCCAAGGCCGTGCCCGGCTGCCCGCACGAGGCGGGCATGCGCTCGCGCCAGACGGCGTTGCGCGGGCTGTAGCCGACGAGGTCGAAGCGGCGGCGCAGCTCGGTCAGGTCGCCCGCGGCGTGGGCGAGGTCCTCGATGCCGTTCGCGCCCGGGCCGCCGGGGACGCCGAGCACGCTGCCGACGCGGCGGGCGGGCTCGGTGGCCCGCAGCCTGGCCAGCTCCAGCTCGACCTTGCGGCCTTCGGGCCTGGACCAGTCCACGGGCACCTCGATGGCCGCGCACTCCATCCCGGCGGGCCTCCCCTCGCCCGCGCACGGTTTCCAGCCGAGCCGCGCCGTGGCGGCGTACGCGGGTGGCGCCAGGCTCCCCACAGCCGTCGCCGGCACCGCCCCCGCCGCCGTCGCCAGCACCACCACCGCTGCCCCCGCCCTGCCCATCAGCCCGCGAACCCCCGGACCCCTGGCCCCGCCGAACGGAATCCCGCCGAACATCCGAGCCCTCCTCCACTCTCCGCTGTCCGTTTCGTCTCCTTCCGCCCCAGCCTCGGCCGCGAGGCCGGTCACCCACCACGGGGCGGCCCGCCGTCCCGGTTCCGGACATCCCCCGGGGGACCGCCGGGTGGTCCTCCCCGCGCTCACCCGCCACCCTGGAAAAGGGCAAAAGGAGAAAGGAGCACCCGGTGCGGATGTGGCGCGAGCTGGCCTACTCGCTGGCCCTGCCGGTCATGGTCGCCCTCGGCCTGCTCCACCTGCTCGCCGTCGCGCTGAGCGTGCTGGCCTCGGCCAACCTCGTCGGCCTGCCGCTGCTGGCCGCGTGTGTGACGGGCGCCAGGGGCCTCGGCCGGGTCAACCGGGGGCTGGCCCGGACGCTGGCCGGGGCGGAGGTGCCGCCGCCCCCGCCGTTCCGGCCGGACCGGGGCCTGATGAACCGGCTGGTGGCGGCGCTCGGTGACGTCACCGGCTGGCGTGCGACCGTCCACAGCCTGGTCAGGCTGCCGGCCGCCGTCCTGGCCTGCGCCGCCGCGGCGGCGTCATGGGGCCTCGGGCCGGTCCTGCTCTCCTGCCCGCTGTGGTGGCGGACCTCCGCCTTCCCCGCCCTGGCGCCGGGCGGCCTGCCCGGGGCGCTGCTCATGAGCGTGCTGGGGCTGGCGCTGCTGCTCCTCGCGCCCAAGGTCGTGCACCTCGCGCTCGGCCCGGAGCGGCTGCTGGCCCGTACGCTGCTCGGCCCCGCCCCCGGCCAGGCCCGCATCCGTACGCTGGAGGAGACCCGGGCACTGGCCGTGGACGACGCCGCCGCCGCGCTGCGCCGCATCGAGCGCGACCTGCACGACGGCACGGCCGCCCGCCTGGTCGCCCTCGCGATGAGCATCAGCATGGCCCGCGAGGAGCTGGACACCGCCGCCGAGGAGCCGGACACCACCGGCGAGGAGCCGGACACCGCGGGCAACCCGGACGACCGCCTCGAACACGCCCGTACCCTCCTCGACAACGCCCACCGCAACGCCAAGGAGGCCCTGTCCGAGCTGACCGACCTCATCCGCGGCATCCACCCGCCCGCCCTCGACAAGGGCCTGGAGGTGGCGCTGGCCACACTCGCCGCGCGCAGCCCGCTCCCCGTCGCCCTCGACGTGGACCTGCCGGTACGGCCCTCGTCCGCCGTCGAGACCATCGCCTTCTTCTGCACCGCCGAGCTGCTGGCCAACGTCGTCAAGCACAGCGGCGCCCGCAACGCCGAGGTCCGGGTGCGGGCCGCGGACGGGCGGCTCCGCCTGCGGGTGCGCGACGACGGCAACGGCGGCGCGGCACCGGGCACCGGCTCCGGGCTGCGCGGGCTGGCCGGACGCGTCCGGGTCGTGGACGGCGTCCTGGCGATCCACAGCCCTCCCGGAGGACCTACGGTGGTGACTGTCGATCTTCCCCTGGGGGCCGGCACGGGGAGCTGAACGGAGAGCCGATGCGCATCGTGATCGCCGAGGACGCCGTGGTGCTCCGGGACGGGCTGTGCCTGCTGCTCACCTCGCGCGGGCACGAGGTGGCCGCCGCCGTGGGCGACGGCGAGGCCCTGGCGGCGGCCGTGGCCGAGCACCGCCCCGACGTCGCCGTGGTCGACGTCCGCATGCCGCCCTCCCACACGGACGAGGGGCTGCGCGCCGCGATCCGGATCCGCCAGGACCACCCTGACCTGGGCGTGCTGGTGTTCTCCCAGTACATCGAGACCCGCTACGCCGCCCAGCTCCTGGCCGGCGGGGCACGCGGGGTCGGCTACCTGCTGAAGGAACGCGTGGCCGACGTCAAGGACTTCCTGACGGCCCTCGACCGCGTCGCCGCCGGGGAGACCGTCCTCGACCCGGAGGTCGTCACCCAGATCATGGGCGCCAGCCGGCGCGGCGAAACCCTCGCCCTGCTGACGCCGCGCGAGCGGGAGGTCCTGGCCCTGATGGCCCAGGGCCGCTCCAACACCGCCATCGCCGAGGCCCTGTTCCTGTCGTACGGCTCGGTGGAGAAACACGTCTCCCAGATCTTCACCAAACTGGGCCTGACCCCTTCCGACACCGACCACCGCCGCGTCATGGCCGTCCTGCACTACTTACAGGCATGACCCCGCACGGCCCCACACCCGCGCCTCACCGGCTCGCCGCGATCACCGCCAGTGCTTGCGGTCAGGGGCGAGGCACACCTGCGTGAGCCTCTTCCTGGACCTCAGCGTCCCGCCGCACGTCGTCCGGGAGCGCACGCTCTCGGCAAGCTCGGTGACGCGCTGAGGTAGGCGCTTAGCTGCACATACCAAAGAACGCCTGGACAGACCTGTCCGGGCGTTCACCGTTGTGTAAGCCGGTCCCTCACATGTTGCGGTAGAAGCGGCCGGTAGTCGTAGCCGAAGTCGTCCAGTTCCGACTGCACCCACAGGGCGGAGCGATCACCAGGTTCAAGCTCCCCCAAATGCCACTTCAAGCTGTCCATCGCTCGCTGCTCCCGCTCTCGCTCGCTGCCTGGAATGAAGTCGGCCGGAAGGTTGTGACAGATGTCAGCGATCATGCGTATGCGATCAACATGAGCCTGCGCGCTCTCAAGATCTTCGTTCGGCAGCTCTCGTTTGACGATGTGCGTAGTTGCACGGATCTCGATGAATGCTCGGGTCATGAGATACCGGACTGCGGTTCGAGCCGACATCCTCGGCTGTCGGCGTCGTAACCACCCCAATGCTTCGCCACCTCTTAATCAGGCGAACTGTCGCCAGAACAACAAAAATGCCCCGAAGCGGTGATCGCTACGGGGCTTCCTTGCTGTTCAGAGCTTGTGGTCAGGGGCAGGGTCGAACTGCCGACCTTCCGCTTTTCAGGCGGAGCAATCACCCTGCTCGGTTGATGGAGACCGTGGTCAAACGCGTGTGGACGGTGGCGTGGATTCGTCGGTGTGTGGGGACGTTGCTGTCAGTGCTACTGTCACCCCGGCCATGGTCACCCGGTGGCAAGGCCCGACGGAGGAGGGCCTTGCCGGCGATCGCCCCAGCCTGTACGACGGGCACCGAAGTCCGCGATCGTCACGGCCTCAGCCACGGTGCTGGCTATCTGATCCGTAGGGCCGAGCAAGCACCTTGTGGGGCTCTTGCCCTGAGCAGGTAGTAGATGTCGATCGGTGGGTGTGTGATCCCGTAAAACGTGTCGCTGTACGTGCTGCTGTGCAGCATGCCCTGGACGTCTGTGGGGCGGTCCGCACGCAAGTAGTGAAGAGGGCTGGTCAAGACTCGTGCGTACTCGCCATCGGGACAGTGTCTTGTCCTCTACCAACATGTAGTCCCCACGGGCTGAGCAGCTTACGGTGGCGGCGTCCAGTTCTCCTACAAGGAGAGTTCATGGAACCGTTCGCGAAAAACGAGTATGAGACTGAGGCTCGGAAGGCTCTACAGAAGGGGCACGCCGAGGTTGCCCTTGTCTGGGCTGCTCTTGCGCAGGCAGAGGCCACGAAACAGACGGAAGGGCATCTAAAGGAGATCAGGCGCCTAATAGGCGGGATTCAGCTCAACTTGGAGAGCATCGCGTCAGGCGGTAAGCCCGCCTAGACCCGATCTTGGCGTACGAGATCCTTAGCCGCAACGGCACGTCCCGTCAATACAGATCTGCGTGCTCCAAGGAGAAGGAAGTCTCACTAGCCGACAACTCAAGCGGTCACTACGTTATTGATGTGGCGAGAGGGAGAAAAAGCTTCATAGAAAAGTATTGGGGCTATGGTCTGCTTGCGGCTATCGCTGCTGCCTGGTGGATCGTAGACGACAAGGGAAAAGTCGCTCCTCTCTTGATTGCGGCGTCCGTACTCACAATCATCTATTTCCTTTTCAGGGTGCCTCGGACCTGTGGAGCCCAAGGACGCCAGGGAGCATGCAGAAACAACGCTCAGGGCCTCCTGTTCGGTTGCAACCAGGTCCGTGAGCACAAGCGGCAGAACCTCGCTCGCCGACTGGGGCGGGAGCGGTGGCGTCGGTTGAATCGAGGCCTCTGGGCAACGCCCAAGGACACAATGGCGACACTGTCTTGCCTGGGTGCGACGGGATCCGCTCTGGCAGCGACAATGGCCGTTATTCTAGATCGCGGATAGCCGACACTCAAAAGTCCGCGATTAAAGCAGGCTAGCGATCTAGTCTTCCGCTTCAGGCTGAACAATCACGCTGTTCTACTGATTGAGGCCGTAGTCGGGCGCGCGTGGATGGTGGCGCGGACGCGTCGGCGCGCGGGGACGTTGCTGCCGGCCTCAGCCTTGCCACCGATTGCCCTAACTCTGGTCGGCCAGAGCCGAGGTAAGCAATCGCCGCGGCCGGCACCACCGGTCACTTCATACGAGTGAAGCGGAATACTGTGATGGAGGCTAGATGCTGCTGCTCAACCGTGTGACGCTGGACGGATGATCAGGTTGTGTGAGGCGGCATTGCTGCACTTCCCTTAGGTACAGCGACCGACAGCAACCCGCGTATCCGGTGGCCAGCCAACCCGGAGCGTAGGGCCGCCAAGCGCGAGCACCGGAAGCGGCGCGGCAGCATGGTCTACGGCCTCGCAGCATGAAGGCGGAACTCAACCCCTACTCCACTTACCCTCACACTCCGTGATCTTCAGGTTGTCGAACGCGACATGACGGTTCGGTCTCACAGTGAGGTTGCAGCCGGTGGGCGCCGTAGGCAATAACCGGTGGACCCGTGGCCGGATCCATGAGATTCTGGTCGGCTGCCCATCGTCAGGAGACGGTATGAACATTGAGTCGTCGGAGTTCATGGACATAATCACAGGCGTTGCCAACCGCATCATTGCCGATAAGAACAAAAGTCATGAGGTAATCAGTAAAGGAGATGCAGTTCTAGATGCCTATTCTGAGTTTAGCTTCAATGCGCGAACGCTAGCGCCGACGTGGTACGCCAAGGGTGCACGCCGAGCGATCATCCAGAGGCGTCGAAGATCGGCTGCACGCCAGCGAACACAGCAAAGTGTGCTCAAGCGCTTCCATAAGGCATTTACTCACTGGGAACTTTCTCTTGCATCTTCCGAGCTGATTAGTAGCTCACTGTCCAAGACGTTCTGGCGTCGCACATTCGATCCACACGGGCCCGAAAGGTCATCTAAGCTGTTTGGGATCGCAGAGGAGTTTGGCGGCCCCGCTCTTCGCCTACTTCTGCTGACCGGTATGCAGGCACGTATGATTACCCTCTCCGAAGAGATCATTCTTCTGCTCCGAAATGGCCTATCCGATGGCGCGTACGGGCGCATGAGAACGCTGTACGAACTGGTAGTAAAGACGTTCTTCCTATGCAACAATGAACGACAAGATGGGGGTTTCGAGCTAACAGAACGCTTCTACGTCGCAGCGCGCGCAGGAGTGGATGCGAGCGAACTGGATGAACTCGACACGAACATTCTTGCTCAAGCACGAGCACAGTGGGGTGATCATTTCTTCAAGGGAGAGAACAACTGGGCTGCGCCAGGACGCGGAATCCCCCAGAAGACACGGATAACCTTCCGTGATATCGAGGAGGCTGTTGAGAGTAGCCACCTCAGAGAGCTTTACGTGGCATGTAATTCCGCAGTTCATGCTGGATCAGATCAAATTATTCGAGCGTTTGTTCCTCGGCGAATTATCTATCAGACTCGTGGGCACTTGGACCCAGCTGCAACCGCATGCATCGGCCTAGCATGCACGGGATTTTTGCTGATGGGAACTATGGAGATCCTCAAACGGATTTCCGTGGACACACACACCTGGGATCTTCCGTTAGAAGCTACGGCATTCCTCTTCGACATCAACGTCAGCATTGGGGAGTTCACCCAGGCATCTCTTAAGGCAGGGAATATCCCCTTGACTCCCTGATGATGCCCTCATCATCTAATCTCCCTCGTTACGCATGGTCATGCGTGCCATATCCGGTGATGACGAGCGGCTCTGCGCTTCGCCGCAATGGTCGGATGCGGGGGCGGCGCTGGCCGTGACCGGCCGGAGAGCCGCAGCGCGGCCAGCGACCGCCCACGCGCGGCAGGCCGCCGCAGGCGGGCTGCCCTTGATGACGTGGAGAGAAGTTGCTTTCTGGTCTGGCCGTTGCTGTGTCCGCTGGGGTTTGAGCTACTGGTTGTGGGGCTGGGCGGTGGTCCAGATGCGGTTGAAGCTGCTGAGGTAGGTGCCTGCCGGCCCCTCGTCGTTGGTGTTGGTGAGGTGCATGACGGGGGCGTTGGCGGCTGGGGTGCCGTAGGCGTGGGTGTTGATCAGGAGCTGGTCGTCTGCGCGGTAGAGGGAGTTGTAGAGGACAGTGCGGTGGAGTCGGAGTTCGACTCCCTGCACGTCGATTAGGGGACGGTACAGCGTGAGGGCGTTCCTGACGCGGGCTGCCATAACCTCGGCTCCGATGCCTTCGTCGACTCCCCTGGCGGCGACTTCCGGGCCTTCGGGGTCGCCGAGGAGGATGCGGACCTTGACGCCGGCCTCGGCCCTCTCGGTGAGGATGCGCTGCACAGCGGGATCTTCAGCGAGGAACAACGCGCTGTAGGCGAGGATGTCGATCTCCCTTATGGCCGTGTTGAAGTGGGCGCGCCAGGTCGTCTGGGGGATGGCCCAGCGGTGGGGGTAGATCGTGTGGATGCCGTCGGCGAGTGCCTGGTGTCTGTGGGCGGCTTCTGGCCATAGGTCGGCTTCGTCGACGTTGAGGAGGTCGGCGACGGCCCAGCGGTGGCGGGGGTAAGGGATGCGGCCGTTGAGCCATCTGCTGACGGTTTTGGGGTCGACGGCCAGGGCGGCGGCGACGTCGGTGGTGTTGAGGCGGGCTGCGGCCAGTGCGTAGCGGAGGTTGTTGTTCATGACCGGCCTGCTCCTCTCGCAGAACGACCCTGTGCTGCGACGTTAGCATCAGACGTCCCTAGACGTCCCCTAGTTGCGGTGTTCCCGCCCCAGGCCACAGAGCCAAGCTCGACGCACGGAACCGCACGGGACATCAGGGAGGGCGAGGGTGCGCAAGAGCCAGAGCATCAAGGAGCAGCAGCGGGCGTACGCGGAGCGGCTGCTGGTCGCGCTGGGCAAGCAGCTCGGCGAGCGGGGCGTGACGCAGGTGTTGGTCGTCGCTCAGGACGGGCGGCCGGCGCTGGATGTGACCGACAGTCGGTGCCGGGTGCGGCGGGTGTTCGTGCATCTGCCGTTCTGCTGGTTCTACTGGGGGGATCAGCAGGACGAGCGGGTGTCGTTCCTGCAGATGATCGGCGCGGTGGACCGGATCGAGGAGGCCGCGCGGGCAGGGTGGGCGGACGGTGAGCAGGGCGATCTACGGATTGATCTGGACAAGCTGCTCGATGCCTACCGCGGCTGAACCGGTGGGTACGGGGGGATGGCTGACCGGGGGGCGGGTCTACACCCGGATCGCTGATCGGCTGCGAGAGCGGATCCGGTCGGGTGAGTTCGCCCCTGGCCAGGTGCTGCCCTCCGAGGCGGAGCTGTGCCGGGGGTTCGGGGTGGCGCGGAACACGGTCCGGCGCGGGCTGGCGATCCTGGAGGAGGAAGGGTTGCTGGTCACGGTCCCGTCCAAGGGGCGCGTGGTGCTTGGGGAGGGTGCGGCGGCCTCGTATCGCTATCAGGTGATCGCCGCGTGGTTGCGTGAGCGGATTGCGCGGCGCGAGTTCGCGCCTGGTGATCTGCTGCCGAGTGAGACCGCGTTGCGGCGGCGGTTCCAGGCGTCGCGGACCACGGTGCGGCAGGCCCTGGCGTTGCTGGAGCATGAGGGGTTGGTGGTGGCGGAGCATGGGCGAGGGCGGTTCGTCCGGCTTTGGGACCGGAGGACGTCCCAGGACGTCTAGTCTTTCCCAGGCGTTCTGGGACGCATTTCGTGCCTATCGTGAACCACGTGGGACATACCGAATGGGCATACGGCCTGGCCAAGGACCTGCTGGAGACGACGTTGCCTCGGCGGTGGGCGCACACCCTCGGGGTCGCCGAGCAGGCCGAGACCCTGACCGCGGTTCTCGGCGCGGACACCGACACCCTGATCGCCGCGTGCCTTCTGCATGACATCGGCTACGCCCCGGACCTGGTCGACACTGGCATGCACCAGCTCGACGGCGCACGCTACCTGCGTGACGTGGCCGGAGCGGATGAGCGGCTGTGCCGTCTGGTGGCCTACCACTCGTGCGCGGACAACGAGGCGCGGCAACGGGACCTGCTCGACGTCCTAGCCAAGGAGTTCGATCAAGAACGGCCGGACCTGGCCAGGGCGCTCACCTACTGCGACATGACCACCAGTCCGGATGGCCGGCATGTGGACGTCCTTGACCGGCTGGCCGAGATCCGCTCACGGTACGGCCCGGAGCATGTGGTTAGTCGCTCCATCACTGACTCGACTCCGTGCATTCTTGCCTCGGTAGAGGCAGTTACGACCGCGTTGAAGTCGAGCCGCGGCAGGAATGGATGATCGATGCGTCACAGCTGTGCCCTGGTCGACACAGGTTCCGGTCGGTGTCGTCCTTGCATCAGCCAATCAGCAAGATGATCGGTAAGTACATGCAGCGCTGCTGCAGCCGCCGTCACCAACGCGGCGTCGGGAGGATTGTCTCCCTCGGCCAACTCCAGCGCTCGCCTCAGATCGCCGATCTGTTGGGAAAATGCGTTTCCTACCTTCCTTCCTAGGGAGAACAAAGCGATTTCGGCCTTCAACGCGCTGGCGGTCCAGTTCTTGCTGTCAGTTATGTGCGGCAACGCGGTGCCGTTGTCGAGCGAGCGAGTCAGCTGTACATCGATGTCGGCCAAGAGGAGAAAGAACTCGATCGCGCTTGTCCGAGCTTCGATCTCAAGCGCGACGCGTCTCTCGTGGCGTCGTGTCGCCACGACCACGACCCATGCAGTTAGCGCTGCCACGATGCCGCCGATGACCGCAGATAAGGCGCCCTGCAAGAGATTGGCCCACCACCCTTGCATACGACACCCTCCAAACCAGCTCATGGCACACGCCGCCTACGTACCACTATGGCTACGGCCTCGAGGTCAGCCAATATGCGGCAGACCGGCTCCGATTAGGTAGTGCTCGATCCGCATCCGCATCGACCGGTCCATCGACAGGGACATGATCTCGTTCCGGGGCACCCACCGGACCTCTCGGGATTCCTCGCTGGGAGTCGGCTCGCCTCCGATGGCGCGGCCGGTCAGGACGATGGAGAACTCTTGGCGGGCCTCGCCGTTGGAGGTGTAGAGGATGACGTGGCGGGGGTCGCTGTAGGTGCCGACCAGGCCGGTGATCTCACACCTGATACCGGTCTCCTCGGCTGTCTCGCGAACTGCCGCCGCCGGGATGGACTCCCCCAGGTCGATGGCGCCGCCGGGTACGGCCCAGTTGTCGTTGTCGCTGCGCCGGATCATCAGGACGTCCCCGGCCGTGTTGGTGACGATGACGTTCACTGACGGCACCAGGCTGTTGGGCTCGGGCGCGTCGGGGTCGTCGTAGAAGTCGATGCGCTTGGCCATGGTCACGCCTCCACGGGCACGGCTCGGGCCCAGACCTTTTCGAAGCTGTCGGCGTAGGTGGTGACCATCTCCCCGCCGGCCACCCTGCGCAGATGCAGGACGGGGGCGTTGCCGGCGCGGGTGCCGTACACGTGCATGTTCACCAGGTAGTCGTCATCAGCACGGTAGATCGAGTTGTACAGGATCGTGTCGTGGAGCCGCAGCTCGAAGTTAGCCAGCCCGAACAACGGCCGGTAGAGCACCAGAGCGGTACGGATCTGCGCCGCCATGCCATCCCCGACGCCCTCGTCCTGGCCGCGCTGGGCGACCTCGGCGCAGTCGGGGTCGCCGAGCAGGATGCGCACCCGTACGCCCGCCTTCGCCTTGTCGCCGAGCAGGCGCACCATCGCGGCGTCGTCGGCGAGGAACAACCCGCTGTAGACCAGGACGCCGATCTCCTGGGACGCGCCGCTGAACAGACGTCCCCATGCGTCCCGGGGCACGGCCCAGCGGTGCGGATAGATCGCCAGGACCTCGCTCTCGGACGCGGCCACCACCTGCTCCCGCGACAGGGCCTGCGGCCACAGGTAGGTCTCGTCCACACCGAGGTAGGAAGCGGTGGCAAAGCGGTGCTTTCGGTACGGCTCGCGCCCCTTGGTGATCCACCGCTCCACGGTCTTGGGATCAACTTCGATCGCCTCGGCCAGGTCCGCGACGCTCACACCCCTCTGCAACAGGGCCGCGCGTAGCCGTTCGTTCACCGAATCACCTGCTCCAAGGGACGTCCCGGGACCTGGCCATCGTAGGCCGGACGTCTTGAACATGTCCCGTCGTGTAGTGATCTCGTCCTGACTCTGCGTCGCATCCTCGGTTGCACAACGCCACCCGGCACCGACCGAAGGAGGAGATGCACTCATGAACATCGAGATCACCATCCCGGGCGAGACGCCCGCCTGCGAGTGCGGCAACGCCCTGACCGAGGGACAGACCCGCTGCTCCAAGTGCCTGGCGCGGGACCGCTGGGCGCGCAAGGAGCGGGCCAGGAACCGCCGCAACCAGCGACGGACCGAGAGCAAGCGTCCCCGCGCGGTCCCGCAGCGCGATCGCGATGGGGGTGAGCTGGACGTGAGCTGGCTTCCGCTGATCATCGCCGCCCTGCTCAGCATCACCGTGCTGGTCGGCTACGCCATGGTCATGGTCGGCATTCGCCGCCAGGACAAGGCCCTGAGCCTGCGGCGGCACCCCGGCGGGGCTTCGGCCTCGCTGGCCCGGAAGGTTACCGGCTGCTACGTCCGGGACGGCGTGTCGTGGACGTAGCCAACTGCTCCTCGACCTTCGCGAGGCGTACCGACAGGTCCTGTACGGCGGCGCGCAGCTCGGCCACCTCGCTCGTGGAGTCGCCAGCGGTCGGCGGCTCCTCGGCGGCATCGCGGACGAACACGCCCTTGCCCTGCTGGCCGACCACCAGTCCCTCGGTGCGCAGGACGCCTACGGCGAGCTTCACCACCGACAGGGACGCGTCGTACTGCTCGGCGAGCTTGGTCGTGGACGGCAGCGGAGCGCCGGGCGCGAGGGACCCGCCGCGGATCTGCGCGCGCAGGTCGTCGGCGATTTGGAGGTAGGCAGGCTGCCCGGTGTGTCTGACCATCGCCCATCTATCTCACCACGAATGTTCGACCTGGCCAACCGAGGGAACATTGACAACCGAGCCAACCATGTTAACTATGTTGCTCACGACGAAAGAGGAGGTCACAGCCCATGCGTTCCATCCCGATCCCTGTCGACGTCAGCAAGCTCGCCATCACCTGCGTCAAGGCCCCACGCCCGCGCGTCCTCAACAAGGACACCGGCGAGATCAAGACCGACAAGAACGGCAACACCGTTTATGAGGTCACCGTCTCCGTCGAGGACGAGTTCGGCCGCATCGAACTCGTCAAGATCGGCCTCACCGGCGAATCGCCCATCAGCGTCGGCGACCAGGTCAACGCCGTCGGCCTGCTCGGTTACGTCTGGGAGATCGCCGGCCGATGGGGCGTCGCCTACCGCGCCAACGCCCTGCTCCCCGTCCGGGAGGCCGCCGATGCGTGACGCGCTGAACGCGCTCGCAGTCCTGGCCGCGCTTGCGGCCGGGCTGTGGGCCTGGCGCCGCTACCACCGCCCGTCCTTCTGGCTCGTGCTCGGCTTCCCGCTGGTCGCCCTGACGGTACGCACCTCGTGGCGGCGGGTCGCCCTCGGCTGCGGGCTGACCAAGAAGCGGCAGCGCTTCTGGTTCACCACCGTCCCCGGCCTGGTCGCCTCCACCGGAATCGTCCGCGTCCGGCGCAGGTGGCAGCGCATCGCCGTAGACACCAAACCGTTCATGTGGCTGCCCCTGCCGACCCGGCACGGCTGGCGCGTCACCCTGCACACCCTGGAAGGCCAGACACCCGGCGACTACGCCGAGGCCGCCGAACGCCTCGCCCACTCCTGGGGCGTCCACGCCATCCGCGTCTCCTCACCCCGGCCTGGCCGCGTCGTCCTCATGGCCACCATGCGCGACCCGCTCGTCAAGATCGATGAGCTCCCGCCCTCACCCGAACTGCTCAAGGTCACTGTGGGACGGCTGGAGACCGGCAAGCCCTGGATCATCGACTTCCGCACCGTGCCGCATTGGCTGAACGCGGGCGCGACGCAGTCCGGCAAGTCGAACCTCGCCAACGCCCTCATCGTCGGCCTCGCACCACAACCGGTCGCCTTGGTCGGCTTCGACCTCAAGGGCGGGGTGGAGTTCACGCCATACGCACCCCGGTTGTCGGCCCTGGCCACCTCCCGCGATGAATCGGTCGGCCTGCTGACCGACCTGGTCGGCCTGATGATCGACCGGATGGGCCTGTGCCGCCAGGCCGGCGCCCGCAACATCTGGCAACTCCCGCCCGCCATCCGCCCGGTCCCGGTCGTGGTCCTCGTGGACGAACTGGCCGAGCTGTATCTGATGGCCGACAAGTCCGAAAAGGACGAGATCGCCAAAACCTCGACGGCGCTGCTGCGGGTCGCCCAGCTCGGGCGCGCGTTCGGCATCTACCTGTTCTGCTGCGGCCAGCGCATCGGCTCCGACCTCGGCCCCGGCGTCACCGCGCTCCGGGCCCAGTGCTCCGGTCGCATCTGCCACCGCGTCAACGACCCCGAAACCGCCACCATGACCCTCGGCGACCTCGACCCCGCCGCCCTGGCCTCGGCCCGCTCCATCGCCGCCGAGACACCCGGCGTGGCCATCGTCGCCTCACAAGACGGCCAGTGGTACCGCGCCCGCTCCTTCTACGTCACCGAGCAAACCGCCGAACACGCCGCCCGCACCCACGCCCACCTCACCCCGCCCTGGGACGAAATCACCGCCCACCTACCTCAGCCCATCAACGCCTGAACCCATGAAGGGAGGAACGATGCGACGCTACGCCTGCCGACTGCTCGACACCGGCCCGGTCCTCGTCCTGGCCGTCATCGCGGGTGCCGGATCGTTCACCCACATCCGCGACACCGCCAGCCAGCATGGCCAGACTGGTTGGATGTCCTGGGCCGTCGCCGTCTGCATCGACCTGACCTGCGTCATGGCCGCCCGCGAACGCCAACACGACAAGAGGCACAACCGGCCTCGGCGCGGTCCCGTCTCCTGGCCCGTCCTCGTCCTGACCGGCGGCATCGTCCTGTCCCTGGCCGCCAACCTCGCCCAAGCCGACCCGACCGCCTGGGGCTGGATCACCGCCGCCACCCCGGCCGCCGCCTTCCTCATCGCCGTCTCGATGCTGGAACGCCGCGCCGCCCGCCCTAGACAGCCCGCCACGTCACCGGCCTCGCCCGCTCCGACCCCGACATCGGAACTCGTCCCGCACCACACCCGGCCCGAGGACGAGCCCGCCAACGCTCTCGCCCCCGCACTCCTCGCCTACGCCCGCCGCATCGCCGACGACCACCACGCTCGCCACGGCAAGCCCATCACCGATGACGCCCTACGCGCCCACCTGGGCGTATCCAGCCAACTCGCCGCCGACCTCATACACACCCTGCGCACCACCTGAAGGGAGAACCAACCGATGACCAACGACCACCGCACCGCCTTCATCAACGGCCTTCTCGCCCTGGCCGCCTTCCTTGAAGCCCACCCCGACCTGCCCGTCCCGCCCAGCGCCACCGTCCACCACTTCCCCGGCCAGGCCGGCGACGCCGCCCAGCGCGCCGAGATCGACCACATCGCCGCCCTCCTCGGCTCGGACATCGACCACGAGGACTCCCCATACGACCACTACGCCACCTCGTGCCGGTTCGGCCCGATCGAATACCGCGCCGTCGCCGTCCTGGCCGCCGCCCGCGCCCGCTACGACGCCGAAACCAGCTACCGCGGCTGCGTCCAACCCGACCCCGTGTCCGCCACCTGACCAGGAGAACCGCTCATGCGCATCCGCATCGACGGCACCCGAGCCGAGATCGTCGACGCCCTGTTCCGCCTACGCCTGCACTTCACCGTCATCGGCGTCTCACGCGCCTACGCCGACCGCGCCCGCCCCCACCACTGGCGCGTCTACCTCACCACCACCGCCCGCGACCGAAAGCCGCCCAGATGAACGAGGTGATCCACTACCGCTGCTGCACCTGCAACGGCACCGGCATCGACCCCGACAACGCCCGCTGCCGTGACTGCGACGGCACCGGCATCGACAACCACGGCGCCTGAAAGCGCAGCGCCCCCGGCCTGGCCGCACATCCGCCAAGACGACTGCCAGGTCGAGGGCCATCCCTTCACCCGAACGAGCGAAAGGAGGACACCATCTTGCCCACAACCCACGCCACCGCGCACGCCAAAGCGGGCATGATCGCCCGACTCAACCACCCCGACTACGACCGCTGGGCCGCTCAGGTCCGCAACACCGGCGGCTGCCGCCAGCCCATCCACCTACGCGGCAAGGTCGACCACTACGACCGCGCCACCGGCCAACTCCTGCACCGCTACACCACCAAGCACGAGCCCGACGGCGTCCTGCGTGTCCCGTGCAAGACCCGCCGCGCCGCCCGCTGCCCCGCCTGCGCCGAGACCTACCGCGCCGACACCTACCACCTCATCCGCGTCGGCCTCGTCGGCGGCAAGGGCGTCCCAGACACGGTCACGACCCATCCCACCCTGTTCGTAACCCTCACCGCACCCAGCTTTGGAGCGGTCCATGCGCGGCGGGAGAAGAACGGCAAGGCCCTGCCCTGCCGCGCCCGCCGCAACGCCGCCACGTGCCCGCATGGCCGCGTCATGTCCTGCACCGTCCGCCACAGCAAAGACGACCCGCGCCTCGGCGAACCGCTCTGCCCGACTGCTACGACTACACCGGCAGCGTCCTGTTCAACGCCCTGGCCCCGCTCCTGTGGAAGCGCTTCGCCGACTCCGTACGCCGCCACCTCACCAAACTTGGCGGCCTGCTTCTCAAGGAGTTCCGCGACCACCTCACCCTCTCCTTCGCCAAGGTCGCGGAATACCAGCGGCGCGGCGTCGTCCACTTCCACGCCGTCATCCGCCTCGACGGCCCGGGCGGCCCCGAAGCACCTCCACCCTCGTGGGCCACCACCGACGCCTTGTCTCAAGCGATCAAGCACGCCGCCAGGGCCGTTTCCGCTAAAGCTCCCGCTTACGCCGACCAGCCCGAACGGGTCCTGCGCTGGGGCGACCAACTCGACATCCGCCCCATCACCCTGAACGACGACCTCACCGACCAGGCCGTCGCCGGCTACATCGCCAAGTACGCCACCAAGGCCGCCGAATGCGTCGGCACCCTGGACCGCCGCATCAACCCCCTCGACAACCTGGAGTCGTACAACCTGCGCGACCACGCCCGCCGCCTCATCACCACCTGCCTTCACCTCGCCGCCCAACCTGACCTGGCCGAACTCCGCCTCGCTGACTGGGCCCACATGCTCGGCTTCCGCGGCCACTTTTCCACCCGCTCCCGCCGCTACTCCACCACCCTCGGCGAACTCCGCGCCGACCGCAAAGAACACAGGCGCAGCCAGGACATCACCACAGGCCGTCTGCCCTTGTTCGATGAAGACACCGTCCTCGTCATCAGCGAATGGCAGTACGCCGGCAAAGGCCACTCCCTCGGAGACGCCCTCCTCGCCGCTGCCATCACCGGCACACCCTTCGCCCGGCTGGCATGCAAGGAGGTCCCGCATGAGTGACCTCGTGCTCACCGTGGACGAGGCTGCCAATCGCCTCCGTGTCAGCCGGTGGACCCTCTACACCCTCATCCGCTCCAACCAGCTCCGAACCATCAAGATCGGCCGTCGCCGCCTCGTCCCGGCCGACGCCCTGGCCGAGTGCATCAGAACTCTCGTGGGGGTGGCGTGATGACCAAGACTATGCTCGGCACCCCGGAGGAAGAGCCCAAGCGCCGGACGGGGCGCCGCATTCGCAAGCGCTCCAACGGTGAGGGGAGCATCTGGCCGCGCAAGGATGGCCGATACGGGTACGCCGCCTTCGTCCAGACCACCGCTGGGACCATGAAGCGGGTTCAGGGCTCCGCTCGAACACAAGAGGATGCCCGCAAGAAACTGACCGAACTTCTCCGCCAGGCCGACGAGGGCATCCCTGTCTCCTCAGAGAACTGGACGCTTGCCGACTTCCTCAACTACTGGCTGAGGAACATCGTCAGCCAGGAACGCCGCCCCAAGACCTACCAGGGATACGAGGGCGTCGTTCGTCTCCATCTCATCCCCGGGCTAGGCAAGAAGCGCCTGGGCAAGCTCAACGCCCAAGACGTCCGCCTCTTCATCAACCGCGTCCGCTCCGAATGCCAATGCTGCCGCAACGGCTGGGACGCTTCACGGGACAAGCCGGTGTGCTGCGCCCTCAAGGGTGGTCAGTGCTGCGACTCGCGCCTGTCCACGCGCATGGTCCAGTCCATCCATGCAGTCCTTCGGAATGCCCTGGAGTGTGCCGTACGCGAGGAGATCATCGCTCGCAACGTCGCCAAGCTCGTCAAGGTTCCAGTGCCCAAGTACAAGGTCAACCGCGGCCTGACCGTTCCTCAGGCCCGTGCAGTCCTCAAGGCGGCGCAGGAACATCGGCTCTACGCGTTGTACGTCCTGGCGCTCTGTCTCGGCCTGCGCCGTGGGGAGCTCCTCGGACTCCGCTGGGAAGACATCGATCTGGAGGGCGGCAAGCTCGAAGTGGTCCAAAGCCTTCAGCGCGTGGCCGGCCGCCTTCGCTTCGTCCGTCCCAAGACCTCCGACTCGGAGCGTACGGTACCGCTACCGCCGATCTGCGTGGAGGCTCTGCGGGAGCACCGGAGAAAGCTGTTCACCGAACGCTCGGACCGCTGGGAGGAGTGGAAGGAACACGGCCTCGTCTTCCCCTCGCGCTGCGGTACTCCAATGGAGCCGGACAACCTACGGCGAAGCTGGGGAGCGATCCGGACGGCTGCTGGCCTCAGTGAGATGAGGTTCCACGACCTTCGTCACACTTGTGTGACGCTCCTGCTCAACCTCGGTGTTCCCCCCCCAGGTCGTCCGAGACATCGTCGGCCACAGCGACATCGATGTAACCATGACGATCTACGCTCACGTCTCGCTCGACGACAAGCGGACAGCCCTAGGCAAGCTCAGTGATGCTCTCGGCTGATCTGCCCTACCCCACTGCGCCTCAGCTCGATTCGGCTGGGGCGCATTCTTCTGCCTTGACCGCCTTCTTATCGGCAGAGACCAATTCTGGCGCGCTGTTCGAGTCCTCATACGGATCAGGTGCGTACAACCCAAGATCCCAACGGCATCTATCCCGTAGCTTCGTCGTCAGGGGTCCTACAAGAGACATCGACTCCCTGGCCTTGTCCCAGTCTCCTGCTTCGAGGGCGTCCTGAACCGCTTGGCCCTCTTGCAGGAGTTGCCGTAGCCCATCACCGACCAGGGGATGCTGCGCGTGAACGTCAACCTCGAAGACAAGATCTTCAAGCTCTGCCCTGGCTGTGTCGAGGTCTTCCTTCAGGGATCGTGGAACCTCATCGGCCGCGGTCGGGGCCTGAGTGGTGATCGCTTCGAGTCGCCGGCCATACGCTCCAGTTCGCCGTAACAAGGTGGCATAGGTCTGTCGCCGCGCCTCCAGCCCCTGAACGGTGATGCCCCAAGTGCGATCACGGGCCCTAAGGGCTCGCTCCCTCTTGTACTGGCGCTCTTCAGCAGCTACTTCCTGCCGAGCCTTGAAAAAGACGGACCCGATCGCCACCAGGCTTCCGATCGCCGCGCCAAGAGCAGTCCCGATCACACCGATCCACTGAGGCGTCACAGGTTCGGAAGCTAGTCACGCATCTTGAGCCGGTCAATGATCGCCAGCGCCACAGTGGCCGACGTTGCTCTCGTCAGCTACTCGGGATGATCCCGTAGCCATGCCTCGATCAGTCGGGCCGCCAACCAGTGCCTGTTGACGAGGGCGAAGTGCTCCGCCGAAACGCCTCTGCCGCCGTGCGATCGCCGTCGTGGATCGGCTCCATTGGCGAGAAGGAGCGCCGTCATATCAACATGGAGGCGATCACCCGTCTGCGCGTGACTGTCCACTTCCCCCTCGATCGCGCAGTGAAGAAGCGTGAGCCCATCGTGCTCCTCATGAACACTTGCGCCTTCATCGAGGAGCACTTGAAGCTTCTCAGCATCGTCCATCTCGACGGCGAGATGAGCGGGACTCATGCCATGGTCCATCTGATGCTCCATCGCGACGTTGCTGTCAGTGTTGCTGTCACGGACACGAAAACGCCCCGGAGCGATCTTCGCTTCGGGGCATCTTAGCTGTTCAATGCTGGTGGTCAGGGGCAGGGTCGAACTGCCGACCTTCCGCTTTTCAGGCGGACGCTCGTACCAACTGAGCTACCTGACCCAGAGCGGTCCTGACGGGACTTGAACCCGCGACCTCCACCTTGACAGGGTGGCGAGCACTCCAAACTGCTCTACAGGACCTTGCTTGTCTTGCGTTTCGTTCTCTTTGCGCTCGCTTAGCTTACCAGCTCTTCGGTGGTCTTCGACCAGCCGTTTCGCGGGTGCGCCAGGCGCTCGCGTGCCCCCAACGGGATTCGAACCCGTGCCGCCGCCTTGAAAGGGCGGTGTCCTAGGCCGCTAGACGATGGGGGCCGTTAGGAAACCCTGTCGCCTTCCGTCGGAGACCTCTGAAGCATAGGGGACGATTGCCCTTGATGCCAAAGTGGCGGTCCGGCGTCGGGTGACGCGGAGCCGGTGACCGTGCCCGTTGGCGACGGGGCGTTCGTCGGCTCCGGAGAAATCATACGTTGTGGGTCGGGCTCCACGTGACGTTGGATGTAGACCGATTGCTCTCCCAGGCCGCCCAGCGTGATGTCGTCCCAGGCCTGCAGGCGTCGGGTCTCCTTGTCGAAGTACAGGACGGACGCCTGGACGGGGGTCGGCTGGGGGTGTTCGAGCGCGCGCAGGCCGGCGCCGCCGGTGGAGCCCTGGACCAGCATGCGGGTGCCGGTCGGGAGCATGGTGGTGCTGCGCTCGTGGGTGTGTCCGGCCAGGATCATCGGGGCGGCGCCGGAGAAGCCCTGGCCGACGACCGGGTCGTGGACGGCGATCAGGTCGGGCGCGCGGACGTTGCCCAGGTGGGAGCGGGCGAACTGGTGCAGGGCGGCGGGGTCGGAGTCCACGCTGACCGATTTGTCCGGGGTGAAGCGGGGGTCGCCGAGGCCGTAGATCGTCAGCCCGGCGACCTGCGCGGTCCGGTCGTCCAGGACGATCGCGTTCTTCTGCTTCTCGACGGCCCTCTGGGTGATCATGGAGTCGTGGTTGCCCCTGACGTAGACGTACGGGACGCCGAGGGTGCCGACCTCGTCCACGAACTTGTTCTCCGGCTTGGTGCCGTGGTCGGAGATGTCGCCGGTGTCCACGATCACGTCGATCTTGAACTGGTCCTTGAGCGAGCGGATGACGTTCCAGGCGATGGGGTTGATGTGGATGTCGGAGATGTGGAGCACCCGGATGGACTTCGGGTCGGCGTCGTACAGAGGGAGCGTGGAGACCGTTTCGTAGAGCTTGGAGACGTTCGTGACGAGTTTGGTGAGCTGCGACCGGTACGACTCGAACCGCGTCACGATCGACTCCGCGCTGCCCACCAGCGACGGCGCGGCGGCCACCAGGCCGGAGTAGCGCGGCTCCATGAGCGAGTTGGGGCGGAAGGTCGCGACGGCGAGCATCCCGGTCCCGGAGAGGGCCACGGAGGCCGCCAGGAGGCCCGTGAGGGCCACGCGCGGGCGCCTGAAGACCATCAGGACGGCGACCAGCGCCCCGGCGCCCGCGCACAGCAGCGAGCGGACGGCGAGGGCGCGCACGCCGTCCATGAGGTCCTCCTCGATGACCTGCGGCAGCCGGTCGGCCAGCCGCGGGTCCTCGATGAAGGCTTTGGCACGTTCCTGGTCGATGTTCTCCAGGGTGATGCGCAGGCGCAGGGGGGCGTCGTGGGTGCGGAAGGTGAGCGTGCCGAGAGGGCTGGCGTCCACGACGGTCTCGCCGTTCCAGGCCGGCCTCAGGGACATCGCGGTCTCGACCGGGCCGACCTCGGCGCGTACGGCGCCACTGAGGAAGATGCCCAGCCATGACCCGACGGCGGCCACGGCGAGCACCGCGAGCGCGCGGAAGGCCCGTGACCGGATGACTGCTTTGACGACGCGAACGAACTTCATACCGTTTCTTGCTCAGCGGAGGGCGGGGGCAGAATGGCAGGTGTGATCGAGGTATCGCGGGAGAAGTTCGAGGAACTCGTGGCCGAGGCATTGGACACGATCCCCGCCGACCTCACGGCTGCCATGAGCAACGTCGTGGTGGTGGTCGTCGATGACCCGCCTGAGCCCCATTTGCTCGGCCTGTACACCGGTGTCCCCCTCACCGAACGCGGCGACTGGTATTCAGGAGTCCTGCCCGACCACATCGAGATTTACCGCAAACCGATATGTGAGATTTGCGATACCGAAGAGGACGTGATCGACGAGGTGCGCATCACGGTCATCCACGAAGTAGGGCACCACTTCGGCATCTCCGACGAGCGCCTGCACGAGCTCGGCTGGTAACCCTTTGCATCCGGTTGGCTTCTTTGGGTTGCGGCTTGCCCTCTCCCTCAGGCACCTTAGGTGACGTAGCGAATACGCAAAGCGAGCACCGAGAGTCGGGCACACCGAGTGCCGGGCGCAGTGAGAGTCAGGCACAGCGGATAGTCAGGCACAGCGGAGTCCAATGGGGGCCATGCGGGCGCGACGGCCGCCGGGACGTCATCGACGTGCGGAGGCCGCGGAAGGACAGCGAGCCACATACCGGGAAGTCATCGCCATCAAGGAGTTCCGGGCACTGTGGTACGGCCAGGGCCTCTCGCTCCTCGGCGACCAGCTCGCCCAGGTGGCGCTCGCCGTGCTGGTCTACGACCGCACCCGCTCGCCGCTGGCCACGGCCGCCGTCTACGCGCTCACCTACCTGCCCTCGATCGTCGGCGGGCCGCTGCTGGCCGGGCTGGCCGACCGGTTCGCCCGGCGCGGGGTGATGCTGGTCTGCGACCTGCTCCGGTTCGCGCTGGTGGCGGGCATGGCGCTGCCGGTCATGCCGTTCTGGGGGCTGTGCGTGCTGGTGTTCCTGGTCGTGCTGCTGAGCGCGCCGTTCTCGGCCGCGCGGGCGGCGCTGCTGCCCGAGGTGCTCGACGGCGACGCGTACGTCATCGGCTCGGCCCTGCAGAACATGACCAACCAGGCCGGGCAGATGCTCGGCTTCGCGGCGGGCGGCGCGGTGATCGCCACGATGGGGCCCTACCGGGCGCTGGCCATCGACGCCGCCACGTTCCTCGGCTCGGCGCTGATCCTCGCCTCCGGCGTGCGCCGCCGCCCTGCCCCGGGCCGCGACGACGGCTCCAGGCCGTCCATGTGGAACATGACCAGGGCCGGGGCGCGGCTGGTCTTCGGATCGAGGAAGCTGCGCACGCTCGTGCTGTTCGCCTGGCTGTGCGGCTTCTACGTGCTGCCCGAGGGCATCGCCGCACCGTACGCCGCCCGGCTCGCGGCGGACGGCCCGCTGCCGGTGGCCGTGGTCACCGGGCTGCTGATGGCCGCCATGCCCGCGGGGACGGTGCTGGGCGCGTTCCTGTTCAGCAGGTTCGTCGCGCCGGCGCGGCGGCTGCGGTTCATGGGCCTGCTGGCCATGCTGAGCTGCGCGCCCCTGGTCGTGACCGCGTTGCGGCCGCCACTGGCCGTCGTGCTGGCGGCGTGGGTCCTGTCAGGAATCGGCGGAGCCTACCAGCTCGCCGCCAACGCCGCCTTCGTCCAGGCCGTGCCCGCCGAACGCCGTGGCCAGGCGTTCGGGATCGTGCAGTCCGGGCTCATGGCCGCGCAGGGACTGGGAATCCTCGTCGGCGGCTTCGCGGCGGAGAGACTCGGCCCGGAGCCGGTGGTCGCGCTGTCCGGCGTCGCCGGGCTCATCTGCGCGGCCGTCCTGGCCATGATCTGGGCCGAGTCCCGGGGCGGTGACAGGACCGCCCAGGTTCGCGCCGAGGCCACCGCCTGATCACGGCTGCGGCTTGTGCTCGCCGCCGGTGGTCCAGTCCGTGCTGCCGCCGCCGCGGTTCTGCTGCTTGTTGATGAGGTCCTGGACGATCGAGGTGTCGCGGTGCTCGTCCGGCAGGAGCAGCCAGCCGATCGCGTAGAGGCCGACGCCGAGGCCGCCGAACAGCGTCACGACCGCCAGGGCGATCCTGATGAGGTTGGGGTCGATGCCCACGTACTCGCCGACGCCGGAGCAGACTCCCGCGACGATCCGGCCCTTCTCGGTCCGGCGGAGCTTCTTGACGGGGCGGTCGGTGTGCTGGGTGCCGTACTCGTGGTATTCGCTCATGTCTCAAGACTGCCCCCGGGCCCGGTGTTAGCACATCAGGTTTCCCCCTGGTAGAACCCTGGTAGCCCCCTATGCCCGGCTAGGAAGGGACCCGCCATGGACGACCTGCTCCGCCTGGACGACCAGCTCGACGCCGACCAGCGCCTCATCCGCGACACGGTCAGGTCGTTCGTCTCCGACCGGGTGCTGCCGCACGTCGGCGACTGGTTCGAGGAGGCCGTCTTCCCGGCCCGCGAGCTGGCGCCCGAGCTCGGCGCGCTCGGGCTGCTCGGCATGCATCTGCGGGGGTACGGGTGCGCCGGGACGGACGCGGTCTCGTACGGGGTGGCCTGCCGCGAGCTGGAGGCCGGCGACTCCGGGCTGCGTTCGTTCGTGTCCGTCCAGGGATCGCTGGCGATGTTTCCGATCTGGCGGTACGGCTCCGACGAGCAGAAAGAGGAGTGGCTGCCCCGGATGTCCGCCGGTGAGGCGATCGGCTGCTTCGGGCTGACCGAGCCGGACCACGGGTCCGATCCGGCGAACATGCGGACGTACGCGAAGAAGGACGGGTCCGACTGGATTCTCAACGGCTCCAAGATGTGGATCACCAACGGCTCGATCGCCGACGTCGCGGTCGTCTGGGCGCAGACGGACGAAGGGATCCGCGGCTTCGTCGTCCCCACCTCCACGCCCGGTTTCTCCGCCCCTGAGATCCACCGGAAGCTGTCCTTGAGGGCGTCCGTCACCTCGTCCCTGTACTTCGACGACGTGCGCCTGCCCGCCTCCGCCGCCCTGCCGGAGGTCGTGGGGCTCAAGGGCCCGCTGTCGTGCCTGTCGGAGGCCCGCTTCGGCATCGTCTGGGGGGTCGTCGGGGCGGCGCGGGCCTGCCTGGAGTCCGCCGTCGAGTACGCGAGGACCCGCGTCCAGTTCGACAAGCCGATCGGCGCGTTCCAGCTCACCCAGGAAAAGCTCGCCTGGATGTACGTCGGCCTCGCCCAGGCCCAGCTCACCGCCCTCCACCTGGGCCGGCTGAAGGACGCGGGCGACCTGGAGCCCCGGCAGATCAGCTTCGGCAAGCTGGCGAACGTCCGGGCCGCCCTCGACATCGCCCGCCAGGCCCGCTCCGTCCTGGGCGGCAACGGGATCACCCTGGAGTACCCTGTGATCAGGCACATGAACAACCTGGAGAGCGTGCTGACGTACGAGGGGACACAGGAGATCCATACGCTGGTGCTGGGGGAAGCGCTGACCGGCCTGGCCGCCTACCGTTGAGCCTGACCTGAGATGGTTTGACCGGTGCTGTAGGCGTCGCGAGCGGGACGGTAGTCTCTGTACCCTTGCTGATGCGAGGGGCGTTAGCTCAATTGGCAGAGCTGCGGACTTTTAATCCGTAGGTTCCGGGTTCGAGCCCCGGGCGCCCTACCCCAATGACCTGGGCGGACTCCCCGATCTCCATGATCCGGAAGCCCGCCCAGTTGCATTTTCCGTTGCAGTCAGCCCCAGAGTGCCCGCCCCATGCGAGCTGCTGCGTCCGTTGAGAGCGTCGCCGTGATGTGGGTGTAGCGCTTGGTCGTGGTCAGTTGCGAGTGGCCGAGGATTTCCTGAACGACACTGATGTCCACGCCTTGCTCGATGAGAAGCGTCGCGGCGGTGTGGCGAGCGTCGTGGACTCGGGCGTCCTTCTCGACTTCGGCGAGGCGCAGGAGTTCTTTCCATTCGTCCCAGTCCTGGCCGGCGTCGATGGGGCGTCCGTCCGGATGGCACCAGACGAGGTCATAGTCGTGCCACCGCTCCCCCGCTGCTTCCTTCTCGGCCTGCTGGGCTTCCTGGTGCAGCTTGAGGAGGGGGATCAGCGGGGGCGGGATCATGACGGTTCGCTTGCTCTTGCCCTTGGGCTTCACGAAGATCCAGCCGCCGACGCGCTCGGGGCAGGAGGGCGCGTGCTTGGTGCAGTCGGGTTCGCAGTACTTCTGCCCCTCCTTGTTGCACACGTGCTTGCGGCCGGAGGTGCGCTTGGCCCTGGGGCAGTCCTTCGGGCACGGGTAGCGGTGAAGTCGCTTCCCGCAGGCGTGCGGGTCTTTGCAGCCGTGGCGGTAGCGCTGGTGCTTGATCTGCCAGAAGACGCGAATGACGCCTCGTTTGAGGTCCACGTACTTCCAGCGCAGGCCCAGGGCTTCGCATTGCCGAAGACCGAGAGCGAGCGCCACTGACCAACGGGTGCCGTTCCTCTGGCTGCCGGCCACGTCCAGGACATCGCGGGCCTCGTCGGCGTCGAGGGGTTCGATCTCCACGTCCTCAACGGTTGGGGCGTCGATCAGGGTGCAGACGTTGCGGGCGACCTTCTCACGCCGTACTGCGATCTTCAGGGCGCGGGAGAGGATCCGGTGGATCTGCACGATGGTGTTCTGGGCGAGGCCCTGCTGTGCGAGATAGGCGTAGAAGGCGTCCAAGTGTTCCGGGCGCAGCCGGTCGAGGCGATGAGCACCGAGGCGGGGGATGATCCAATGTTCGGCCTTGGGCCGATAGGTGCTCTCCAGGGTGCGGTCGCTGACCTTGAGAGGCGCGATCTCGTCGAGGTACGTGCGCATCCACTCGGCGACTGTGGGCGCGAGCCCCGGCTTGTCAGACTTGCCGGAGTCCCGCTTTCCCTCCAGTTCGCGGACCTTCTTGGTCACCTCGGTCTCGCTGTCGCCGACGCGGTGGCGGCGGTCGGGCGTGCCGTCGTCCTTGAGGCCCATAGTGACGTAACCGTGCCACTTACCGTCCTTGCCGAGAAAGATCGAGGAGCGACCGTTGGGCTTGCGGGCCATCACGCCGCCTCCAGGTCTCGCGCGAAGTCCAGTAGGGCGGCAGCAGGAATCAAGCGGTAACCGTCGCGCTTGATGGATCGGAGTTCGCCGGTCTTGATGAGCCTGAAGATCGCCGTGCGGCTCATCCCCAGGACCGTCGCCGCGTCGTTTGGCCGGTAGAAGAGTCTTTCCATCAGGCTGCCCTCCCTTCAGTTGCCGAAAGATCTTGGCCGTCTGCTCTGGCCTGGAGTTCGGCCATGTGAGCGCGCCAGCGTTGACGTTCGTGCACGGATCGGAGGAGCCGGACGGCGAGGGGAGCCACGTTGGCGTCTCCGGCCGGAATCGGCTTCCAGACGTAGCGGTGTGGGTCGATGGGTTGGTCGGCCTGGCCGAGGGCTTCCAGGACCCAGGTGCGGCGGTCCTGCTTGTGCTCGGCAAGCGTCTTGTTGGACCACTTGCGGGAGACCAGGACGCGGCGGCCGGCGTAGCCGAGGTGTTCGGGCTTGTGAGCCTTGGAGCGGCAGCGGCCGGGAGCCATTCCGGCTTTGGCGTTCTTGGGCTGGACGCCGTAGCGGAGCCAGTTCGGGCAGGTGGGTGAGCAGGGTTCGTAGCGCAGGGCATCGACGAAGCGGGCCGCGTGCTCCTGCTGGGCCTGGCTGTCCAGGCCGTCGCCGAGGCTCTTGGTCAGGTACTTGGCCAGGTAGCGGATGCACTGGTCGGCGTCCTTGGTGCCCGCGAGCACGCCTTTGACGTCCACCTGGTCACCGAAGCGGATCACGTGCAGGGGTTCGGCGTCTTCGTCGGCGTCCAGGTCGTCGAGGGCTTCGTCCCAGGTGGGCAGGACCTCTCCGGTGTCGGGGTCGAGGTATCCGGCTCCTTCCTGCCAGATCGGCAGGTGCTCGCCCTCGAAGGCCACGCGATCGACGGACGGCCACCACACCTGGTGGTAGGTGGCCGCCGCGATCTGCTTGATCTCCGCGCGTGGGAGCGTTCCACGGACGGCCATGTGCAGGTGCGGGGCGAGGCGCTTCTGCGGCTCCACGGTCGCGAAGTACTGCACGTCGAAGCCCGCCACACGGCGCAGGTTCTGCACGAAGCGGTCCACGAGCTTGGAGAAGTGCAGCGCGTCACGGGCCGCCCGCGTGTAGTCGTAGGTGTCGGGATCGACCGGTACGCCGTCGCGGACCTTGCCGTAGGAGGGCAGGGTGAGCGTGACGAACAGCGAGGGACGGTAGGTCTTGCCGTCCGGGGCCTGGAAGGTGCGGCCCAGCGTGGTGTGGGTCATCTTGCGCTTGGGCAGGTCCGGCGCGTCCTGGCGTCGCCGGGTGGAGCGGGAGCGCTTGGACGTGGTGCGGCCGAGCACGTTGCCGCGCATGCCCGCCGCGTTGATCTCCTCGTCCAGGCCCTCAATGAGGGCGTCCAGGTCGGCGGTGTCGTCGCCGGCCTCTTCGGTGGCGTCGCGCTCGGCCTGGGCGTCGGCGCGGAACTCCACGAGCCAGCGCTGTTCCTCGTTCGGGTCGTCCGGTGTGATGGTGGGTTCCTCTTCCAGGTGCCAGCCTTCCCGGCATTGGGCCTTGCGGAGCTGCTTGTTGCGCTTGGCGCACGGCGGGCACTTGCTGTCCATCGGTGACCCGCAGGGGACGTCGATGATCTCCCACTTGCCCGTGTGAGTGTCGAGCCGCTTGAGCGGGACGGGCCGGATGCACACGCCGTGCAGCTTGGCGACCTCTTCCACGACATCCCGGGCCAGTGGCATTGCCATCCGGATCGTCCGGGGTAGTGCGCGGTCGTGCGGGTTGGTCATGCAGCCTCCTCTCGCTCGGTGAACAGGGCGACCATCTGGTGGATGTCGGTATCGGAGACGTAGGCCGCGCGGACCCGGATCGGTTCTGGTGAGGTCTCCAGGCGCATGTACGCGACACCGGCCCCTTGCTCCGGGATGGGCGAGATGTGATCGGCCAGGGCTCCCCGGTCGCGTGCGCCGTCGCCGAGGACCATGTCCACTTGTTCCGACTCGTCGAGGCGAAGGGCGATCTTGTCGGGGAACAGGTTGCGGATGTTCATGACCTCCTTGCGCGGGTCCTGGAGGGCGGCCATGACGCCGATGCCGACCGAGCGGCCCTGGGTGGCGAGTGTGGCCAGGGCGGCGGAGATGCGCTGCCGAAGTTGCTTGTCGGGCTGGTAGGCGGTCAGGAACGCCACCTCGTCGACGAGCACCAGGACGAACGGGCCCTCGATGGTCGGGACGTGGGAGCGCTGAAGACCGGCGAAGCGAGCGGCCCGCTTCTGCATGACGGAGACGGCCTCTTCGAGCAGATCGGCGCAATCGGCCGGATCGGCGGCGTAGCGGCCTTGGAACAGCTCGCGGCCGAAGGACAGCTCCATGAGCTTCGGGTCGAGCGCCCAAACCTCGGCCAGGCCCGCCCGCATCGCGGGGAGCAGGCCGCGGATCGTGTCCCACAGGAACGAGCCCTTGCCGGCCCCCGTCGCACCCGCGATCAGTACGTGCGTGCCGTGGACCTTGAGCCGGAGCGGTCGGCCGTCCTCCTGCTTGCCGATCTCGACCGGCCCCACGGTCGGCTCCAACGGGACCGGGAGCGCGGGGATCGGCGTGGCCAATGGGTCGCGGCGCGGGAAGATGAGCAGCAGTCGACCGCCCTTGATGAGCGCCACCCGGCAGGACGTGACGCCGAAGCCGTGGGCGAGATTGTCGATGCGGTCGGACCAGTCCTTGACCGCTTGGCCGCGCAGCATGCGTACGGTGATGCGGTCGGCCCAGCCGTCGCACTGGACGCGTATCAGCCGGGGCAGGTAGACCCGCCCGTTGATGCGCTTGCCGAGGCCGGAGACGTCCATGACGGACTGCCAGTGGCGGCGGTAGACCGACATGAGCCGCCACCACGCGAGCAGCCGCCAGCCGACGAAGCCGGTGAAGGATTCCCGGTCGATGAACGCCCAGGCTGCCAGGCTGAGCACGGTCACACCCAGCAGGCAGACGGCGAGCGGCCAGCCGTACTGATACCAGGCGAACCCGAGGACGGCGGGCACGCTGACGGCTACCGGATGCCGCCAGATCGTCCGGACCAGGGCGACGAGAAACCGGTAGAGATAGATGGCCAGGGTGACGATGGCGGGTGTGCGGACGACGGTCGGCCGGAAGACGACGGCCGTGTCCGGGGTGGTGGAGACGAGGTTGCGCGCCTCGTCCCCGGGAAGCCGCTTGAACATTAGGCTGAAGACCTCTCGTGATTCGCGTCAGGGGAGACGAGGGGCCGCCGGAAGGACCAGTTCCAGCGGCCCCGCTTTCTTGTCAGGCCGCCGCCTGCCGGTCGGCGTGCAGGCGCTCGCAGTCGGCGAGGAAGGCCGCCGCCGCCTCGGACAGCTGGCGGGCGAAGGCGACACGTTCGGCCGTGGCCTCGGCGTCCCTTGTCGTGGCGATGCTCAGGCGCGTGGCCGCGAAGGCGATGTTGATGGAGGCGTGGAAGCCGTCGCCGATCGAGTGGTAGGTCACCTGGGCCGAACTGTCCGGGTAGACCGAGACATCGATGCGGGGCTCCTCGCCGGGCCGGATGCTCAGGACCGTGTAGCTGTAGCTGTTCCTGTCGTTCATGCTGCGACCTCCTTGCTGTTGTTGGTGGACTTGACGTTGGTGCGCGGAGCGACCATCTGCCGCGCCTTGATCGAGTAGGCGAGCCGCCCGGACCCGTTGACGTACGGCGTGACGGTCATGCCGTCGAACTCCACCGGCGTGAACGGCAGCCCCGCGACGGGAGCCGGGGCGACGGGCTGAGTGGGGCTGAGGATCTTTACGGCCACGGTCTTCTGAGCCGCCTTGAGTGACGGGTCGGCGTCCATGACGGGGATCTGCCAGACGAGTTCGCCCGTCTGCTTGTCACGCGCCTGGACGAACCTGCCGTTCGTCGAAGCCTCGAAGTCCTTGACCTGCTCGACCTCCCCGACGCTGTAGCAGCCGTGCGGGAAGACCTGGGCGAACGTCACGGGGATGGGTCCCTGGATTGCCATGTGCACTTGCTCCTCATCTTGAGCGGTCAGCCATCTTGACTGGCCAAGTTGTAAGCCCATTAAGCATGAAGCCCACTTGGCCAGTCAAGTGGACCAAGCGGGCTTCGTGAAGAAGTTGGAACTCCGGCTACCGAATGAGGTAGGCATCCTCCAATTCGTGCCGGTCACCAGGAAGGACAGACTCGACCACGACCCACGGCCGGCCTGTCGCGTCGCACGCCACGGCATACACGGCCAGCAGTGCAGCCGAGCTCTTGACGCCCAGGAGCGAGCACTCCTCCTTGCTCGGGTTCCGCGCCGTCACGTGCTCGATGATGTGGTCCAGCGCGGTACCGGCCGCACTCTCGACGTAGCGCCGGATGCCCTGTTTCAGCTCCCCTGGCTCGCCGAGAGCCGTGCCCTGCGCCACCTCGACCGGCAGCCACGTGGAGGAGATCTCGGTCGGCTCGTTGTCATGCTCGATGAGCGAGCGCCGCAGCATGACCGGCGACGTGGGCTTGAGTCCCAGATAGGCCGCTATCCGGTTCGGCACCTCGACTTCACCGCTCACCAGCAACCGGCTGGAGACCTGGGCTTCTTTGCGGTCGAGGAGTTCGCGTCCGGCGCGTGCCTGCTGGCCGGTGGGGATGGCCGGCCTGCCCCGTACGAAGCGGCCCTTGCCTTGATGGGTGACGATCCAGCCCTGATCGCGCAGTACGCCGAGGGCCTTCACGACGGTCGGGCGCGCCATCCCGAACTCGGCCATGAGCTGATGTTCACTGGGCAGCGGGGAGCCGGGCGGGTATTCGCCCGAGTCGATGCGCCGCTCCAGTTCCGCGATCAGTTGCGCGTACTTCGGAGGCGTGTACTCAAAGGACATCAGGGCTCCCGCATTCAGCATGCCTGTCTAGCCAAGCAGGCTATCAGCGCATGATGCCTGGGCAACCCCTTCTCTGGACAGATGGTTCTACCCCCCAGAAGACGATGGCGCGGCCCCGTTCCAGGTACCGCGCCATCGCCCCCTACACCGCCTGGCCATTCAGCAGCGCGCGCCAGACCTCGGCAGCCTTCCTGCAAGTCCACCGGTATGTCTCGGAGGTCGTCTCCCCGCCGTCGTCGTCGTACTCGGTCCGGCGAATGTACGCCTGTCCACCGAAGCAACACAGTTCATAGACCGTCGATCGGCAGTGACATGACCAGGCCACCACGCGGGCGTGATCTTCTGCCTTCGCAGGCTTACGCCAGACCAACCGCATGTGCCCCTCGCCGCACTCGGGGACATGTGGACTGACGCAGTCCGTGATGATCTCCACTACGACGCTCGCTTTCTTCCGACTCCCGAGCACTCGAAGCAGGCCACCTGCACAAGCTCCACGGCCGCACCGTCGAGATGGCGCAGCGCACCGGCACGGCTCTTGCGCACCCAGCGCCAGCCTTTGGCCCGGCAGGCCCGGCACCTCTCACTTGTCGGTTGATCGCTCCGAGTCATGGGACAAGCGTCCTCACCTGCGACGAGACCGCCCATCCCGAGCCGGAATCCAAGACCGGGATCGGCACTATCCCTTGACGGGATGACTCCGGTCCGTGAGCGTGGAATCACCAGCAGTCCAAGGACGCGAGGGGAAACGGCAGATGCCCGCAGACGGGGCCGAACCGGTCGTCATACCGGCCGACCTGTGGCAACGCCCCGAAATGCGCACGGCCCTCATAAATCGCGACATCGGCCACCTCTTCCGGCTCGTTCGCCAGTACGCGGGCATCAGCCAGACCCGCATCGGCGTCGCCGTGGGCTTCAGCCAGGGCAAGGTCAGCGAGTACATGCAAGGCAAGGCCCAGGTCAGCGCACTCGACGTCTTCGAGCGCATCGCGGACGGCCTGGACATGCCCGACCCCGCCCGTATGCTCCTCGGCCTCGCCCCGCGGATTCTCACCGGTGTCCCGCACTCGCCCCCACCCATCCCGGCACGGGATGGAACACCAGCAAGCAGCCTTCTTAACGTGGAACAAGTAGTCATCGGCTCGCGCCAGCCGAACGACGCTTGCGACGTTGACGTACTGACGCTGGCCTGGATCGTGGGAAGGCTGGACGCACACGTGAACCGCCGAACAATGCTCCTCATCGCAGCCGGACTGACCGCCGAAGCCGCCTTCCCCATCGCCGACCCCTGGGAGCGCCTCGCCCGCGCCCTTGCCGGCCCTCGCGTGCTCGACGAAGACACCGTCGAACACCTCGAAGCCCGCACCATCGGATTCCACCGCTTGGAGTACGAACTCCCCGCCAGCGCCCTCTACCAAGGGCTGACCAGCCACCTCAACGAGCTGAGCACCCTTCTTCATGGCGCGCCCGAGCGGTTCCGCAGGCGCCTTGCCGCCACGGCCGGAGAGGCGGCGACGCTGGCCTCGTGGCTCGCCTGGGACCTCAAGCGGCCCGCGCAGTCGGCGGCCTTCGACCGGGTTTCCGCGCTCGCGGCCCAGGAGAGCGGGCACCCGATCATCCAGGCATGCACCCACGCCTACCGCTCGTACGCCCTGGAGGGACGAGCCGCCCTGGAAGCGGTATGGCGAGCGCAGCAGTACCTACCGGCCCAGGGCGACGACGCCACACGAGCATGGCTGCTGTGCCTGGAAGCCGAACACCTCGCCGGTCTGGGAGACCGGCAAGCAGTCGAACGGCTACGGCAGGCGGAAGAAGCTTTTGACCACGCCCGCCCTCACCGGGAACGCGCCTGGACCCGCTTCCTGGACGCCGGTCGCATGGCCGCCTTCCAGCTCTCCGTCCATGTACGACTGGGCGACGAACGCCAGGTGACCGCAGCCGGGCAACAGGCCCTCACCTCGGTTGACGGCGACGTCGACCACAAGCGCATCGCCGTCATCTATGCCGACATCGCCCAAGCACAGCTCCAGATCGGCGACATCCCTACCGGCGTCACCTACGCCCGCCGCGCCCTGGACGCAGCCCAGCGGACCGAGTCGACATGGGGCCTGCAACACCTGGGCAACGTGGAGAAGGCGCTGGCCGGCCAGCGTGATCCCGCCGCTCGCGAACTCCTGGGCGACCTGATCTCTACACGCCGGGCTCTGGGGTCGTCTCCCGCCTGACCCACTCCAGATAGTCCGCCGTCCCGGCGACCAACGGCACGGCAACGATCTGCGGCACCTCGTACGGATGCAGTTCCCGGATCGCAGCGGCCAGCTCGTCGAACCGCTCAGCCGTCGTCTTCATGAACAGCAGCCACTCCTCGGCCCGGTTGATCTCCCCACGCCACCAGTAGACGGACGTGATCGGCGCGACGAGCTGTGCAGCGGCGGCCAGGCGTTCGCCCACCACCACATCGGCGATCCGCTCAGCGACATCACGATCCGGCACGGTCACATGGACCTCGACGAATTCGGCCATGTCGATCACACTGCCGAATTGTTCTTATAGGGATCAAGCGGCGGCGCGGCGCGCCGCCGTACCCCCGGCCCTCCGCCCGCCCGCCGTCCGGGCGTGCGGCCTGGGGGTCGGTCCCGGACGGCGGCGGGACACCGGGCCGGGCACCGCACACCTGTCCCGTCGTACGGACCGAACGCACCGACCGGGGTTGCCCCGCCGCCGCACAGATGCAGCCCTACGATCGCCATGCTGTGGCTGACCACGGTGCGGGCTTGGGGCGATCGGAGGTCCGGGACTTCGTTCCTCAGTCCCGGCCCACTGAGCTCCACGGTGACCTCGGAGTATCGAAACGTGCTGGGGGCTATCACTCGGTGAGAGCCTTGCGGAGCTGTACGGCCTGCTGCGCACGGATTGCCAAGGGGATCTCAAGCTTGGCTGGGTCCTGCAGGACGAATCCATCGCCGGGAGAGCGGGGGATCACATGGACGTGCAGGTGAAACAGTGTCTGACCTGGAATGTTGTCGTTCTGCAGGATCATGCTCCCAGGCGCTCCAAATGCCTTTCGAGCGGCGGCGGTAACTCGACCGACTACATCAAAGAGTTCGGCCACAAGATCGGGAGCGGCAGTGTGAAGACTTGTCACGTGCATAGTTGGAAGCACGAGACAGTGACCAAGGTTTTTCGGTCGCTGCGAGGGGACGGGAAGAACGAAGACGTTGCTGGTGCGGTAGGCGACAAGCTCACGGTCTACGTCACCGGCGCCGATTAGACAGAAGGGGCATGCGTTCACCTGCCGGATTCTCGGCCACTTCGGATGAGCCCGTCTATCGGATATCTGGACGGAGTGCTTCAAGCCGCTGATCACGACCGTCATGGTCCTGATTGGGAAGTGAGGCGCCAAGGGTTGCAGTTCGGGTTGCAATACAAGGCCGTTCGCAACCGTTCAGGATGGACCGTCCACGCCCCCTGACTTGCATTGAACGATCTGGAACGGCTCGAACTGGATCTTTTAATCCGTAGGTTCCGGGTTCGAGCCCCGGGCGCCCTACCACTCTGACCTGCAGATTCACCCCACCCCTTGATCAAAGAATCAAGAGGTGGGTCATAGCTGGGTCACGCCTGGGACAAACCGACACCGCGACACCTTTCCGGCAAAGGCGCTACGTGGCGGTCGACTCGTGGAACGACGCCGAAACTGGGTCGTCCGTTTCTGTAGCCTTTGACCTGTTCTTCGCGCTGTGGTGAGGACCAGGCGTGCCGCGGCCTCCGCCGCCGCGTGATGGAGTTCGGGCAGAACGAGGTGTAAGTGTCGGAGGTCAGCACGATGCTGGCGTGCCCGAGCTGTCCCTGGACAGTACGCAGGTTCACGTGCGCGGCCAACGCTGTGGAGGCGGCGCCGTGTCGTAGGTCGTGCGTACAGCAGTGCTGGCGGCAGGCCGCTGGCTTTCACCAAACCAGAACCGGTAGGTCAGGTAGTCCGGGCGTATCGGGCTGGCCGCCAGCGCGGGCAAACGCCCAGCCGCCAGTGTCGAGGTCCTGCACGTGCTGGCGTTGCTGATGGCAGCGTAGGAGACGGACCGCTTCGGTATCCAAGGCGATCGTGTGCTGGATCGCCTCGCTCTTGCAGGAGGCAGCCCAGGTCGGAGGCTCGCTCGAATGCTGGGTCAAGACCTCCTGCTGAAGGATTCCCAGACCGTGGAAGCAGCGACCTAAGACTGAGCGTGGTGAGTGCACCATGCACTCGCCGATAGCCCCAGGATGCGTTCTCCCGGCTCAAGCGCAGGGTGAGTACGCCGATGGAGCGGACGGTCGGCGAGCGCCCACGGCGTCGGCCAGCAGGTACGGGTATGTTGATGCTTCACCAACTCGCGGTGCCAGGCGCAGGACGGTGTCCGGGCGGAGGACAAGCCGGACTCGGCGCAGGACCGCTCCCCTGGGCACGCTCGGCTCGACAAAGCGGAACCCCGCGCTGACGACGAATTGTGTTCTTGGGCCCACAGCTACGGCGACTGTGGCCGCGCCCTCGAAATCACTACTCGTCCAGTTGCTGAAGGCTCACCGCAGCTCGATCGCCAGCGGCGGCCAGGCCGTCGACGATCCGGTGGTAGCGGCTCCTAATGTCCCCGACGATCACACCACGGTTGCGGAGTTCCGCCAGCCATTCCTCCAGGAACCAGAGACGATTGGCGAAGAGAGCATAGCGCTGGTCGATGATCGACTCGATCCAGGCCAGCGCGGTTGTCGCCTGCCACTGTCGCGGTGCGCTCTTCGCGAAGATGATCACGGCCTCAGCGGCTTTGGGCTCCCAGCGGGCGAGGCGTAGCCAGCGGTCCGCAAGCTGACCTAGAGCGTCGGGCTGAAGCCAGTTCTCGCGGCATCGAGCGAAAGTGCCATCGATGTCCGGGTCCGACGTCCTTGCGTTCGGGGTGGGGAGCAGGGCCGCAGTCATGTAGTCGAACGAATGATGATGCTGCGTGCGCAGCCCGGCTCCGTCACCAACGGCATCAAGAGCGACCTCCAGCGCCCACGGCCAGAAATCGACCATGGATCGTCGAAGCTGCTCATCATAGGTGAAGACAGTGCCGAATCCGCTGAAGAGCATGTGCAGAGCGTTGGAGTCTGCGGCGAAATGCTCGATGTGAGCCCTGATGGGGTCTCGGTCGCCAGCCAACGCGATCGTAATCATTCGCTGGGCGATCGGCTCATGGTGGATGTGCGCGTGATGGTCGTATCCCTCCTTCCACCAATGGGCGAGACCTCTGCGGTGGGCGTCCCACAGCGGCGCCCAAAGATCGCCGACCGTACCCTGAAGGCACGGCACGCCTCTGGCGTCGACCATGCACGCCAACGGCATCCGCAGCCGAGTGACCATGAGCTGGTCGTCGGCAACGTCCGAGAGCGACTCATGGAACGGCGCTGGCAGCGGATCAGGCTCCCGCTGCTGCGTTTCTTGGTCCCACGGCCCCAGCCTGCAGTCGATCAGTCCCGCAGTCGCGGCGATCCACGCTGATCCGTGCCGGCGACATGGGGCCGAGCCTTCGTCGATGTCGCACGGGATGGCCCAAATCGGCTCGCAGCCCTTGACGTAGATCGCACGTACCTCATCGAAGAGGCTTGTGGCGAGGGACCGCAGACAGTTCTCAACACGCGGCCGGTCTAGATCTAGGTTGTCGAATGGCTCGAGGAGAAGTAGTGGAGCGGCCGCAGCCGCAGCACGGTCGGCCCCCATTGAGAACCATGTCCCGCTGTAGGTCATCTCATCAGTTCGTGGGTTCTCGGCAGCCCAGATCACAGCGTCAATCGCCCAGGTCAGGCTCGATATATCCAACCTCGCGCGTCCCAGAGCGTGGGCTCGCACTGCTGCCGCGGCGACGGCCACGAGGCCGTTCTCCGGCCATAGCGCTTCTTCTGGGATTTGCTCGTCCTCGACGAGCTTACGTGCGGTTGCAAGATCTTCTTCGAGGTTTTCGACAGGCCAGCTTTCGGGGGCATCGTTGTAGCGCCCGTAGCGGTTCTGGAGGCCGAGTAGAGCGTTTCCTCTCTGAAGATCGGCGCTGCGGGACTCGAGTACTTGGTCGATGCGTTCGGGTCGCTCGAACCGGATGACGATCTGGTCCCCGTCTCGACTGGCTCGATAGTTCTCGATGCGAAACTCCTCCGCCCAGCTCTCGATCATCGCGAGGTAGACGTCGTGATCGCCTTCGACGTCGGCGAGCTCGGCGCGGGCACTCTCGATAAGTTGGATGCCGACTGCCTGGAGTTGAGCGAGTCGATCCTCATCGTCAGAGAGCCGAGCGTTAATCACCATCGCGCTGACGGTCTCATGGAAGGTGTGCCGACGCCGGTCAGCCCCGGTCAAGTTGTCGGCATCCGCATCTCGTCCTCGAAATCCGAAGTCACCGGTAACGCGATTGGTCTCAAGGTGCCAGACGGCTGGGGAGGTAAGGAAAGGATCAAGGAGGGTGCCAGCCACCTCCCGATGTCGAGTCAAGAAGCCCACCACGAGTCCAGGCACCGCGAGGTTGTGGCAGTGGCGAAGGAGAAGTTCGACGATCGTTTGGGCTGGGACGTTCAGCTGCTCCAGGAGGTGGTCAATGAAGCGCTCCAGCGCGAGAAGCGCGCTCGTACATGCACGCGGTCCGACGCTCGTGCCGCGATACCATGCCCAGACGTGGCCGTCGCCGACATAGAGCCGACCACCGACCCCGGGCAGATCGAGGTATACGCCCTCAGGCTCGGCGGAGCAGTCGCCGTGAGCGGTCAACTGATCAACCCGGAACTTGGCAGCGTGATCAAGCATCCGGTTGATGAAGCCAATGGCGTCCACCGGGATCGTATTGAGCAGGCGGAAGAAGGGACCGTAGTACCAGGCAGCCTGCGGTACCGCGAACCCAGGGGTAAGTCCGTGGCGGAAGTCCCGAATGCCATCGTCGAGGGGAGAGCCGCCGCCCCAGCGATCACGTGGATCGAGGCGTTCGATGTAGTAGGCCTCAGCGAGATCCAGCAGCAGCTTCGGCCGCTCCTGCGACATGCTGACTGCGACGATCGCCGACTCCACCGCGGGGTTGAGGTCTCCCGGCCTGTCCGTGGCCACTTCGCGGAGCCACGCTTCTGCTCGGTCGTCGAGATCCGGCCCCAAGGAGGCGAGCGCCTCCACGGCGAAGTCGTCGTAGAACGGCGGGGCGCTGTCGAGGATGACGTCGCGAACCTCTTGACGCAGAGGATCTGACAGTCGCCGGCTACTCGCCATACCGCGGAGCCAAGCCAGGACGAGGTCCTGGACGGCCTCATGCATGGCTCGACTGCCGAGCCCCGGTCCGCGCTCGATCGTGGGCCGCTCGCAGAAGACCACCTTCACGAGTGGTGCGAGCGCATAGGCGTCGCCCATCGTGCCGGTCACATATCTGGTCCGGGCGAGGCGGAGCAGGGTCCCAAGGCCAGCACAGCTGTCTTCCGTCAAAGGCCCCCAGAGTTCGCGGATGGCCGACTCCGCGTCTCCGAGAGCCAGAAGGGCTTCATACGGCACCTCCGACCACCTATCGCCGTGAACATCGGCGATCTCACCGAAGGTCATCGACAGACTCAGCCAGCCACTCGAGTCGCCGCGGTGAAGCAATGCGGCCTGGCACCCGAGGCGAGCCGCGCGGATCGACCAGCGTGGGGCGCCAGCCGAAGCAAGGAGATCCCATCCGTGCGCGATGAAGAGACGACAGAGTGCGAAGTCACGGAACAGATCGGTTGCGAATTCATCGCCTGGCGAAAAGGCGGGATTGTTGGGCACCCGAAGGACGCCGTCCGAGCGCAGCTCAGCGGAGCTGCTGCCATGAGGAGGTTGGCCGGCGATGCCGAGAGCATGTTTGGCCACGCTCAGGGCGGCCTGTTCACGATCGTCTGGGGATGCGGTACCTGGGGCATGGATCTCGTCCCGACGGATGAGACTGCGCCACACCGCGGAAAACACGTCCGCCTCGCATAGCAGGTCGGCTGGATCGAGAGCCGCGCCCGTCCGGAGCAGCACGTCGACAAGACCTGGCCGGCCAAGAAGCCACCCCGCGCGCGGGTCGTCATCCAGACGAGCGAGGGCAGCGAAGGCCACCGGAAGGGCTTGACGCTCTTCGTGGGTCAGCGGCGGCACCACATACTCGGCCGGGACTCCGCCAGATTGAGCCAGCTCTACGGCTCGAGCCAGCTCGTCGCGAACCTGGCGGGAGCCATCGCCGCGCGTGACGGCAACCACGCCGAAGCCAGCCCTCAGCGCGGCTGTGGCGACTGTCCGGAAAACCTGGCCCTTACCTTCGAGAACAGACTCCGCGCCATCGATCAGAAGGAGACGGATGGGCTGCACTTCCCCAGTTGCCATCACCTCGTCGACAGCGGATCCACCCAACTGGGTCTCGAGGTCGGCTGGGGCATGAGGGAGATCGCGCAAGCTGAGACTGGAGACGGCGGCGCCCTCCATTTCGAGGTTCTCGACCGCGCGTAGTGACAAGGCGGACTTTCCGACGTCTGGATCGCCGGTGACCACAAGAGCGCCGGCGGACACGCCCGCCGATCGCATGGCCTGGATGAGGCTCGATCTTTCTTCGGCGCGCTCCAACTCCAGCGACTGCGACGCCGACCGCAGCGCCGGCCGAATCGACTCGCGCAGACGAACGCCGAGCCGATCCAACGTCTCCCACGCGCTGGCGAACCTGACGGATCTCGCTAGCGAGTAGGAGCTCAGGCTCCGGCGGATCACCGATTGCGTCAGCACCGTGCCTTGCGGCGCCCATCCCCCCACCAGCTCTTCGATTCGGGAGAAGAGTGCGTCGGCAGCGGCGGGAGTGCCGTCGCGAATCATGCGCTGCAGAGTGTTGACCGCTGTTGTCCGATCTACTCGGTCCGTCCTTTCCAGACGCAGGTTTCGTGTACTGAGACTCCAGAGGAGTCGCCAGGTCAGCTCCTCTACGCCCAATCCGCTGGTCGAGGCGAGTCCTGTCGATGCCTGCTGAACCAGGTCCTTGATGTGGGTATGCCGGCTGCGAATCTCGGTATTCGTTCGCCCCGGCTGCGTCAAGCGATCCGCCAGAGCAGCCGCGTCAGGAAGAGCGCGAGCAAGCTCCGCGAGTTCAGCGAGCTGTGTTATCGCATTGGCGTTCGTTGATACCGCGAGTACGATCCGCCACCGTCCCGAAGCCGCCTCGGGCCAATGGTCCGTGACGACCGTCAAGAAGTCGCGGATCAGGGGAACCGACGCGCTATCACTTGAGGTGAGCGCAGGGTTCCTGCGGACGGCAATCGAGGAGCGGTGCATCTCGCCGTGAGAGTCGCGCCCTTCGATGAGGATGTCGTCGACATCGCTCAGATCGCTTGCCTGAAGTCGAATGGTGTCGACGGATACGGCATCGCCAAGCTCGGGCAGGGCTTCACCCGCGAGGAATCCGGCAATCAGACACGCCGCGTAAGAGTGCTCCAAGCGGACGCCACCGCCGCCCGTCGAGTACGGACTGGATCCAGCCGAAGGCACTGCGCTGATAGGCGTTGTCTCCTCGAGCCAGGCGCTGATCGAAGGGTTGGAGACCGCAAGCTGCCACAAGATGGCTTTCCCTGATCTCTTCGAGATGGCGAACCCGGCATCTGACAGTGTGGCCAGCGCGGTGTTCGCTGTGGTCGGGGAAACGCCCAGAGCAGTTGCGACCTTTCGGCCGGAGAGCGGGACGGTGCTCTCGGCAAGTATCTGGAGGGCGCCGTATGCGCTCTCGCTGAGCGTTGCCTGAAGCGTCTCTCCCGCCGTTGCCATCACACGAGCGTAGCGCTTCATGTCCAATTCCGCTGGACATGGACGGCGCTACTGTTCCGATCGCGCAATGACCTCGGGTATTCATTCATGAGAGTTGGGCGATCACCTCAAACGGTATAAAAAGGTGCACCGGACATGCGGGGATGCGCATGTTGACGTCGCAACCGGCAAGGCGGCAATCGGGTGCACCTATCAGGTGAACACTCCGGGATGAGACCTCCGGCTGTCTGTGACCGCGGAAGGAAGGGGACAGGTCGGGCACAGGGGCGCGATACTTCCTACGCCGCTGGTGCCGTCCGACGGGATCGCCTACCGGACTGAGACCGCGGCATCGCGCTGGTCCAACTGGCCATCATCCTGGGAGCCAGGAGCGTGCGACAGATCACCATGTTGTTCTACCAAGCACCGCTGTTCGGCGCGCCACCTTCCGACCAAGCCATGAACCTCGACGCCCACGAGTGGACAGCCTGGCGAAGACGCTACCCAGGGGCTATTCGACCACAGCACCGAAACGGTCGCCGCACATGTGTTGGCCACCGGCTCAGACAACGCGATATACCTACGATCGATCATGGTTCTCGTAAAGATGCTGACGAGAGCTCTTGTTTTAAGTCCGTAGGTTCCGGCTTCAAGCCCCGGGCGCCCTGCCACTCCGACCTGCGATTTCACTCCACATCTTGATCAAAAATCAGGAGGTGGTCATAGCTGGTTCACGTCTGGGACAAACAGACACCAGGAGACTTATATGGCATCACGCTCAGCATGGCGGCCGGTTCATGGGGCGACGTTGGAGCTGCAGTGTCCGCTTCCGTAGCCGGTGACCTGTTTTTCGTGCAGTGGTGAGGACCAGGCGTGCCGTGGCCTCCGCCGCCTCGTGATGGAGTTCGGGCAGGACCGAGGTGTAAGTGTCGGAGGTCAATACGATGCTGGCGTGCCCGAGCTGCCCCTGCACTGTGCGCAGGTCCACGTGCGCGGCCAATGCCGTGGAGGCCGCACCGTGCCGCAGGTCATGGAGCCGTACCGGTGGCAGTCCGCTGGCTGTCACCAAGTACCGGAACCGGTAGGTCAGGTAGTCCGGGCGTATCGGCTGGCCGTCGGTGCGGGTGAACACCCAGCCAGCGCTGTCAAGCCGGCTCAGGTGCTGGCGTTGCTGGTGCCGACGCAGCAGGCGGATCGTCTCGGTGTCCAAGGCGATCGTGCGCTGGCTCGCCTCGCTCTTGGGCGGGACGACTCGTAGCCGGCCGTTGACGTGGATGAGTTGCTGGATGACGGTCAATTCGCGGGTCTCCAGGCTGATGTCCACCCACCGCAGCCCGGCGAGCTCGCCGCGGCGCAGACCGCGCAGCGCGGCCAGCCACCACAATGGATACAACACGTCCTCGCGAACGTAGTTCAGGAACGCCGTCAATTGTTCGGTTGTCCACACCGCCACCACCGGCCGCTGGCCCGTGGCCTGCCACGCCACCACCCGGCTCCGGGTCCAGACCTGGGCATGGGGACGCCGGGCTCGCGGCAGACGCAACCGGCGTGCCGGGTTCGTATCAATCAGACCTTCGCGGACTGCCTCGTTAAGTGCCGCCCGCAAGGTGGCGTGGACCCGCTGCACAGTGGACGGCGACAGCGCCTTGCCGTACCGATTACGCCGCTTAGCCAACCCAGCGAAGAAGCGACGCAAGTCGACCAGCCTCAACTCCGTCAGCCGAACTTGGCCCAAGCCGGGTATCAGGTGAACGCGCACATGATCGGCATAACCCTGCCGAGTACGCTCGCGAACAGGCTGGAGGGTAGCCAGCCAGTGGCGCAACCACTGCGCCACGGTGCACGCTGCACTCACCCCACCCGGAACATCGGCGGCGCCGAGATCGCGGGCAGCTTGCATGGCATCCTCTGCGGTGCGGAATCCGCCCCGCCGCGTCCGCAGTCCACGTCCGTTCGGGCCCACTACCTGGATCGCGAAGTACCACGAACCGTGACCTTCGTCAGTCAGGTCGGGGCACGTCCTGTCCTTAGCTGAGCAACCACACCGCTTGTACACCACAGGCTCGCCCACCTTGCTCCCCTCTCCTCATCTACAAGACGGGCGAATCGGGAAGACATGACGCCGTTCGGGCGATGTTTCGCATACTCGTGGATGCCGAAAATTCGTCCCCGAACCGCTGAGCGGGAGGCGGGCAGTTCCCAGCAGCAACCGCCGCCGACTCGTCCGACCTCAACGCCGACAATGCCCACGTTGCGCCATCGTACGGCGGTCGTGTCCTCGGCGCCGGCCGGGACGTCGCCATCCTCGGCTCAGTCTTTCCGATGAGCGTGACGGCCCTGGGCTGGGGCTGATGAAATCGGACGTCACTACGCAGTTGCTTCGTACGGGATACGTTATGCGATCAGCCGCAGGGCCGGACACCACGCGCTCCCGAACACAGGATTCGGCAGCCGAATGCTCAAAGCGCCCACCATGCCCGCGGGTCCAGACCTAGCCTGGAGATGGTTACAAGAGCCAGCCTAGGAGGCTAATCGTGGCCAAGCTGACGGAGGAACAGCGGGCAGAGCGAGCCCTCAGGCGAGCGCGGCAGAAAGCATTGGATGCGGAGGAGGACGATCGTCGCCAGGAGGCGCGGCGCCGCCAATGGCAGCGAGAGGGAACCTATATGACCTGGGAGGAGTTCCAGGCCGGTGAACCGTGCCGAGGATGCGGACAGCCTCTCTTGAACGGCGCCAGGGAGCTCCCTCCGCCCATCCGCCAGACTCCGGAAGAGCGAGCGGAGTCCGAGCAGGAAGAGGCCCGCTATCGACAACTTCATGGAGATTGTCGCTCCCACCGATGGAGCGTTGAAGGCTCGCGTACCCTGCATTGTGGGTACTGCTGTCCTATGCCGCCGCTCAGTGGCGAGCAGATCGCGACGCTGCGAAGCATCTTCGCCTCAGCCAGAACCGAGCAGCGCAAACGAGAGCTGGATGACTGGGATCTGACGCTGACCTGCGACCATGTCGTGCGCCGGACCCAGCATCGTGACCACAGCTATTGGTCCGGACGCGTCACAGAGTGCCCACCCTGCGGCACTCGCCGAGGCATCGTGCACACCCAGCGAATCGGGCCTGCAGGTGATACAGAGGGGCGCTTGCAACGAGAACGCCTGGCATCCGAGCTCCAGGCTGAAATGGCCAAACTGGAAAGGCAGAAGAAGGCCGCAGAGAAGACCGAGCGGAAGCTCGAAGCCCTGCGCAGACAACTGGAAGCCAGGACGACCGAAACGGAATGACCTGAGATGCGTCGAGCGGATCCGATCAACCCTGCGCCTGCCGAGAACTAGAGCCAGGCAACTCGAGTGGCATATAGGTCTTCTGCAAGACTCGGCCTAGTCAGATTCCGCCGGCTAACCAGCTGACGACCGAAGTAGCCTGTGCTCGGTCGACGTTGGGCAGGTAACGATTTAAGTGTTGGGACCTGTTCAGGAGCAGCATGTCGCGACCGTTAGGGGCGACGAGGCGTCAATCCAATCTAAAATGGAAACGGGTCAAGGAATGCCATCCGCCCATGGTTGCTCGCTAGATGCTCGCCGGCACCTGATACGTCATAACACTAGCTGGCATTTTTGGACATTTTAGGAGCGGACAAGTATGGCATCATGGCACAATGCGGCACGGTCCGGTAGGGGGCGCTATTTAGAACTGCGACTTTTAATCCGTAGGTTCCGGGTTCGAGTCCCGGGCGCCCTACCACGGTTCTACCAGGCTTTTCGCGCCGGATCGAGGCTCTGGGCGACGCCTGATTGACAGGAGTTTTGACAGGGGAGACCGATTTTCGATCTTCCCAGCGCCCGTAATGTCCGACTCCACCGACCGGCATTCCAGCCTCGGCGCGGCTCCATGCATTCCTGGCATAGCGGTTACAGAGGGTAGACGACCCATACCTGTCCGCGTATCCTCACGAGTCCCGAGCCGCCGCTCAAGCCCCGTGCGTGGAAGAAGTCGCAGGCGAGCAGTCCTTTCGCCTGCAGCCGTAGAAGCGTCCGCCAAGAGGTGTCGAAGTTTCGTGGCGCCGGCGGTTGTCGGCGTGAACGCAGAATCCGCCGTACGGTCGCCTCACTGACCTGCACGCCGAGCCGAACCAGTTCACCGTGGACCCGCCGATACCCCCATCTGGGGTTCTCGCGCGCCAGGCGGGGAATCAGATCCCGGACCTCTTTGCTTGTCCCGGGACGACGCCCGGCACGGTGTGGGTGGGTCCAGGAGCGTTTAACTAAACGTCGGTGCCAAGCCAAGAGGGCGCCTGGGATGACCAGCCGATGAGCTCGCAGCACTGTCGGCAGGAAGCGAGCCGAGGCCGCCAAGAGCGCCCGATCGGCCCAGTCCGCCCTCGGCCGGACGACCTGCCGCTTCAGCACGGCAACCTCATGTCGGAGCACCATGATCTCGGCATCCTTGGATGCCTGGCTACGGCCCAGCAACACCAGCCGGCCGAACACACGGATCAAGGTCAGATGCAGCAGACAAACCGGCACGAACTGCGATCTTGCCCGTGGTGCCTCTGGAGGACAAAACCGCAGATCAAGCACCACGCGATGAGTTGTGAAGCGGTACAGCCGACCACGACAGACTCCGCCCTGAGGTCTGGGAAGCCTGGCATGCCGCCGCCGACGGTCGCGTCCGGGGAGAGTCCCGGACTCTGCGGAAACCGCAGAAGGATGCCGGCCATCGGCCAGAGTGAAGCTCGGCCACCAGTTACGCTGGAGGTCCGACTCAGGCACCGCGACGGAGGGAGTCGAGCGACGGTGAGCGTCGACCTCGAACACGAGCCCCTTCATGACCTCGCCCGCCGGGTCATCCGGCTGGCCGAGGAGACCCAGCACGCCGCTCAAGTGCTCGAACGCCGCCTGGATGCGCTGGAACGCCGCTCCGAAGCCGCCGGCAGGGCTGAACGCATTTTGCGCGTTGCCGCCGGCATGCGAACCCACCTCGGCCGAGACCGACTGTCCGTTGAAGATCTGTACGACCCGGACACCGGTCTTCCCGCGTGATCATCGACTCCAGGTCCATCATTGCCGTCATCAACGGTGAGCCAGAGGCCATCCCGTTCGCTCACACCATCGCCGCACACGTATGTCGCATCTCGGCCGTCAACTACGTCGAAGCGGCCATTGTGACGGACAACCGTGGTAGGCCATGCGCAACGCCTTCGACACGCTCGTTGATGAGATGGGGCTCATCAACGAGCCGGTAACACCGCATCAGGCCAGGATCGCACGCCAGGCGTACCAGGCCTACGGCAAGGGCAACAACTCCAAGGCCGAGCTCAACATGGGCGACTGCTTCGCCTACGCTCCGCCAAAGACCTCAACCAGCCCCTGCTCTTAAGGCGAGGACTTCCCGCACACCGACATCACCCCCGCACAGCCCTGACGGTCCAGCATCCCTCTGCCCACATGTGATCACCAAGGTTGCCTCGCGGGCGTATTGTGTACTTCCGTGACTGGCCGCCCTCCTGACGATCATCTGGATGGCATCGTGGCGATCTGCCGTCATGGCGGACACGAGCAGGCGATCGGCATCCTCGATCTGCCGCTCCCCGTCCCGCCACCGGGCGGAGCCGAATGGATCCACACGTTGCGCCGCTGGGCCGGGTGAGAGCATGAGCGAATACCAGTACTACGAGTTCCTGGCCATCGACCGGCCGCTCACCGACCAGCAGCAGGCCGAGGTGCGCGCCCTGTCCACCCGGGCCCGCATCACCGCCACCAGCTTCACCAATGAGTACCACTGGGGCGACTTCCGCGGAGACCCGTCCCGCCTGATGGAGCGTTACTACGACGCTCACCTGTATCTGGCCAACTGGGGCACCCACCGCATCATGCTGCGCCTGCCCAAGGCCGTGCTCGATCCCGAACAGGCAGAACGGTACCGCGTGGGCGAGCAGGTCAACACCTGGACCAGTGGCGGACACCTCGTCCTCGACTTCACCAGCGAGGCGGAGGAGGAGTATTGGGAGGACAACGTCGAACGATCGCTGTCGGCCATTGTCGGCATCCGTGCCGAGCTCGCCGCCGGGGATTCGCGGCCGCTCTATCTGGCCTGGCTGTCAGCGTACGGTGCATGGGAACGTGACGAGGATGCCTTCGACTACGAGGAAGAGGACGCGCTGGAGCCGCCCGTCCCGCCGGGGCTGGGTTCGCTCAGCGCGCCACAACGGGCCCTGGCCGACTTCCTGCGCCTGGACGACGACCTGCTCGCAGCCGCCGCCGAAGCCAGCCCGCCGGCGCGACCCATACAGCACGACCGAAACGCCCTTGCCGCCTGGATCGGCGCGCTGCCCGCCAAGCGCAAGGACACGCTGCTGCTGCGGATGATCGAAGAGGACGGCGCGAAGGTCCGGTGGGAATTGCTGCGCGAGTTCGGCGGCGGGACTACGGGCCAGGAGGTAGAGACGGGGCGGACGGTCGCCGAACTGCTGGACGCCGCCAGCGCCCGCCGCCACGTACGCGAGCAGCAGGAGGCCGCACAGCGCGCCGAAGAACAGGCCCGCCGGGAACAGGAGCAACAGCAGGCCAGGGAACTGCGCCTGCACCGGCTCGCCCAGGATATCGACGCCGCGTGGGACTCGGTGGAGACCTCCATCGGCACCAAGAAGCCCCGAGAATACGATCTGGCCGTCGAACTCCTGCGCGACCTGCACGCCCTGGCCCTCCGTGACGAGGACGCCGGCGCCTTCACCCAGCGCCTCATCCACCTCCGGGAACGACACCGGGGCAAGCCAAGCCTCATCAAACGGCTCAACGACGCGGGCCTCACAGTCGGGTAGCCGGCGATTACATGCCTGGTGACCAGCGGTCCGCACCAGCGAGATTCACCTAGCCACGCTGCCCGGCCAGCCGAGAGGTGCGCGTGGTCAAGAGATGCCAACCGTTGCACGGTTGCTCGTCGGATGCTCATCGGCGCCTGCTACGGCATAACACCAGGCGGCACTCTCGGACATTTTGCGCGCGGACAACGCATGACATCGTGTCACAAGAGGACACGATTCGGTGGTGTGCGGCATTGAGATCGGCACGCGTCCGGCGCATCCGTAGGCCCATAGCGAGGACGACATGCGCGCTGTTTGCACTGTCGGACGTCAGCTTGTACCGCTTCATAACTCATCACGTAGGGCCTGAGCTGGGTGTTCTCCGGGGCAGCTACGCGACTCGGTGGTACTCGTTGATCAGTCCGCCGAGCGCCCTCCGGCGTTCGATGCGGCCTTCCAACGGGACGGCGGTCTGCTCGTCGTGATCGGGTGGCCGCTGCGCCTCGGCCCCGCAGCGCCAGCCAGCCGAACACCCGGATCATGATCAGATACAGGAGACGGGCAGACATAAGAGCTGATCTTGCCCGCGCCGCTGCATCAGCTCGACCTGCAGGTCAAGCATCCTGCGACGACTTTGAAGCGGTACACGGCACCACCCACGGCCGGATCGGTTGGTCAGGAGGCGGGCTCGACGCGGGAGTGCCGCGCCTGGAACCAGTCGGCGGCGACGTCCGTTCCCGTGACGCGGCCGATCAGCGCCAAGGCCGAGCTGACGCTCCCGTCTATCTCCACGAGCCCGCGGGACGCCCCCTCCTGAAGGGAGGATTCTAGATGGCTTGCTCCATTTCCTCACGTAGAAGGCATTGCCGGGCTTGTCCCGCAGTCCTTCTTCGGGGGTCGGATCGGGGAGCACGCGATAACGCGTGTAGAAAGCGCTCAGATCGCGACCGGCCGCCGCGTTCTGGTCCGTGGTGACTAACGGAGCGAGGCGTTGAGGGTGGGGACCCGGACGTCGATCCGGAGCTGGACCGTCAGACCGTCCATCGCCGTTGTGGGAGTGCAGTCCGGCCCCACCGTGACCAGTTGGTGATGCTGGTCCAGACGCTGATGTCGCGGGTGGTGAGGTCCGGGGTGCTGTCGTCGTCGACGACGGGTGCGCCGTCCTTGGTGCTCAGGTTGGTGTACACGATCGCGTTGGCGGTCACGGTTGCCACTCCGGCCAGCCGCCGGACCCGCCGGCGACGGTCGCCCGCGCCCGCCACCGCACGTGCCGGCCCTTCTTCAGCTTGCCCGCCGGGACCTGCAGCGTGTGTCGGGAGCCGTGGGCCTTCGCCGTCATCGTTCCCGACCAGGTCAGTTCCTTGCTCGTCGCCCGTCCGGCGCGCGGCGAGCGCGCCTTCGGCCCGGCCGGCTGTCCGGCCAGCTCCACCTCGACCTTCGACGGGCGGCGGCCCTGCGCGTCCGACACCCAGACGTGCAGCTTCGGACGGGTACCGGAAGCCGTCCATCGCCCCGGCCGAGCGCCGCAGTCAACAACAGGCCCTGGCCCTGCTCCACCAAGACCCCAACCGCCCCTGACCAGCCCGGGACATCGCCCGCCACCTCCGCGACGTCATCCTCGACGGCACGCCACGTATCGGCGGCTGTCTCGCTGGGCCGGCAGCCAGCTCATCCGCCAGATCGGGCCGGGTGTCCCCACCGCCCGGCCCGATCTCCGCGGCACTCTCGCCAACAGCCCAAAGCCTTGACTACCTGGCCTTGGGCGAGCCTTCCGCTCCTACCGGAATCGTCTGCCGTTCCGTCCCGACCGACGACTGGCAGCCGGTGCGGTGATGGTCACGGGGATGCCCGAGGGAGTCTGGGCGCCCGTGATACGCCTCAGCTCGGCCTCGCCCGAACGGACCTCGCTGGTCTGCGGGACGATACCGGCGTCGGCCATCAAGCGGGTCATGTCACGGCGCTGATTGGGCAGCACCAGGGTGACGACGCTGCCGGACTCGCCGGCGCGGGCGGTGCGGCCGCCGCGGTGCAGGTAGTCCTTGTGGTCACTCGGCGGGTCGACGTTGACGACGAGGTCCAGGTTGTCGACGTGGATGCCGCGAGCCGCGACGTTGGTCGCCACCAGCGCCGTGACGTGGCCGCTCTTGAACTGGGCGAGGGTGCGGGTGCGCTGGGGCTGGGACTTGCCTCCGTGCAGCGCGGCGGCGCGCACTCCGCTGTTCAGCAACTGTTCGGTGAGCCGGTCCACAGCGTGCTTGGTGTCCAGGAACATGATCACCCGACCGTCGCGAGCAGCGATCTCCACAGTGGTGGCTTGCTTGTCGGCACCCTGGATGTGCAGCACGTGGTGTTCCATCGTGGTGACCGCGCCCGCCGAGGGGTCGACCGAATGGACCACCGGGTCGCTCAGATAGCGGCGGACCAGCAAATCGACGTTGCGGTCCAAAGTGGCGGAGAACAGCATCCGCTGACCATCTGGGCGCACCTGGTCGAGCAGGTGGGTGATCTGCGGCATGAAGCCCATGTCAGCCATCTGGTCGGCCTCGTCCAGCACGGTGATGCCGACATGGTCCAGGCTGCAGTCGCCGCGCTCGATGAGATCCCTGAGCCGTCCCGGGGTCGCGATGACGACCTCGGCACTGTTGCGCAGCGCATGGGCCTGGCGGCTGATCGACATGCCGCCGACGACCGTGGCCAGCCGCAGCTTCAGTGCTTGGGCGTACGGCGTGAGCGCATCGGTGACCTGCTGGGCCAGTTCCCTGGTGGGGACGAGGATCAGGGCGAGCGGTCGCCGCGATTGTGCCCGCTGTCCGGAGGTGCGGACGAGCAGAGCCAGGCCGAAGGCGAGTGTCTTGCCCGAACCGGTACGCCCCCGCCCCAGGACGTCCCGGCCGGCCAGGGAGTTCGGCAACGTGGCCGCCTGGATCGGGAACGGTTCGTTCAAGCCCAGGCCGGTGAGCACCTTCAGCACTGCGGGCGGCATGCTCAGCTCAGCGAAGGTCGCGGCTGCCGGCAGGGCCGGGGTGACGGTGACCGGCAGCGCGAACTCCCTCTGGAGCGCGGCGGGGCGCCGCCCGTTGCCGGACCGGATGGAGGCGCCTGAACGGCCCTGAGCCGGAGAGCTGAATCGGCCGCCCCTGCTTCGGACGGAGCCGCCCGTACGGGGCGAAGAGTCGCGATCGTGAGCGCGAGTTGCGTGGTTCATACAGAACCTTCCTCGATGCGGCACGTGTCAGGCGATCCTCGACGCGATGAGCGGCACAAGAACAGCTAGCACGAGCCTAAGAAAGACGAGTCGAACCGGCGGAAACAGCCTGGGTTCGTACGTCGAGATGGCCGGCTTTCGCCGGGAAGAACGCGGCTGTGACGCCGCGCCGTAGAACTGGAGCGGGCCTGTGCCCGAACCAGAACCATCGGTGGTCATCCGGTGTGCGGCGGAAGAACAGACACGCTGTGCTTCTCGGGTTGTGAGGTCATCACGGCACGATGGATGCCACAAAAGCAACGCGCCGGGGATCACGCCTTGCGGCGCGAGCCCCGGCTACGTGGTGCGGTGTCAGGCGGAAACGATGTTCTCGGCCTGCGGGCCCTTCTGGCCCTGCGTGACGTCGAAGGCAACCTTCTGGCCCTCGCGCAGCTCACGGTAGCCGCCGTTGGCGACGATGTTGGAGTAGTGCGCGAAGACGTCGGCGCCGCCGCCGTCCTGCTCGATGAAGCCGAAGCCCTTTTCCGCGTTGAACCACTTCACGGTGCCAGAAGCCATGTTGATCTCCTTCGATGGGTGCAAAGCCGAAATCCGCATCGAACGGATTCCGCGTCGCCGAGATAGGACCACACACCCGGAGATGACCGGAGAACAAAAAATGCACCTGAGGCTACATACCGTCAGGTGCACACAAGTCTTTATGGGTACCACAACTGCAACTGAGCCCAATCTAGCACATGTGCCGTCGTGCTGCGCATGCCCCCCCGCCAACGTCGACATCATCCGCGCGCCATTGCCGCCTTGACCTGCACGTTCCAGGTCCAACTGCGCTGTTGTCCGCACCGCCCCCGATCGTCCAGGCGACCTCCTCGTCCTGCAGCTCGTCAAGAGGCCGCCATACAGGCCGGGAAAGGCTTACGGTTCCGGGCCCGCAGGTGTCCCGGCCGGCGCGGCCTGTCCGTACGACCGAGCAGACCAGCAGGCCGGCGAGGCACTCGGCGGCAGTTTTCGGCGGCGGGCCAGATGTGCCGCGCGCCGGTGGCCAGCCGGCGTGGCCCGCCGCCAGCGCGCACGGGCAGCTCAACTGGCCATCGACAAGGTCGCGGGCGAGGGGTTCGACCTGCCCCGGCTGGACGCCTTGTTCCTCGCAATGCCCATCTCGTTCAAAGGAAGGTGATCCAGCACGTCGGCCGGATCATACGAGAAGCCGCCACCGAGCACGACGTCGAGGTGCACGACTGTCTGGACGCACAAGTCCCGCAGGTGGAACGCATGTACGGCAAGCGGCGCCGTACCTCGCCCGGGGAGAATCCCTGGCTCGGCGAAGACCGCAGAAGGATGCTGGCTGTCGGCCAGAATGAGGCTCGGCCACCGGTTACGCCGGAGGTCCGGCTCAGGCGCCGCGGCGGAGGGAGCCGAGCGACGGTGAGTGTGGACCTCGAACACGAGCCCCCTCATGGCCTCACACCGGTCTTCCCGCGTGATCATCGGCTCCAGCGCCATCATGCCGTCATCGACGGCGAGCCAGAGGCCATCCATTCGCTCACGCCATCGCCTCACCGACCGGTAGACAGGCGACAACAACACCCCGCAAAACCCCATCTCACAGTGTGAAACTGCGTTTCGAGCGGGACACGGTCCGCGGGAGCGGATCTCACCCTGGTATCAGCGCCGAGCTGCCGTTCGAGAACGGTCATCATGCAGCGCTCCGAGCGGCTGGAGATCCTGCGCGTCCGGCGCTCCCCCAACAGGGGCATGACCTGGCTGGACGACATCATCGGCAGGTGCAGTGTGGCCGTGCGCCGCCGTTGGGCTGGGACGGCTGACCGCCGGCGGCGGGCGTCGACGACCGGCCGGTCACCTCCGAGCCGGATCATCACCGGCATGGGGGAGGGTCACGCTAGGCGGGGCGGGGCCCGGGCTGTCCAGGGGTGGGCTGATCGGCCCAGTCTCTGAGGAGTTGGTCGAGGCGGGCGGGGTCGAGTGGTTTGGCGAGGTGGGCATCGAATCCCGCGGCGCGGCTGCGTTCGCGGTCGGTGTCTTGACTGAATCCGGAGACGGCGATCAGGCGGGTGCTGCGGTGGGTCGGGGTGCGGCGCAGCCGGCGAGCGACGGTGTAGCCGTCAGGGTCGTCGCCGAGGGCGAGGTCGCACAGGATCAGATCGAACGGGTGGTGGGCGGCGGCGAGGGCGTCGGTGCCGTTGGTGGCGATGGTGACGGTGTCGCCGCGCTGGCGTAGCAGCACGGCGTACATGGCGGCGAGGTCAGCGTTGTCCTCGACGAGCAGGACCCGCATCGGCGCCCGGGTGGTGGCCGGCGCGGGGCGCTGTTCGGCGTTATTCGGCGGGGCGTCGGTGAGCGGCAGCCGAACGGTGAACGTGGCGCCGGTCCCGGGACCATTGCTGTGGGCGGTGGCGGTGCCGTCGTGCAGCGTGGCGATGCCGCGGACCACGGCCAGGCCCAGCCCCAGCCCGGCGTGGGCAGTCTGGCCGAATGTGCTGGCACGCACGAACGGGTCGAACAGACCGGCCGCCGCGTCAGGAGCGAAGCCGGGTCCCTCGTCGCGCACGCGCAAGAAGGCGTGCCCAGCGCCGGTGGTTACCTCGACTTGGACGGGGATGTCGGTGGGTGCGTGTTTGCGGGCGTTGTCGAGCAAGTTGCTGATCATTTGGGCGAGGCGGACCGGATCGCCGTCAACGATCGCCGGCGTGTCGGGCAACGCGAGATGGATCCCGGCGGTGCCAGGGCGGGTGGCTTCGATGTCACGTACGGTGGCGGCCACGAGCGTGCACAGGTCCAGCGGCCGGCGGGCGACCTGCAGGTGGCCGGTGACGACCCTGGCGGCTTCGAACAGGTCGTCGGTCATCCGGGTCAGGGCGGTCAGTTGCCGGGCGAGTACGGCGCGGGCCGGATGGTCGGGGACGTCCAGCCCGAGGACGTCGAGGGCGGCGCGGGCCGACGCGAGGGGATTGCGCAGTTCGTGTGACAGAGTGGCGATGAACCGGTCCTTGGCCTGCTGCTGAGCTCGCAGCGCGTCGCCGGCGGCGGCCAGCTCGGCGTTGACGCGCTGCAGTTGCCGGTTGGCGTCCTGCAGGTGACGGCCGCGGGTGAACAGGTCGGCCTCCATCTGCTCGACCCGGGTCTGCAGCGCCACGGCGACGCGTTGCTGCTCGCGGCCGTGACGGCGTAGCTCGACCAGGTCGGTGACATCCTGGACCCGGTGGACGATGAACTCCACACTGCCGTCGTCGGCGAAGACCGGGGTGTTGACCGGGCTCCAATAACGCTCGACGAACCCGCCCTCGGGGCTACGGATGTCATAGCGCTGCAGGGCGAGGGCGTCGGGCCGGCCGGAGTTCACTACCGTCTGCAGGGATCGGCGCAGGTTGCGCACGCCGTCGGCGTCCGGGTTGTCAGGATTGTCGGGGAATATCTCGAACATCGGCCGGCCGGCCACCGCCTCCCGGTCGATCATGGTGGCGTCGGCGTAGGCCTGATTGATGGTGACGATGGTGAAGTCGGCCGTCATGATCAAGTATGGCGACGGGAGCGACTCGAACAGTCGTTCGTAGTCCAACGCCCATCCGCTTGCGGACACCATCACGGGTCCAGCCGGTAGCCGATGCCGCGCACGGTGGTGATCCGCGGGCTGGTCGCGCCGGCCGTGGTGAGTTTGCGGCGCAGCCGGTACACATGCTCAGTAACGGACGAGCCGTCCTGCTGGTGCGGGTCGGCGCCCCACACCGCGCTCAGCAGTTGACCGGTGGTGAACACTTGCCGGGGCTGGGCGATCAGCAGCGCCAGCAACTCGTACTCCAGTGGTGTCAACGCCATCAGCACGCCGTCGACGGTGACCTCTCGTGACCGGGTGTCAACGGCCACTCCGCCGACGCGATGCACCGCGTCGGCACCCTGGGGGTGCGCGCGACGCAGCACCGCCCGGATCCGGGCAGCCAGCTCCGGCAGGGAGAACGGCTTGACGACATAGTCGTCGGCGCCGAGCTCCAACCCGACGACGCGTTCACGCTCCTCGGTCCAGCCGGTCAAGATGATCACCGGCAGGTGACGGCCGGCGCGTACCCCGCGCAGGAAGTCCAGGCCGTTGCCGTCGGGGAGGCCGAGATCCAGCACGAGCAGGTCGACGGGGTGGGTGCGCAGCAACGCCGCCGCGCCGCGGGTGTCGCCGGCGGTGTACATCCGGAATCCGTCGCGGGTGAGGTACGTGGTGGCCATCTCGACCAGGTCCGCCTCGTCATCCACCAGAGCGATCACCGGCCGCGTCACTGCCGGGCGCAGCGGCTCATGCGCGGGTGAGTCGTTGACCGGCCGGTCACCCCACGTAGATGCGGCACCCATGCGGCGATGCTAACACCGAAGATGTCATGCTCACCGCCGCACCCGGAGCCGCCATGTCGACACCAGATGATCCCGCCGGCTCGCGCGCCGCGCAAAGCACCGACGGGCCTGGCGCCCTGCGGCAGCATCGGGCACTGCAAGCGAAGGAACACAACACCGCCGCCCCGGCGCGGGCGGAGGGCCTGTGTCGGCACTCCGAGCGCGCCGACCAGCTCATCAAGCGCACCGGCCAGCTCATCGAGCGTGCCGACCAGCTCATCAAGAGCACCGGCCAGCTCATCGAGCGTGGCGACCGGCTCATCGCCGCATCCAGCGACCGCCTGTCGCCACGCCAAGCGCCGGCGTCGATCGGCACAGGCGAGGTGGCCGGGCCCGCCGCCGGCTACGGCGGAGAAGGGACAAGGGTGACGGGAACGCCGGCTTCAGCCAGAGAGCCGCGCCATTTCCACAGATATGGGTGGACGGTGCGATAGGGCGGCAGTGAACCACCGAAGGTTGAGCAGAGCTGCCCCGACCGGTCAACAGGCAGGCGGCCAGGAAGGTGGTGAAGTCGACCGCGGGCAGCACGGGCCAGGGCGCTGTGCTGGTGGGGCCGGCGGCCGGGCGGGGGCGGACAGCCGCTGATGGAACTCCTACAGGCCGATCATCTCGGCCAGGGCCGACATCGCCCGCTGGGCCTGGTGGATTGCGGGGGTCTGCAGCAGGTCGCTGTCGCTCCCCAGCAGCCACAACGTCGCTTTCGCCTCGGTGGCCGCGGTAGCCAGGGTGACGCTCTGCTCGGTGGTGAGCAGGCGGGCCCGGCCGACGATCACATCGGTGACGCCGGTGTCCTCCGGCCAGGTCCGGCTGATGGCCCGGTACTCGGCGCTTTCGACATCGACGGTGACAAGGAGATCACCATCGCGACGCTCCGTGCTCCCTCGGGCCGCGCCCGCCGACCGCACCAGCGGCCCACGGTGCGGCCGCAGGACGTCCCCCGGTGAGAATCAGATGCCGCCCTGGTGGAGCCACAGTCAGCAGTCCAGGGGTCAGCCGCTGGCCGGGCACGGCAAAGGCAGCGGGCAGTGACCCCCGGCGAGCAAGAATGTCGGGCGGCCGACCGGTCGGGCTGGCCGGGCGCGTCCACCACCCGCCGCACGGTGGCCGAGGCGAAGGCGCAGCGTCGCGCGGGGCAGCGGCGCATCCATCGCCTGTGGATCACTGAGCCGGGGCTGTGGCGGATCGGCTGCGGGTCCGCGCTCACTGCCCGCCGTGCCGGAGTTGATGGGACCGCACCTTGGTCCGGTTGCCGCAGCGCGCCATGGAGCACCAGCGCCGGTTGTGGGCGGGGGAACGGTCGATGAAGCGCAGGGCGCAGCGGTCGGCGCCGCAGACGCGGACCCACTGGATCTCGTTCGAGAGCAGCAGCTCCACCGCGTCCTGGGCGACCAGGCCCAGTCCGGCCGCCGCGTCCTCCGCTCCGGGCTTCCCGTTGCCCGGCGCCAGGCGTCCGTCCACGATGGTGATCTGGGGTGCCGGGCGCGGGGCCGCCGTCGCGGCTTCGTTGATCAAGGACAGGTCCGCCGGGTCAGGCAGGTCGCCGCCCGCCGCCGCCATGACGGCGCGGTCGATCGCCTCGCGCAGTCGCCGCGCGGAGACCAGCGCGGCTTCCGGCCGGGCGGGTGTCCGGATCGAGTCGCCGGTCAGTCCAGCGGTACGCAACCAGCGCAGCACGTCGTCGGGCTCGCGGAGCGTCTCACGGGGCTCCTTCCAGCGATCGCGCAGGGTGTTGACGTAGTCGAGGCACACTCGGCCGCCGTACCAGAGCCATTCGTCCTGCACTGCCACACGTTCCTTTTACCCGCGGAGGTCACGGAGGTCTTCGCCGGCCGGCCGAGCCGGTGCTATCCCATGTCGTGGGGTCGTTTCCGCGCCGGGGTCACCGGTTCCGCCCCTCGGCGAGGAAGCCGCGAAGGTGGTCGAGGAGGGCGTCCGGCCGTTCCTCCGCGATGAAGTGCCCGCAATCGGGGATCTGGGCGCCGGTGACGTTCTCGGCGTACTCGCGCCAGATGTCCAGCGTGGGGAGGCGAGCGGGAAGCCCGACCGATCCCCACAGGGCCAGCACGGGCATGGTCAGTCTGCGTCCCATGGCCGCGTCGGCGTCGTCGAGCGCGAGGTCCTGTTCCTGGGCGCGGTAGTCGTCGAAGCCGGCCCGCAGGGCGCCGGGCCGGGAGAAGGCGCGGACGTAGGAGTCCACGGCGTCGGGGTCCAGCCCGTGGCGGTTGTAGGTCCAGCGTTCGAAGAAGTACTCCAGATATCCGCGGACGTCGTGGGCGACCAGGCGTTCCGGCAGGTCCGGCTGCAGGTGGAACAGCCAGTGCCAGTAGCCGGAGGCCACCGAGGCGTCCAGCCGGCGGAACATCTCCCGCGTCGGTACCACGTCGAGCACGGCCAGCCGCTCCACCTGCTCCGGGCGGTCCAGCGCCCAGCGGTGCGCGACGCGGGCGCCGCGGTCGTGCCCGACGACCGCGGCGCGCTCGAAGCCGAGCGCCCGCACGAGCTCGGCCATGTCGGCGGCCATCTGGCGCTTGTCGTAGCCGGTCGGCGGTTTGTCGCTGAGGCCGTATCCGCGCAGGTCAGGTGCGACGACCGTGTAGTCGGCGGCCAGCGGCTCCAGCACGTCCCGCCAGCACAGGCCGGTCTGTGGCCAGCCGTGGAGCAGGACCACCAGCGGGCCGGAACCCGCCCGTGTGTAGTGCACGCGGATCCCGTTCACGAAAGCCACGTCAGCCGTTGTCACGATGCCGCTCATGGGCTCCCCGTCCCCTCTTAACCCTCTAAGGGGGTTAAGTTAACGGGTGGCGGGGGTCCCGACAAGAGGGGGCCGCGATCTGTTCGCGATCTCCCGTCCGCGTCCGGGAAACAACCCGGAGCAGCGGCCCTGTCCCACGCTCACTGCTGCCGGCACAGCGCCTCACCGATGCCGGTCCGGGCGTACAGGACGAAGCGCCCCGTTCGGTGAGCGCTGACGAAACCGGCGTCACGCAGCACGGTGAGGTGCTGCGAGACGCCTCCCTTGGTGAGACCGAGGCGAGCGCTGAGGTCGGTGGTGGACGCGGGGACGGCGAGTTCGGTGAGGATCAGCGCACGGGTACGGCCGAGAACCGCGGCCAGCGCCTCCGGGACGGACACGGAAGGCCGCTCCCAGAGGGTGGCGATGCCCCGCGTCCCGTAGCGCAGAGTGGGCTGCCAGGGCGCGGTGGTGATCGACCAGACGTTCGGCCAGATGAAGGCCGAGGGCACCAGCAGGAGTCCGCGGCCTCTCAGCGCACGTAGCGCCGTGCAGTACCGATGCTGGACGCGTAGCGTGTCCTCGGACCATGCGACCGTCGGGTCGAGTCCGTTGAGGAGCCTGTGCGCGCCGCCGTCGGCCAGTTGCCTGGCCCGGTAGAGCAGGTCCCCTTCGAGCAGCGAGCGGATCTTCGGCCAGTACGGCGCCAGCGCCGCCTCCCAGAACGCGGCGATCTGACCGGCCAGCAGGGCCAGCCCGCGATCGGGGTCGTCGCCCAGCAGGGCGGTCGCGGCCGACGGGGGCAGCCAGTCCAGATCGGTGGCGAGGGTCTCGGGCGGGGTGGCACGCAGGGTGGCGAGTTCGAGATCGAGTTCCGGTACGGCGACCGCCGGGGGCGGCGCCAGGAAGGCGGGCAGCCCGCGCGGCGGGATGAGGGCGTCCAGCAGCTCCCAGCGAACCCCTCGCAGCCTGGGTCGTACCTCGTCGAGCCACGGCCGGTACAGGGGATGCGGCTGCTTGATCAGTCGTGCCGCCGCGACGGTCTCCCACAGAGGGGAGATCGCGAACCGGGTGTAGGCCACGTCTACCGCGGTGAACGACAGCTCCAGCACCCGTTGAGTTTAGCCACGGCTGAATTCGTGGCGCTCCTGAGCGCGCGTGGCGACTGTCGTGGGTCATGACGAAGGATTTCCGATGGCTGTACGGGGCGGACGCGGGGGCCAAGCTGGGGGTTTCCGTCAGCGCGCTGGCGATCCCGCTGACGGGTGTGGCCGTGCTGGACGCCTCACCGTTCGAGGCGGGCGTGCTCGGGATGCTGAGCACCTGTGCCTTCCTGCTCATCGGCCTGCCCGCGGGCGCGTGGGTGGACCGGCTGCGCAAGCGCCCCCTGATGATGGCCGCCGACCTGGTCCGCGCCGCATCGCTGGCCTCCGTGCCCGTGGCGCAGGCGTGCGGCGTGCTCACGCTCTGGCAGCTTTACGTCGTCGTGCTGGTCACCGGGATCGCCACGGTCTTCGGCGACGTGGCCGCCATGAGCTTCCTGCCCGCGCTCGTCGGCAGGGAGCGCCTCACCGGGGCCACCTCGGCGCTGGTCAGCCTCGACGGCGTCAACCAGGTCGCCGGCCGTGGCCTCGGGGGGTTCCTGGTCGCGGCGGTGACCGCGCCCATGGCGCTGGGCGTCACCGCCGCCACCTACCTGTGGTCGGCCTTCTGCCTGGCCCGGATCCGGTTCGCCGAGCCCGCTCCCTCCCGGGGGCCGCGCACCGCCCTGCGGCACGAGATCGGCGAGGGCCTGCGGCTGGTCTTCGGCCACCCGCACCTGCGCCTGATCGCGTCCGAGGGGGCATTGGGCAACTGCGCCTCCATGATGGTCCAGGTCATGCTGCCCATCGTGTTCGTGGCCCGGTTCGAGCGGCCGGAGTTCACGCTCGGGTTGTTCCTCGCGGCCGGCGGTGCCGGCTATCTGCTCGGCTCGGCCGTGGCACCGCGACTGAGCCGGTGGCTGGGCGAGCGCAGGGCCATCTGGTGGAGCGGCGCCGTCGCCCCTTGCGCGCTGCTGCTCCCCCTCGTGGACGAATCCGTCTGGGTGGCGGGCGCGGCATGGGCGCTCACCATGTCCAAGTCGGGCGCCGGCAACGTCCTCAAGGTCAGCTACCGTACCCGCGTCACCCCCGGGCATCTCCTCGGCCGGATGACCGCGACCATGCGCTTCCTGTTCACCGGCGCGCTCGCGATCGGGGCGGGTGCGGGTGGCGCGCTCGGCCAGTTCGCCGGGGTCGACGCCACCCTGTGGACCGCCGCCGCGATCCTGTCCTCCGCCTGGCTCCTCCTGCGTCCCATGCGCGGGCCCGGACCGCGCTGATCCGCGATCGACGGCCCTTTGCAGCGGTGTTCGAGGCAGTACCACCGGCCGGCTCCGGGCGGTTGGTCCCTGCTCGTCACCTCTCGCCCGCCGCCCGAGGCCGGGTGACGACGGCCACGACGGCGGCGGACAGGGGGAAGAGCGCGACGAGCGCCGGCGTGCGGGCCGTGCCGATCAGCGTCGCCGCCGCCCCGGTGACGGCCGCGCCCACCCCGCCGGCGACGAAGAACGTCAGGTTGAGCAGGCCCATCCCCGCGCCGCGCAGGTGAAGCGGCAGCCCTGCCGGCAGGGCTGCGATGATCACCACCTGGGCGACGGCGAACGCGGCGAGGCACAGCGAGGCCGCGAGCACCGCCGGCCAGGGACCACCCTGGCCCGTCGCGGTGACGATCAGGGCGACGGCCGCCGCCAGCGCGGTGGCGGCCAGCACCAGGCGGCCGTTGCGCGTGCCGAGCAGACCGGCTCGGCGCGACAGCACCGCGCCGACCGCGGCGCCGGGCAGCAACGCGGTACCGATGCCGAGGACGCTCCACCCGTACGAGCCGGCCAGGATCTGCGGGATCGCGTACATGGCGGCGAAGAGGCCGCCGAAGACCCCGGCGCCGATCGCGGACTCGATCCGATAGGCCGGCCGACCGACGACCGCGCGCGGGACGAAGCCGTCCGGCCGCCGGACCACCCGCCAGGCCAGCGCGCCGGCGGCCAGCACGAACCCCGCCGCGAGCGCCGCGACGACGGGCCCACCGAGATCGAGCGTCCTGGACTGGATGAGCACGAGCAGGGTGCTCACGCCCACGGTCAGCGCCGCGGCTCCGGTGAGGTCGATCGGGCGGCGCGACCCCGGCCGTACGGCCAGCCGGAGGCAGGAAGGGACGGCCAGTACGGACAGCGCCGGCAGCACCAGGGTGACCCGCCAGCTCACCCAGGTGGTCACCATGCCGCCGAGCAGCGTGGCGACGGACGCGAAGACCGCCATCACCATGCCGTACCCGGCGAGCACCCGCAGGCGTCGCCCGCCTTCCATGTTCGCCAGCAGGGCGGCGCTGACCGCTGTCGCGCCTCCGGAGCCGGCCGCCAGCAACAGCCGTCCGGCGACCAGGACTCCGAGGGAGGGCGCCACCACGCACACCAGCGCGCCGGCGGCGAGCATCAGCGACGCGATCAGCAGCGCGACGCGTACCCCCCGGGAGTCCGCCAGGCGTCCGAAGACGGCCGTGCCGACACCGAGCGCCAGCGCGTGCGCGGTGAGGACCCAGGCGACCTCCGCGGCCCCGGCCCGCAACGCGACGGCCACGTCGGGCAGCGCCACGGCGGCGGCCGTGACGCCGAACACCGACGGGCCGAACAGTCCGCCGAGCCGCACAGCCGTCGACAGCGGGCCGGGCCGCTCACCCGGCGTCACGGCTCCGGCGACAAGGGCGGCGGTCATCGGGCGGCCCGCATCGACAGCCAGCCGGCGGCGTCCACGAAGTGCACGTCGTAACGCTCCTGCTCGGGCAGGAGGTTGTCGAAGGGCTCCAGGCCGTGCTGCACGCGCGCCAACTGCCGGAAATATCCGAAACGATCGACGCCCGGGGTCAGCATGGCCAGCAGATCCGCCTCCGCGCCCGGCACCGCGCCGAACGCGTGCGGCACGCGTGGCGGCACGACGACCAGCCCGCCCTTGGAGACGGTCACCACCTCCTCCCCGAGGAGGAATTCCAGCTCACCGTCCAGGACGTAGAACACTTCCGTGGAGCGCGCGTGGTGATGCGGCTTGGCGCCGTCGCGTCCCCGCCCCAGCGTGAGCCGGTTGACGCCGAGCGTGCCGGCGGTGTCGCTCGCGTCGGCGAGCAAGGTGAACGCTCCGCCCGCAGGCAGGCCGACGACCTCCGCGTCCTCCGCGGCGACGACCAGGGACTGCGATGGGGTGACAGTCATCGATCAGCTCCTTCCAGGATCGGCATCCATTGCAGTCCCGGGGAGCGGCCGCCGGCCAGAACCGGTTGTCACCCGCATTCATCACCGATCGAGATGAATCGGGGGCGATGGACGGGAGCGCGGCAGTCGCCGGCATGGGGACGGCCACCGTCCCGCCGGAGGGCGGTGACGGCCGTCACCGGGATGAGGCCGGTCCCGATGCGCCGCCCTTGAGCATCAGCTCCGGACAGCTCTCCAGGACTCCACGGTCGCCTCGGCGATGGCCTCGATCGCGTGTCCGTAGGCCGGATGACCATCGGCCACGAAGCTGCCGTCCCTGAACGGCAACCCGCAGAACGTGGCGCGGAAGTGCCGGGGAGGTCCGCCCTGCGGGAGTGGTTCGTAGGTGGCCAGGGGCGCCATGTCGTAGCTCGACCGCACCCCATGCTTGTTCCGCGCCACCTGATGAGCCGCTACGCGAAGCAGCGCGTCAAGACCCTTGTCCAGGTACAACTGCAACTGGCGGAACTGGCCGTCAAGGTACCTCTCGTCAGCCCTGGAAGGATGCTGCAGGAGATACGCACAGACCACAGGCGCGTGCCACCTGTACATCTGAGGATCGGTCTGCTCCTCAGAGAGGACCGCGTGGTAATAGTCCACGCATGCACCCAGGGGGCCGGCGATCGCACCGCAGTCACACTGATTCACAACGGGGTCATCTGCCATGATCTTTACCTTAGGTGAGCCGAAGTTGCCGCGTTCCCAGTGACGTCGCTCCAGTTCGGCGGGCCAGCTCGCTAGCGGGCGGTGGCCCTGTGATCGTCCTTGAGGCATGTGAGAAAGAAGTCCCGGACATCCTCGGAGAGCAGCTCCGGGACTTCCATCGCGGCGAAGTGGCCGCCGCGCTCGAACTCCGACCAGTGCCTGATGTCGTACAGCCGCTCGGCCAGCGGTCGCACCGGCTGCGTGATGTCGTGCGGGAACACCGCCACGCCGACCGGCACCGGGCACGGCTCGGTCCGCCGCGGGGCGTCGTGGTGCAGCCGCGCCGAGGAGGCCGCGGTGGCGGTCAGCCAGTACAGCGAGATGTTGGTGAGCATCCGCTCGTCACTGATGGGCCAGCGCGGATCGGTCCACTGAGCGAAGCGCTCGGCGATCCAGACCAACTGGCCGACCGGTGAGTCGGTCAGCGCGTAGCCGATGGTCTGGGGGGTGAGGGCCTGCAGAGCCTGGAACGGCGGCCGGTTCGCGATCAGCTGTCTGACCTTCTCCAGCCGGGCCTCGTCCGTCGCGGACAGCTCGATGTCGGCGTCCGGGATCGGCCGGGTCGGCAGGAAGTTGACGTGCACCCCGACGACCCGCTCGGGCGCGACCGCGCCGAGCGCCATTGAGATGCCCGAGCCGAAGTCGCCGCCCTGCGCGCCGTAGCGGTCGTACCCCAGCCGGCGCATCAGCTCGGCCCAGGCCCGGGCGATCCGGACGACGTCCCAGCCGCGCTCGTGCGTCGGCCCGGAGAAGCCGTACCCAGGGATGGACGGGATCACCACGTGGAAGTCGCGCGACAGCGGCTCGATCACGTCGAGGAATTCCAGGAACGAGCCGGGCCAGCCGTGGGTGAGGATCAGCGGGAGCGCGTCCGGTTTCGCGGACCGCACATGGACGAAGTGGATGTTCTGGCCCTCGATCTCGGTCGTGAAGTGCGGGAGCTCGTTGAGCTTGGCCTCGTGCTCACGCCAGTCGTAGCCGGTGCGCCAGTGTTCGGCGAGTTCCTTGAGCCGCGACAGCGGGAAGCCGTAATCCCACCCGGCGTCGGCGACCTCGTTGGGCCAGCGGGTGCGGGAGAGCCGGTCGGTCAGATCGTCGAGGTCTGCCTGGGGCACGTGGATACGGAACGGCTTAATCATGATCTTAACTCCAACCATGTCAGTCATGTGTCTTCAGAAGGACGTCGCTTGGTTGCCCGTCCCGGTCGTCGGCAGGACGCGTACAAGACCTCACGGGTTACCGGCAGCGGCCCGAAGCCCTGGGCGCCCGGCTGACCGGACTGGCCGCACCCGATCGCGCGACGAGGCGGCGTTGCCGTACTCGCCGGCCACCAGGTTCGCCGTACTCAACTCGGTGATTCCGTCTCTTCCAGCTCCCTGACCAGGATGGCGTTGAGCGCTTTCTCGGTCTGGCCGATGACTTGGACGCCGAATTGGGGCATCGATCATCCTCCGCGATCACAGATGGGGAAACGACACGTTGCGTGTCTCTCCGGGAGAGTAGACCCTGGCCGCCTTCAAAGCAACACGCTACGTTCCGTTTCCTTTAAACTGCATCCATGACCAAGCCGCCGAATCCCCAGCGCCGCAGCGAGAAAAGCCGCCGTGCCACCCTGGACGCCGCGCTCGAGCTCTGCGTCGAGCAGGGATATGCGAACGTGACGATCGAAGGCATCGCCGCCCGAGCGGGCGTGAGCAAGAAAACGATCTATCGCTGGTGGCCGTCCAAGGGCGCGGTCATCCTGGAAGCCGCCCAGGACGCCTCGGCCGGCGAGACCGCCTTTCCTGACACCGGCGACCTGGCCGCCGATCTGCTCAGCCAGCTGATCAGCATCCTGGACCAGATCACGGCGCCGCGGACCCGCTCGATCTTCGTCGGCGTCTACACCGAGTCGCTCCAGGATCCGGCCCTGGCCGAGCAGATGCACCAGGCGTGGATCAGCCCACGAATTCACCAGTTCAAGGAACGGCTGCGCAAGGCCGTCGAGCAGGGCCAACTGTCCCCCGACGCCGATCCCGAGGTGATCATGGACCAGTTGTACGGGGTGATCTTCCATCGTTTCGTCGTCCACATGCCCCTTCCGGACGAGGCATACCTGCGCAAGATGATCAGCATCAGCCTGTCGGCCGCGCGCTCACCCGGCACATGAGGCCGGCCACCGGGGCGGAAGAAATCGGTTGCGCGGCCCGCACGCGCTCCGCCTCTCGGCGGCTCTCCGTACGAGGTATGTGCAGGCAGGCGAATATATTTTAACGATCGTTCCAGAACGTGCTAGGGTCGGCGCATGCCCAGATCCAAAGGCTTCGATCCCGATCGGGTTCTCGACGCCGCCATGGAAGCGTTCTGGACCAAGGGATACACCGCGACCTCCGCCCAGGACCTGGTCGAGCACACCGGGCTCGGGCGAGGCAGCCTCTACAACGCCTTCGCCGACAAGCACGCGTTGTTCCTGGAGGTGCTGCGCCGCTACGACGAGGAATGGACGACGCGGCAGGTCGCCGTGCTGGAGGGCGACGGCCCGATCCGCGAGCGCGTCCGGCGGGTCCTGATGACCGTCGTCGAGGAGGAGGCGCGTGACGATTCCGCGCGCCGTGGCTGCCTCGCCGTCAACACCGCCCTGGAGCTGGCCGGCCGCGACCCCGCCGCGACCGCCGCCGTCCGCCGCGTCTTCGGCCGGATGGAGGACGCCTTCACCCGGGCCGTCGAGCGAGCCCAGCGCGACGGCGAGATCGCCCCCGGCCGTCCGGCGGAAAGCCTTGGGCGCTACCTGCTCAACGCCATGTACGGGCTGCGCGTGCTGGGCAAGAGCGCGGACGCCCCGGCGATGACCGACATCGTCGAGACCACCCTGCGCATCCTGTGAGAACGCTCGTCTTCACCCTTGAGGAGGCCCCCTTTGACATCGACCGATCGCAGGACCCTCGCCGTGCTCGGCACCGGGATCATTGGCGCACCGGTGGCGAGGAACCTGAGCAGGCACTTCACCGTGAACGTGTGGAACCGCACGCGGGCGAAGGCCGAGCCCCTCGCCGCCGAGGGGGTCAAGGTGTTCGACACCCCGGCCGCCGCGGTGAGCGGCGCCGATCTCGTGGTGACCGTCCTGACGGACGGGCCCGCCGTGCTGGAGGTGATGGAGGCAGCCGCGCCGGGGCTCGCGAAGGGCATGATCTGGGCCCAGCTCAGCACGGTCGGGGTGGGCCCGGCCGAGGAGCTGGCCGCCTTCGCCCGGCAGCACGGCTTGGTCTTCTACGACGCCCCCGTCCAGGGCACGAAGCAGCCTGCCGAGGACGGCCGGCTGGTGATCCTCGCAGCCGGTCCGGAGAGCGGGCGGCAGGACGTGCAGGCCGTTTTCGACGTCATCGGCGGCAGGACCGTCTGGATCTCCACGGAGCCCACCGCGGCCAGTCGCCTCAAGCTGGCGCTGAACAGCCTCGTCTTCGCGATCACCCACGGGACGGCCGAGAGCCTGGCGCTCGCCGGGGCTCTGGGCGTGGACCCGCGCCTGGTCCTTGACGTGGTGACGGGTGGCCCGCTGGACAGCGCGTTCTTCCGGAGCAAGGCCTCCGCGATCCTCTCGGGGGAGTACGCCCCGTCCTTCTCGGTGAACAACTCGATCAAGGACTCCCGCCTGCTGGCCGAGGCGGCCGCGCAGGCGGGCGTCGAGGTCGACGTCACCGTGGCCGGGTTGCGGCGCTTCGAGCGGGCCGCTCGTTCCGGACACGGGGACAAGGACATGGCCGCCTCCTACCTGGCGTCCGGCCTTTCCTGAGCCGGCGACCCTCCTGAGCCGGCACCCCTCCTGAGCCGGCACCCCTCCTGAGCCGCCACAGCCCTGACCGCCACGGCCCTGGCCGCCGCCCTGCTACGACCTCGGCCCGGGCCAGGCGGCGAGGGCCAGCTCCGCGACCGATCCGAGCTCGGTGGCGCCGGCCCCGTCCCTGGCCCGCTCGGACATGCCGCGCAGCACGGCCGCGAAGTAGGCGGCCAGCGCCCGCGGGTCGGAGCCGGGCGGAAGCTCCCCGTTCTTCCGCGCGGCCTCCAGCCGCTCCACGAAGATCGCGAACCCCGTCTCGCGGATCTCCCTGAGGTGGGCGGCCACGTCGGTGTCCTGGACGGTCACATTGGCCGCCGCGGACATCACCAGGCAACCGGCCGGATGGGCCGGGTCGGGGTAGATCTCGGCCGCTTCCCGGAGTATCCGGGAGAACGCCCCGTACGCGGTGGGCTCCTCCTCCAGCGCCCGGCCCATGAACCCGCCCACCGGCGTCCGCCCGTAGGCGGCCACGACCTCCTTGAACAGCGCTTTCTTGTCGCCGAACGTCGCGTACAGGCTGCCCGGCCGGATGCCCATCACCTCGGTCAGCTCGCCGACCGAGGTGGCCTCGTAACCGCGTTCCCAGAACAGCCGCGCGGCCCGCTCCACCACCGCGTCCCGGTCGAACGCGCGCGGCCGTCCTCGCCGTGTCCCCGTCTCGCTCACGACCACATTCTAGAGCGTTCACTCAAAAAGTTGTGCTAACCTCCTTTCTTGAGCAATCGTTCAAAAAAGGAGTCGGATCATGGGCACGCTCACCGGCAAGATCGCGCTGGTCACCGGCGGAAGCCGCGGCATCGGCCGCGCGATCGCCGAACGTCTCGGCCGCGACGGCGCGACCGTCGCGGTGGCTTACGGCCGCGACGAGGAGGCGGCCAAGGAGGTCGTCGCGCGCATCGGAGGCGACGCCTTCGCCGTCCGCGCCGAGCTGGGCCGCCACGGAGACGCCGCCGAGCTGTGGACGGCCTTCGACGCGCACGCCGACCACGTGGACATCATCGTGAACAACGCCGGCATCGGCGCCCCCGGTGACATCGCGACCGTCACCGAGGACACGTTCGACCGGGTCTTCGCGGTGAACGTGCGCGCGCCGTTCTTCATCGTCCAGGAAGGGCTGAAGCGGCTGCGCGACCACGGCCGGATCATCAACATCTCCAGCGGCGCGGCCCGCCTGTCCATGCCCGACGCGATCGCCTACGGCTCCACCAAGGGCGCGCTCGACACCTTCACCCTCAACCTGGCCAAGGCTCTCGGCCCGCGCGGCATCACCGCCAACTCCGTCGCGCCCGGCATCGTCGACACCGACATCAACGCGAGCTGGCTGCGCGGCGACGCCGGCGCCCGCGCCCACGCGGCGTCCCTCGCCGCGCTCGGCAGGGTCGGCGAGCCGGAGGACATCGCCGGCATCGTCGCCTTCCTGGCCTCGGACGACGCCCGCTGGGTGACCGGCCGCGTCATCGACGCGACCGGCGGCGCGGGGCTCTGACCCGCCGCCCGGGAACAAGCCGCGAATCGGAAGCGGTTGTGACCGGCAACCGTCGCCGATCGGGATGAATCGAGGTATCGGGTGGAGCTGCGGCAGCTCGCGTACTTCGTGGCGGTCGCCGAGGAGGGCGGCTTCGGCCGCGCGGCCGAGCGGCTCAGCATCGTGCAGTCCGCGGTGAGCCGGCAGATCCGCCGGCTCGAACGCGAGCTCGGCGTGCCGCTGTTCGAGCGTTCGACCCGCCGCGTGCGGCTGTCCGGCGCGGGAGAACGCCTGCTGCCCGAGGCGCGCGCCGTCCTGGACGCCGCGCACCGCGCCAGGCAGGTCGCCGCCGACATCCGCGCGGGCGCGGACGGCGTTCTGCGTCTCGGCATCGTGCAAGGACCGGGTAACCGGATCTACCACGTCGTCAACGAGCTGGCCGCCCTCGCACCGCGCCTCCAGGTCCGGCCGCGGCGCCTTCCCCTGCCCGACCGCCTTTCCGCCGTACGCTCCGGCGAGCTGGACGCGGCACTGGTGCGCGCGCTCTCCCACGCGCCGGGCCTGGAGCTCCTCCCGATCTGGACGGACCCCCTGTACGTGGCCCTGCCCGCCGGCCACCCCCTGGCCCGCTCCGCCGAGCTCAAGCTCGAAGACCTGGCCGACCTGCCCGTCCGGCTGGCCGCGCGCGAGGACAACCCGCCCTTCCACGACCTGGTCACCGACGCCTTCCGGGCCGCGGGGATCGCCCCGCCGCCCGGGCCGCCGTTCACCACGTTCCAGGAGACCCTCGCGGACATCGGTGTCGGCGCGCCGTCCTGGACGATCTTCTACGAGGTCACCGGCCTGCCGGAGATACCCAGGGTCGCCATCCGCCCGCTCGCCGAGCCCACGCTGACCACGTCGCTGGCCGTCCTCCCGGGCCCGCCCACCCCCGCCGTTCGCCACCTCCTGGAGACGCTGTACCGCGAGCACGGCCCTGGACGACCGTGAAGGCGAGGCTTCCCTCAGGCTCGGGCGAGCGGCCGGCGGCGTACGACCCCCGGGACGGCCGGCTCCGTCCGCGCCGGGTCACACCGCCTCGGCGGCGGGAACGGGGGTGACGGCGAAGACCTTGACGAAGGTGTCGAGTCGTCCAGCGTCGCCGATGAGGTGGATGGCTCCTTCCGCCACCGCCTCGTCCGGGCTGGTCTCGCCGCTCAGCAGGGGCTTCATGACGGCGACCTTTTTGATGTCCATGACCAGACCGGGCCGCGGGAGTGGCCCCTCGCCCAGGGTGAGCGCCCCGTCGTCGACGATGGCGTGGACGACGACGTCCTCGATCCGGAGCTCCCATCCGTCGTGCACGCCGCGGGCGGCCTCGGGGTTGAAGCAGGTACGCAGCGCCAGGAGCTCTCCGTCGGTGGTGACGATGTCGTCAGGGCCGGGATCTCCGAGCGATCGGGCTCCCCAGCGGCCCAGGCGGATGACGATGTCCTCCAGGCCGCGGCCGTACTCGGTCAGCTCGTAGACGACCGAGGCCGCCGGACGCGGCAGGGTGCGGCGCAGGACGATGCCGGCCTCTTCGAGCTCCTTGAGCCGGGCGGACAACACGTTGGTGGGAATGCGCGGCAGCCCCTGGCGCAGGTCGGTGAAGCGCTTGGGGCCCCTGATGAGGTCGCGCACGATCAGCAGCGCCCAACGCTCGCCGACGAGCTCCAGCGCATGGGTCAGGCCGCAGTACTGGCCGTAGCTCCGCCTTCTCGCCATACGGACATCTTACCCCTGCCCACTTGACACAAGAGAGCGTGCTTGTCTAAAAAAAGTACTCACTTCGTATTAACAACTGGAGCTGACATGTCTCCCCCTCTCCCCGACGGCCGCCGCTGGTACGCGCTGGCCATGCTCTGTACGGCGGCGTTCATGGTGATCCTGGACGGCACCATCGTGTTCGTCGCGATGCCGGCCATCTCCGCCGACCTCGGCCTCGACGGCGACAGCGGGCAATGGGTCATGACCGGCTACGGCCTGGTGTTCGGCGGCCTGCTCCTGCTGTGCGGCAGGGTGGGCGACCTTCTGGGCCGGCGGCGGGTCTTCATGGTCGGGGCCGCGCTGTTCGCCGTTTCCTCGCTGGGGTGCGGTCTGGCCTGGAGACCCGAGGTCCTCATCGCGGCACGGGCGATCCAGGGCCTTTCCGCCGCGATCATGAGCCCTACGGCGCTCTCCCTGGTGATGACCTCGTTCAGCGAGGGCGCCGAGCGCAACAAGGCCCTGGCGATCTGGGGTGCGGTCGGCGGCCTCGGCGGCACCGCGGGCTCGCTCGTCGGCGGGCCGCTCACGAACGGGCTGGGCTGGAAATGGATTTTCTTCATCAATGTTCCGGTCGGCCTCGCGCTCGTGGTGCTGAGCCCGCTCCTCCTGCACCGGGACGAGGCGAACGCCGGCCGGCGCACGTTCGACATCGGCGGAGCGGTGACGATCACGGCCGCGCTCGTCCTCGCCGTCTACGTGATCGTCGAGGTGCCGGAGAACGGCCTGGGCGGCGCGGGCACGCTGGGCCCGCTGGCCGCCGCGCTCGTCCTCGCCATCCTGTTCTTGGTGATCGAGTCGCGATCGCGCGCGCCGCTGGTGCCGCTGCGCCTGTTCCGCACGCGGGTCCTCCTCGGCGGCAATCTCACCCTGCTGGTCATCGCCATGAGCGTGTACGGCATGTCGTTCACCCTGACCGCCTACGCCCAGCAGGTCCTCGGCTACAACGCGATCCAGTACGGGCTCATGACGGCGGTCATGGCCATCGTGGCCGCAGCGGCATCATTCATCGCCGAAGCCGTGGCCAATCGCCAGGGGCCTCGCCCGATCGCGGCGATCAGCCTGGGCCTCGCCGCGGTCGGCCTGCTGCTCCTGGCGCGGGTCTCCTACCCGGGCACCTACGTCGACGATATCTTCTGGGGCTTGCTGATCTTCGCTCCTGGTCTCGGCGCCGGCTTCGTCGCCGGCACCATCGCGTCGCTGACCAGCGTCGGCGAAGACGACGCCGGGGTGGCCGCGGGCCTCAGCAACACCGCCTGGCAGGTCGGCGGAGCCTTGGGCATCTCCGTCATGACCTCGGTGGCGCTCGCCCGCGTCGGCGACGCGGGCTCGGCCGGACCGACCGCGGCCGTGCTGACCGCGGCCTACCGGTCCGCCTTCGCCACCGGCGCCGTCCTCGCCGTACTGGGCCTGGTAGCCGCCCTCATCCTGCTGCGGCAGCCCCGGCGGGACACGACCGGCCACCCCGACGCCATGCCCGACGCCAGCCCGTCCCGTTCCTCCTGAGACGCGAGGTATCACCATGACCACGCCTCCGGCTCCCGCAGCCGTCGCCCGCGGGTGCGTGTCGAGGGTGCCGAAGGCGTACCGGAGTCGATGGGCGGTTCGCACGTGCCGTCCTCGGCGACGACGAGCAGGCGCCGGCCATGCACGAGAGGGAGACCGCGCTCCTCGGAACCCGGCGTGCGGCCGATCACCTCACCGTCCGCGACGGCAAGATCGTCTCGGACACCGACGCACAAGGCGAGGGAAGCCGGCCGGCCAAGCGAAGTCGAAGCGGGAATCACGGGGGATGCCGTCCGCCCGCGGATCCCTGCGGCCCGCCCGCCCGTTCCCCTACCTTGGTAGCACTATTGCCGTTACTTTGCGTTATGGTTGGGCCACGGAGCGAAGGTGGCGTGGGTCGCATGAGGTGGAAGCGGTTCTGGTCGGTGCTGGCGCCCTCGCTCGCCGCGCTGGCCGTCCTGGCGGTCGGGATGGCGCAGGGCGCGGTGCCGGCTTCGTTCGCGGTGTCCGGGCGGCGGATGAAGGTGTCGGCCGCCAAGCTGTCGGGGCGGGGTGTCGGGATGGTTCCCGGCGTCGTGCGGTCGGTGGACGGGCGCCGGCACGTGGTGGTGCGGCTGTCCTTGCGCACCGCGCAGGTGTACGGGTTGTGCCAGTCGGCCGAGGTGGACACCCCGATGGGGCCGTTCACGGTGCGGCTCGGCACGCGGGATCGCGAGAAGCCGTCACGGATCAGCGAGCTGGACATCTCGGCCACCTCCTTGAGCGCCGACGTGGACCTCGGCTCGGTCGTCCTCAATCGTGACGCCGGAACGCCGGGCGCCGGAAACGTCCAGAAAGGCAGGCGGGGCGACTACGGCGTGGACGTGCTGACGTTCTCCGCGCGGGACGTCACCGCGGACGCCTGGATGGTGATGGGAGGGTCGTTCCTGGTGGACGGTTTGAGCGTGACGATCGGCCAGGACGTCCGGCCGTGTTTCTGAGCGCTGGGCGGCTGCTGACCGGGGCATGCGGCGCGGCGGCGGCCTGGACGGGGCGGCGGCCGTTCTGGGCCGGGTGCCTGCTGGTCGCCTCCGGAGCCGAGATCGCGTTGGTGCCGGTGATCGGCACGGGGGTGGTCGTCCACACCGGCACGGGCGGTTACGCAGGTTTCTTGCTGGGGTTCTTCCTCGCCGCCTTGGGCGCGGGGTTGTGGTTCGTGCCCGAGCAGCGCTTCGTCCTCGCGGTGCTGGCCGTCACGGCGGCGCTCTCGGCGTTCGTGCTGTCGAACCTGGGCGGCTTCCTGGTGGGCTCGCTTCTGGCCATCGGGGGCGCGTCGCTGGGATGCGCGTGGATGCCGCGAGGGCCCCGGTAGGAGGGCGGCCCGAGGCCGGGTCCGCGGCGTCCGCTTCCGTGCTGTCCGTTTCCGTGCTGTCCGTTTCCGTGCTTGTCTCACCTCTCCCACCAGGCCGCCTTACCTCGGGAGGAGGCTTCCTTTCCACCCGTGGTAGCCCATAGTAGCTCCAACGTTACTCAAAGCTATGGTTGCGTGAAGGAAGGACCAACCGAGAGGCGACAGCATGCGTGATGGTGAGGCGGACCACCGGCAGGTCGCAGCGGGAGAGGCGGGCCGTGACTGGCCCGGGCGATCCGTGGCCATCGTGGGCACGGGTTGCCGGCTCCCCGGCGGCATCATGAGCCTGGAGGCGCTGTGGAGCGCCTTGATGCGCGGTGACGACCTCGTCGGCACGGTGCCGCCCGACCGGTTCGAGACCGACCGGTACGTCGATGAGAGCATCCCGAGGCTGAACCGCAGCTACACCCGCGCGGGCGGCTTCCTCGACGACGTCGCCACCTTCGACGCCGCCTACTTCGGGATCTCGCCGAAGGAGGCCGTCGCGATGGACCCCCAGCAGCGGCTGATGCTGGAGATGGCGGCCGAGGCCCTCGACGACGCCGGCATCGACCCGGCGCGCCTGGCCGGCAGCGACACCGGGGTGTTCGTCGGCGTGTCCGATCCCTCGTACGGGGCGTTGCAGGCGATGGAACCCGGCGCGGTCGGCCCGTACACGATGTCGGGGTCCACGCTGTCGATCGTGGCCAACCGGCTGTCGCACGCCTTCGACCTGCGCGGGCCGAGCATGTCCATCGACACCGCGTGCTCGTCCGCGCTGCAGGCGGTCGAGCGGGCCTGCCGGGTGCTGATCGACGGGTCCTGCCGGACGGCGCTGGCCGGCGGGATCAACGTGCTGCTCGGCCCCATGGGCTTCATCGGGTTCAGCCAGGCGTCGATGTTGTCGCCGACGGGCCGGTGCCGGGCCTTCTCCGCCGACGCCGACGGGTTCGTCCGGGCCGAGGGCGGCGGCGTGGTCGTGCTCAAGCGGCTGGCCGACGCGCTCGCCGACGGCGACCGGGTGCACGGCGTGATCGTGGGTGCCGCCGCCAACAACGACGGCCGCACGGTGGGGCTCGCGCTGCCCAACGCCGGGGCGCAGGAGGCGCTGCTGCGGCAGGTGTACGACTCGTGCGGCGTCAGCCCGGACGAGGTGGTGTACGTGGAGGCGCACGGCACCGGCACGCAGGTGGGCGACCCGGCCGAATGCCGGGCACTGGGGCGGGCGCTGGGCATGCGCCGGGCCGGCAGGCTGCCGATCGGGTCGGTCAAGACCAACCTCGGGCACCTGGAGCCGGCCTCCGGCATGCCGGGGCTGTTCAAGGCCCTGCTGGTGCTGCGGCACCGGACGATCCCGCCCTCGCTGCACGCCGCGTCGCTCAATCCGGACATCGACTTCGACGGGCTCGGGCTGAGCGTCGTGACCCGGGCCCGGGAGCTGCCCGAGGTGAACGGGCGGGCCGTGGTGGGAGTGAACTCCTTCGGGTTCGGCGGCGCGAACGTCCACGTGGCCCTCGCCGCCGGGCCCGGGGAGAGCCCCGCCCCCCAGGCGGCGGGTGAGCTGCCGTTCGTGGTCTCGGCGCGCAGCCCGGCGGCGCTGACCGAGGCCGTGGCCCGCGCCGCCGGGCACCTGGACTCCGTGGACGAGCACGACTTCTACCACGTGGCCTACACGGCCACCCGGCGGCGCGCTCTTCACCCGCATCGCGCCGTGGTGCTGGCCCCGTCCGCCGCCGAGGCCGCCGCCGCCCTGTCCGGCCTGAGCACCGGCACCGGAGAACGGCCGGCGCCGCGGGGCGAGCCTCCCGCGGTCCCCGCCGCCGAGGTGCCAGGGGCGGTGACCGGCGAGGTGGTGGCCCACGGCCGGGTGGCGCTGGTGTTCTGCGGCAACGGGTCGCAGTGGGCGGGGATGGGCGCCGACCTGCTGGCCGACGCGACCTTCCAGGCGGTCGTCGAGGAGCTGGACGCCGAGCTGACGCCCAGGCTGGGCTGGTCGGTGTCGAAGGAGCTGGCCTCGCCGCCGGAGCAGTGGAGGCTGTCGGAGACCGACATCGCTCAGCCCCTGCTGTTCACCGTCCAGGCCGGCCTGGTGGAGATGCTCGCCGCGGCGGGCGTGCGGCCGGGCGCGGTGCTGGGCCACAGCGTGGGCGAGGTGGCCGCCGCCTACGCCTGCGGAGCGCTGTCGCTGGGCCAGGCGGCCCAGGTGATCGCCGAACGAGGCCGCGCGCAGGCGGCGACCCGCGGGCAGGGCCGCATGGCCGCGGTCGGGTTGCCGGAGACGGCGGCCGTGCAGGCCCTGGCCGGCTACCCGCTGCTGGAGATCGCGGCCGTGAACTCCGACCGGGACGTCACGGTGAGCGGCCCCCAGGAGTCGCTGCGCCTGCTGGGCGAGAGCCTGGCCGCGCGGAAGGTGTTCTTCCGCGAGCTGGACGTCAACTATCCCTTCCACAGCGGCGCCATGGACGGCACGCGCGAGGAGTTGTGCGCGGCGCTGGCGGGCCTGCGGCCGTCGCGGGCGCGGATCCCGATGGTGTCCACGGTGACGGGCGACGTCCTGACCGGCGAGGAGCTGGACGCGGGGTACTGGTGGCAGAACGTACGCCGTCCGGTGCGTTTCGCGGACGCGGCAAAGCGGGCGCTCGCCGACGGGTTCGACGTGCTGGTGGAGGTCGGGCCCCATCCGGTGCTGCAGTCCTACCTGCGCCGGGTCTCCGGCGCGGGCCGCGTACGGACGGCTGTCATCCCCACGCTGCGGCGCCCCGAGCAGAACCCGCCGGCGGACGCGCCCCCCGACGCGGTGACGCCGGGGGCGCGTGCGGTACGGCGCGCGGTCGCCCGGGTCATCGCCGCCGGAGCCGAGCTCGACTGGGATCGCTCCTTCCCGCGCCGCGGCCAGGTGCGGACGCTGCCGGCCTACCCGTGGCAGCGCCAGCGGCACTGGATCGGCACCCCGCTCTCCTGGGCGCGCACGATCGGTGACCCGGCGATCCAGCACCCGCTGCTCGGCCAGCGGTTGCCGACGCTCGCCCCCACCTGGTACGGCGAGCTGAACCAGGTGCGGGCACCCTGGATCACCGAGCACCGGACAGGCGGGGTGGCGGTCATGCCCGCGACCGGCTACGTGGAGATGGCCCTGGCCGCCGGCCGGCTGGCGCTGCCGGAGACCGGCGAGGGGATCGAGGTCGACCAGGTGGCCATCACCCGCGCTCTGGCGGTGCCGGCGCCGAGCGGGGAGCAGATGTGCGTACAGACCTCGCTGTGGCCCGAGACGGGCCTGCTCACGGTGGCCAGCACCACGCTGATCGGGCACCATCCGCGCGAGCACGCCCGGGCGCGGGTACGCACGCTGCTGCGCCCGGCCCCGCCCCCGCTGGACGTGGCGGGACTGCGCTCCCGCATCGCCACGCCCGTGGACGTGGCCGACTACTACGCGCGGGCCGCCGAGGGGCGCATGGCGTGGGGGCCGGAGTTCCAGGTCCTGACCGGTCTGTGGACGGCGGAGACCGAGGTCCTGGCCACCTACGCCTGCCCGCAGCAGCGCGACGAGCGCTACCAGGCCCATCCGGTGCTGCTGGACAGCGGGTTGCAGGCGGGGGTGGTGCGGCTGGTGGAGGCGCTGCGGTCGGGCACCGGCTACATGCCCGCGGCGATCGGGGCGGTCCGGCTGTGGTCCCGGCCGGAGCCGGAGGGCCTGCTTCACGTACGCGAGACGTCCGGCGGCTTCGAGGAGGTCTGCTGGGACATCACGGTGGCCGACGGCGCCGGCCGGGTGGCGGCCGAGCTGACGGGCGTCAGGCTGCGCCGGATCCCGGGTGTCCACGCCACGCCGGTCAGCCGGTACCACGTCGAGCTGCGGGCGGCGCCCCGGCCCGGCGAGCCGGTGGGAGCGTGGCCGGCGCCCGATCCGGAAACGCTCCTGGCCGGGGCCGCCGAGCGGCTCGCCACCCTGCGGGCGGCCTGGCGGGACGTCGGTTACGGCGACTACGCCGCACGGCTGGAGGAGTCCTTCGCCCGCGCGCTGGCCACGGCGCTGGTGCGGCCCGCCCACGCCGGGCGGGATGAGGAGGCCGGCGCCACGGGGCGCGACGCGCGCGTCCTCACCACCGATGACCTGCTCGCCGCCTGCGCGCGGCCACATCACCGGCGCATGGTGCGGGCGGCGCTGCCGCTCCTGGAACGGCACGGCCTGCTCGAACGCCTCGGCGAGCAGGAGGTGAAGATCACCTCGCCCGGAGGGGACCCGGCCGAAGCGCTGCGCGACCTCCTCGCGGGAACCCCGTTCACGGCGCAGACGGCGCTGGCGGCGCGGGCCTGCCTGCATCTGCCCCGGCTGCTGAGCGGCGAGGTGGCGGCGGCCGACGTGCTCGCCTCCGGCGGGGCCGCCGAGCTGCTGGACCAGGTGCGCGACATCGGGCCGGTCAGCCTGTTCGCCGGCCGGGCCGTCCGGGCGCTGGTGGAGCAGATCGTCCGGCGGTGGCCCGCCGACCGGCCGCTGCGCGTTCTGGAGGTGGGCGCGGGGACGGGCGGCACCACCGCGTCGCTGCTGCCGGTCCTGCCCGCCGACCGCACCCGCTACACGGTCACCGACGCCGCCGAGCCGGCGCTGGCCCAGCTCCGGCAACGCTTCTCCGGCGTGGATGTCGTCGAGTACGGCCTGCTCGACCTGGACGGCGACCTGACCGGGCAGATCGCGGGCGGGTACGACCTGGTGGTGGCCGCCGGTCGCGTGCACCTGGCCCGGGACGTGACCGCCGCGCTGCGCGGGCTGGCCACCCTGCTCGGGCCCGGCGGCAAGCTCCTGGTCGCCGAACCGCACCGGGTGGAAGCGCTGCTGCCCTTCGCCGGCCTGATGCCGGAGTTCTGGGACTTCGCCGACTTCGGCGTCCGGCCGGTCTCGCCGCTGCTGTCGAGGCGGCGATGGCCGCGGTTGCTGGCCGCGACCGGCTACACCGACATCGTGCAGGCGGGCCTGGAGGACGACCCTGACGCCGATGCCTTCTCCGTGCTGCTCGCCACGGCCCCCGGCACCGTCGCGGTGAGTCCCGGGCGGGCGCCGGAGGACGCGGCCGTCACGGGCACGGAGGACGCGGCCGTCACGGGCACGGAGGACGCGGCCGTCACGGGCACGGAGGACGCGGCCGTCACGGGCACGTGGATCGTCCTCGCCGAGGACGATCGGGACGCTCTGCCCGCGGCGCTGGCCGCGTCGCTGGAGAGCCACGGCGCGCACGTGAGCGTGGCGCCCTTCGGCGACGACCCGGCTGACTGGGCCGCGCGGATACACGCGTCGACCGGCGGCGTCACGCTCGCGATCGTCCTGGGGGACGCGCGCGACGCAGGGCCGCCCGAGCCGTCCGAGCCGTCCGGGCCGCCCGAGCCGTCCGAGCCGCCCGGGTCTGCGGCCGGGGCGATCGTCGAGCAGGTCACCCGGCGGGCCGCCCTGCTGCGCGCGATCTCCCTGGCCTGCGAGGAACTGCCCCCGGACTCGCGGGCCACCCTGTGGCTGGTCAGCCGGCCCAGTGGCGCGCTCCCGGAACCCGACCCCGCAGGCGGACCCCTCTACCCGCAGGACGCGGCCACCTGGGGGACCGCGCGTTCGCTGGCCAACGAGCAACCCCGGCTCGACCTGCGGCGGCTGTGCCTGCACCGGACCGGCGAGGACGAGGCCGACGCGGCGCGGCTGACGGCCGAGCTCCTGGCCCCCGGCGTGGAGGACGAGCTCCTGCTGACCCGGCAGGGCCGTTTCGTGCCGCGCCTGGTGGTGACGCCCGCCCCCGCCGCCCCCGCCGTCCCGGTGTCCGCGGGCTCCACCGGCCCCACGGGTCCCGCGGGCTCCACGGGCTCCGCGGGGCCGGGCGCCTTCCGCCTGGCCGTGTCCGACCCCGGCCTGTCGTACAAGCTGGGCTGGGAACGGACGGAGGTGCCCACGCCAGGCCCTGGACAGGCACTGGTCGAGGTACGCGCGATCGGGCTGAACTACCGCGACGTGATGTTCGTGGTGAACCTGCTGCCGGCCGAGGCGGTCGAGGCCGTCTTCGGCGGCCACGAGCTGGGCCTGGAATGCGCCGGCACCGTCGTCGCCGTCGGGCCGGAGGTCACCCGGGTCAGGCCCGGCGACCGGGTGGCGGCGCCGGGGCCCGTCGGGTTCGGCAGCCACGCCCTGATCGACGCGGGCGTGGCCGGCCACGTCCCGGACGGGATGACGTTCGCCCAGGCCGCCACCCTGCCCATGGCCTGCTCCACCGTCTACCACGCGCTGCACAACTGCGCCCGCCTCAAGCCCGGGGAGACCGTGCTGGTCCACGGCGGCGCGGGCGGGGTCGGGCTGGCCGCGCTGGAGTACGCCCGGCTGACCGGCGCCCGCGTGATCGCCACCGCCGGGAGCCCCGCCAAGCGCGATCTGCTGCGCGCGCTCGGCGCCGGCCACGTGCTGGACTCGCGCAGCATGCGCTTCGCCGAGCGGGTCAGGGAGCTGACCGGGGGCCGCGGCGTGGACGTCGTGCTGAACTCGCTGGCGGGCGAGGCCATCAGCCGCGGCCTGGAGTGCCTGGGGCACGGCGGGCGCTTCGTCGAGCTGGGCAAACGCGACATCTACGAGGGCGGGCACCTGCCGTTGCGGCCCTTCGGCGACAACATCTCGTTCTTCGGCGTGGACGTCGGCACGCTGCTGTGGAAGAACCCGGCCGTGGTCACCGAAGGCAGGGTGGCGGGCTCCCTCCTGGACGGCCTGCGCCCGCTGCCGCACACGGTGTACCCCGCCGAGCGCGTCGCCGACGCCTTCGCGCTGATGCGGCACTCCCGGCACATCGGGAAGGTGGTCGTCTCCCTCGATCCGCGCGACGAGCCGGTCATGGTGCGGACGCGGCCGGTCCCGCCGGCCCGCGGGTCCGGCGGCACGTACCTGATCACCGGGGGGCTGACCGGGTTCGGCGCGGCCACCGCCCGTCACCTCGCCCGCGCGGGGGTCCGGCACCTGGCGCTCGTCGGCCGCCGCGGCGCGGACACCCCCGAGGCGCCCGCGCTGCTGGAGGAGCTGGAGGCACTCGGGGCGCGGGCACGCGCGTACGCCGCGGACGCCGCCGACCGCGACGCCATGCGCGAGATCCTGCGCGAGCTGGACGCCGACGGCCACCCGGTACGCGGGGTCGTGCACGCCGCCATGCACCTCGACGACGCCGCGCTGGCCGACCTGTCCGACGACCGGATCCGGGCCGTGCTGCGCCCCAAGATCGCCGGCGCCCTGGTCCTGGACGAGCTCACCGCCGGCCTGCCCCTGGAGGCGTTCATCCTGTACTCGTCACTGACCACGATCGGCAACATCGGCCAGGCGCCGTACGTGTCGGCCAACCTGTTCCTGGAGGCGCTGGCCCGCCGGCGCAGGGCGCGGGGCCGGCCGGCGCTGGCGGTCTGCCTGGGCGCGCTCGCCGACACCGGCGTCCTGGCCCACGGCACCCAGGCCGAAGCTCTGGCCAAGCTCGGCATCCACTCCCTGGCCACCGGCAAGGCGCTGGCCGCCGTGGACGACATGCTCGCCGAGCAGGCCGACGTCGCGGCCGTGGGCCGCTGCGACTGGGCCCGCATGCGGCAGCTGCTGCCCGGCCTGCGCAGGCCGTGGCTGTCGGCGGTGCTGCCGCCCGGCGCCGACCGCGACCTCGACGCGGGTGACCTGCTGGCGAAGCTGGCGACGATGAGCGGCGAGGAGACGCACGCCTACGTCGCCGAGCACCTCACCGCGCTGCTGTCCACCGTGCTGCTCATCCCCGCCGCCGACCTCGACCCCGACCGGCGGCTGGACGAGTACGGCATGGACTCGCTCATGGCCACCGACCTGCTCGTGTCCATACGGCACCAGTTCGGCGTGGACATCCCGCCCATGGAGCTGGCCCGCGGCGCCGGGACGATCAACGACATCACCCGTACGGCGCTGCTGCACCTCGGGCTCCAGGCCGTCAAGGACACCCCATGACCTCCGTCCACACCCGGCTGGCCGGCGTGGCCGCCCACCTGCCGCAGGCCACCATGAGCACGGCGGAGCTGGAGGACCGGCTCGCCGAGCGCAATCCCACCCTGAAGCTGCCCCGGGGCGTCATCCACACCGGCAGCGGGGTGCGGCGGCGGCACATCGCCGCGCCGCACGAGAAACCGTCGGACCTGGCCGTCCACGCCGCCCGGAAGCTGCTCGCCGAGCAGGGCCTGCGGGCGGACGGCCTCGACCTGATCATCTTCGCCGCCGTGACGATGGACCTGATCGAGCCCGCGACCGCGCCCATCGTGGCGGCGAAGCTCGGCGCCGGCTGCCTGGCGTTCGACGTGCGCAACGCCTGCAACAGCGTGCTGAACGCCATTCAGGTCGCCGACGCGCTCATCGCCGCCGGGCGGCACCGGCGCGTCCTGATCTGCTCCGGCGAGATGGCCACCGCGTTCATGCCGTGGACGCTCTCGGGAACGAAGGAGTTCTTCTCCTTCGCCGCCGCCTACACCGTCGGCGACGCCGGGGCCGCCCTGCTGCTGGAGGCCGCGGTGGAGCCGGGGGTGCTCGGCCACCGGTTCACCGCCTACCCGGCCGGCTGGGAAGCGGCCACCGTGCGGGCCCTGAACATGACCACCGACCCGGCGGCCGACTGGCCGGTCATCGAGCCGCTCACGGTCAACGGCGTCGAGCTCGCCCGCAGCCTCGAACGGACCGACCTCACCGTGCTGGCCAAGACCATCGCCGAACTCGGCCTGGCCTGGACCGATTTCGCGGCCGTCTGCGTGCACCAGGCGTCGCTGCCGGCGCTGTGGAAGTTCTGCGACCACGTGGGGATCCCCCAGGACAAGGTCGTCGTCACCATCGCCCAGCACGGGAACCTCGTCGCCGCCACGCTGCCCGTCCAGCTCGCCCAGGCGGTCGCGGCCGGGCGGGTGCGGCGCGGCGACCTGGTCGCCCTGGTCGGGCTGGCCAGCGGGTTCAGCGCCGGCATCGTCGTGGTCAAGTGGTGACGCCGGGCGTTCCCGGCGGGACCGGGCGAGCCGGCGTCGCGGCGAGTGAGCTCATCGCCCGCCTCGACCGGCACCTCCATGACCGGCCGGACGCCGTCGCCTGCCACGTCGGCGGCCGCGCGCCGCTGACGGTCCACCGCGCGCGGATGGCCCGGGTGGTGGAGGAGACCGCTGCCGCCCTGGCCCTGGCCGGGGTGCGCCACGGCATGCGTACCGTGCTGCTGGTGCACCCCGGCGTGGAGCTCGTGGCGCTGGCGCTGGCGCTGCTCCGGCTGGGCGCCGTGCCGGTGCTGGTCGATCCGGGGATGCCGTACGCCGCCGTCCGGCGCTGCCTGGAGCGGGCCGCCCCCGAGGCGTTCATCGGCGTCCCGCTCGCCCAGGCGGCGCGGCTGGCGCTGGGCTGGGCCAGGCGCAGCAGCCGCGTCACCATCACGGTGGGTCCGCGCCGGTCCTGGCCGGGGCCCACCCTCGCGGGTCTGCGCGCCGCCGCCCGCCGCCGCGCCCCCGAGCTTCCGGCGGGACGACCCGCGACCGGCCCGCCGCCGGGTACGCCAGCGGGACGGCCCGCGACCGGCCCGCCGTCGCGTACGCCGGCGGCCGGCGATGTCGCCCTGATCGCCTGCACCTCCGGGTCCACCGGCCCGCCCAAGGGGGTGCCGCTGCGGCACCGCCATCTGGCCGCGCAACTGGATCTGCTCGACGGGCTTGGCCTCGTCCGGCCGGGGGTGCCCGTCCTGTCGACGTTCCTGCCGTTCGCGCTGGGCGCCACGGCCCTGGGAGCGACCGCCGTGATCCCCGACGTGGACCCGCGGCGGCCGATCCGCGCCGACTTCGCCGCCCTGGCCGCCGACATCCTGCGCCACCGCGTGGCGACCGTGTTCGCGGCCCCGGCGCTGCTGGACCGGCTGGCCCGGCACTGTGTGGCCCGGGGCGTGGTGCTCGACACGGTGGAGACCGTCGCGGTGGCGGGGGCCCCGCTGCCGCTGCCCACCCTGGAGCGGGTGCGCCGCTGCCTGCCCCGGGCAGCCCGGGTGCTGTCGGTCTACGGCGCCACCGAGTGCCTGCCGGTGGCCGCGATCGAGGGCGCCGACCTGCGCGCCGCCTCCGCCGAGCACCCGGGGGCAGGCACGTGCCTGGGCCGCCCGGTGGCGGGCGTGCAGGTACGCGTCATCGGCGTCACCGACCGGGCGATCAGCCTCTGGAGCGACGCGCTCCTCGTGCCGGCCGGCACGGTGGGCGAGATCCTGGTCGCCTCCCCGGCGCTCGGCGACCCCTACCTCGACGATCCCCGCGCCACCTCCCTGGCCAGGATCGCCGACGGTGACCGGGTCTGGCACCGCATGGGCGACCTGGGCTACCTGGACGGCCGCGGCAGGCTCTGGTTCGCCGGCCGCAAGTCCGAGCGCGTCCGCACCCGCGACGGCGACCTGTGCACCGAGCACGTCGAGCCGCTGTTCGCGGCCCTGCCCGGCGTGCGCGGGACCGCCCTGGTCGGCGTCGGCCCGCCCGGCGCGCAGCGCCCGGTCCTGGTGGTGGAGCGCGAGCCGGGCGCCCGGCGGGCCGACGTCCGGGCCGCCGTCCTCGAACACGCCGCGCGTCACCCCCGCAGCTCCGGCATCCAGGAGGTGCTGTTCCATCCGGGATTTCCCATGGACGCCCGGCACAACAGCAAGATCCGCCGTCACGTCCTCGCCGCCTGGGCCTCCCGCCGGCCGCGGGTGGGACGCCGGTGAACGTCCTGGTCACCGGGGCGAGCGGGTTCCTCGCCCTGGACCGGCTGCGTGCCGGTTCGCCGCTGAGCGGGCGCGCGTACTTCGTCGCCCAGGACGAGCCCTGCGCCTTCGGCACGTGGGTGAACGCCCTGCTGGCCGCCGCCGGGCACCCGCCGGTGAGGCGCCGGGTGCCGCTCGGGCCGGTGAAGGCGGCGGCCACGCTCCTGGAGCACGGCCGTACGCTCGCCCGGGCCCTCGGCCTGCCCTTCGAGCCACCGCCGGCCCGGTTCCTGGGGGAACAGGTTTCCACCGCGCACTGGTTCGACCTGTCCGCCGCCCGCCGCGACCTCGGCTACCGGCCGCGGGTGAGCACCGCCGAGGGCCTGGCCCGCCTGGCCGCCCATCTCGCGGAGGCCGGCCGGTGAGCCGCTTCGAGGGATACCCGTTCCGCTCCCGCTGGTTCGCCCGGGCGAGGGGCGGCTCCGGCTCGATCGTCCGGGGGTGGTTCTGGCGTCCATCCGGATGACCACGGGCCGCGAAGCGCCCGGGCATCCGCCCGCGTGGGAGGCCCCCCCATGACCAGCTGGTCCAAACCACCCACCACCGCCGGCGCCGCCTCGGCCGACGACGACAACACCGGCACCCAGCCGGGGCCGTTCCGCTGCCTCCGCGGTCGTGTCCGTCGAGCTCAACGCTGCTTCAGCTCCGGCTGTGCCGGTGTTTCGCGCCGGCCGGGTGACCGGTCACGGGTCCCGGCGGAAGGCGCGGCGGTAGGTGGCGGGGGCGACGCCGCAGCGGGCCGCGAAGTGGTGGCGCAGGGTGTCGGCGCCGCCGAACCCGACGCGGACGGCCACGGCGTCCACGCTGAGATCGGTGGTCTCCAGCAGCTCCTCGGCGAGCTGGAGCCGTCGTTCGAGCAGCTCGGCCAGCTCGTACGGCGCCCGCGACGCCGACATGGGCGCCTCCACGTACTGGGCCTGCCCGCCGGCGCGATGGGCCGGTACGACCAGGCGCCTGGCCAGGGCGTTGGCCGTGGCGGCGCCGTACTCCAGCCGGATGAGGTGCAGCCAGGCGTCGATCCCGGCCGCGGCCCCGGCGCTGCTGAGCACCGGGCCGTCTTCGACGTACAGGATGTCCGGCTCCACCCGGACGCGCGGATGGCGGCGGGAGAGCAGCTCGGCGAACCGCCAGTGCGTGGTGGCGCGTCTGCCGTCGAGCAGCCCGGCGGCGGCCGGCAGGAACGCGCCCGTGCAGACGGTCAGCACCCGGGCGCCACGTCCGGCCGCCTCCCGCAGGGCCGTCACCAGGGGCGCGTGGACGGGCGCGTCCAGTTGCGGCCAGGCCGGGACGGCCACGAGATCGGCGTCGGCGAGGCGGTCCAGCCCGTGCTCGACCTGGACGGTGAACCCCGAGGTTGTGGGGATCGCGCCGGGCTCCGGCGCGCAGATCGCGAAGTCGTGGGCGGGCAGCCCGTCCCCGTTCAGGGCCTGGTCACGGAGGTGATCGACGTGGTGTTCGCCGACGTGGAAAGGCACGCGCGAGCGCGGACCGTTGCGCTCGCCCTCACCGTGGCGGCCGGCGGCCTGCGCCTGACCATCAGCGAGGACGGGCCCGGCATCGCGGTCGAGGAGCTGCGGAGCCGGCTGTCGGCGGTCCGTGACGCCCAGGGCGACGGCCTGGACGCTCATCCCGTGCGTACGCCGCCCGGCGGAGTGGCACGACCGGCCGGCGTCATCGTCGGGACGGGGGCGGTCGGCCCGCACTCGTTCGGGGTGGCGGTCCACTGGAGCGTCAGGAGAAGCACGAGGAGCAGGGTGGCCGCCAGCACGATGAGCGGGGCCGCCGCCAGGACGATGCGCGGCGCGGTCCGCCGCCGTCCAGGCGCGGCCGTCTCCAGGAAGGACCGCAGCGGGAACGGCTCGCCCACCCGTTCGGCGAAGTCCCCCTCGTCCTCCAGGAACGACCGGTACGCCTCCAGCGCGGCGGCCAGTGCCGTGCGCAGGTCGGCCTCGTCGGGGCGGATGGCACGTACGCGCGGGCAGACGAACCCGTAGAGGAGGTGCAGCGGGCGTCCGTGCTCGTCCTTGGGCGCGACCGCCTGGCCGAGGTCGGCCGCGGAGACCCGATGGGTGGCGTGGACGACGCTGATCGGCCGCCCGGAGGGCGTGGTGAGGTCGATGACGCCGGGCCGGTCCAGCACGACACCGGGCTCGACGTGGTCGGCGAGCACCGCGTGGTCGCCGTCGGCGACGAGTGGCGCGGGCGCGGGCGCGAGGAGCGTGCGGTAGCCGGCGCGCCGCCCTCGGGAGATCAGGAACGGCCAGCCCTGTGCGTCCATCGTCATCCTCCCTCGAACAGGCGGGAGCTGGGCAGCCGCCCTTCCAGCAGGGCGGGCTTGCTGCGCATGTCCTGGAGCACCTGCCGGCGGACCCGGACGAACTCGCCGGCGCGCAGCTCCGCCTCGCCCGGCGGCGGCCCGTCGTGCCGGCGCTTGCGGGAGCTCAAGCGGGCCGCCAGGGTCACCACGACCCCGGCCACGACGAAGATTCCGAGAAGAACGTCCACGGCCGTCACCGCCTCTCGCCGAGGGACGGCCGTGGTCCGGCGGGAGCGGGCGGCGGGGCGGGCTTGCCTGGAAGCATGACGTCTCTCCTTGCGTGATGGTGGCTCTCCACGGGCTGTCGCTCGCGCGGGCGCCGTCACGGGCTCGCCGCCCGCGTGCCCGCGCTCGCGAGGCGTTCTCCCCGGACGTAGACGGCGCGGATGTCGTGCAGCGCCGCGAGGTCGCGCAGCGGGTCGCCGCCGACGGCCAGGACGTCGGCGTCGTACCCGGGGGCGAGCCGGCCCTTGCGGTCCCCCAGCCCGCACACCTCGGCGGCGAGGCGGGTGGCGGCGTGCAGCGCCTCGGCGCTGGTCAGGCCGATGTCGGGGAGCCGGCCGACGGCCCAGCGCAGGACGTCGGGCGGCTTGGCCGGGCCGACACCGGCGTCGGTCCCGGCGACGATCCTGGCGCCCGCCCGGTGCAGCCGGCGGACGTTGGCGGTCAGCGTCGGCAGCCCGGCGGCCATCGCGGGCGGCATCGCGCTCCCCTCCCCCGGAACCGCGCCGAGCGTGATCCCGAGCGCGATGCCGCGTCCCGCGATGGCCTTGACCAGGGCGTCCGGCGCCGGATCGACGCCGTTGGCGCTCATGAAGGTGACGTGTTCGAGGCCGTCCACGCCTGCCGCGACCGCGTCGGCGACGGCTCGGGTGCCGTGCGCGTGGGCGGTGACCGGCAGGCGGTGGCGGTGTGCCTCGGCCACGGCGGCCCGCAGCTCCTCCGGGGTGAACTGGGGCAGCTCGGGACGGGTGCCGGGGGTCAGGTTGCCCCCGCTCGCCATGATCTTGATGATGTCGGCGCCGCGCTCGGCGCGTTCCCGTACGGCCGCGCGTACTCCTTCCATCCCGGTCGCCGTGCCGCCCAGGTAGTGGCAGTGCCCTCCTGGCGTGGTGATCGGCGGGCCGGCCGCGACGATCGTCGGCAGCGAGCGGTCGGACGCGGCGGCACCGCGTAGCGCGAGGCTCAGGTAGTCGCGGTCGCCGAGGTCGCGCACCGTCGTCACCCCGCCGCGCGCGGCCCGCCTGGCGGCGGCGGCCATCGCGGCGAGGGCGGCCGCGGCGTCCCGGCCCGCGAGGTTGCCCACCGGGTCCGAGCTCGCGTCGAAGGCCAGGTGGACGTGCGTGTCGATCAGGCCGGGCAGCAGCGTCGCGCCACCGAGGTCGACCACGGTGGCCCCCTCGGGCACGCCGCCGGGCGGGCCGACGGCCGCGATGGTGCCACCGTCGAGCACGAGGACGGGATCGGAGATCAGGCCCGGGCCGGTGCCGTCGTAGAGCCACGCGGCACGCAGGACCGTGAGCCGGCCGGACCGGGAGGAGGCGCTGGTGTCCATGCACGCCAGGGTGCGGCTGCCGGGGGCCCGCCCGCGTCGGGGCGATTACTCATGTCCGGTACTCACGTGCGGCGAGCCGCGCACTCACCCGGGCCACGCGTTCACCCGAGCCGCGCGTTCACCCAGGCCGCGCGCTCACCCGGGCCGCGCGCTCACCCGGGCCTGGGGTCCGCCGGTCGGCGCGGGCGGCCGGCGGCGACCCAGGCGGCGATCTGGGCGCGGTTGGTGAAGCCGAGCTTGCCCAGGATGTGCTGGACGTGGTTCTCCACGGTCCGCTCGGCGATGTGCGCGGCGGCGGCGATCTGCCGGTTGGTCAGGCCCTGGGACACCAGCACGGCGATCTCGTCCTCGCGTCGCGTCAGCGGGCCGGCCACCTGCCCGGACAACGATCGCGCCAGCTCCGCGCAGCGGGCCCGCAGAGGGGCCATGCCGAGCCCGCCGGCCGTGGCACCCGCCGACTCGGCGAGCGCGGCGGCCTCGTCCCGGTCTCCCGGCCGCCGGCGCCTGGCCAGGGCGCGGGCCAGCTCATAGCGGGCGAAGGCCGCCATCGGCGGTGTGCCCGCCCGCTCGTTGACCTCGGCGGCGACGCGCAGGTGGCGGACGGCGTCGTCGAGGCGGCCCGTCGCGGCCGCCGCCCTTCCGAGCGGCAGCCGCATCGAGCCGAGGATCGCGATCACGCCGGCCCCGCCGCAGGCGAACAGGTCGGCGTACGGCGCCATCGCCCGGTACGTCCCGGCGGCCGCCTCCCGGTCGCCGAACTCCGCGGCGAGCTCGGCCGTGGCGAAAAGCGTGCTCAGCAGGAGGAATCCCGGCACCGAGGACGCCGGCGGCAGTGCCCGGTAGACCTGCCGGGCCTCGTCCCGCCGGCCGGCCGCCATCAGCCACGACGCCCAGACCGCGGAGATCGCGACAGTGGGCGGGGCGGTCTGGGTCGCCTCCTCGATCGACGGGTCATCCTCTCCCGTCTGCGTGGCCACGATCAGGCGAAAGCCGTGCGACGGCACCAGGGCGCCTTCGTGGCCGGCCCGCCGCGCCAGCTCCAGCGCCTGCTCGCTCAGCCCGCGCGCGTCGTCGAACCGGCCGCGGGCCAGGGCGATCGCGGCCCGGTAACGCAGCGCGTGCCAGCGCGCCAGCGGCGAGCGCAGCCGCCGGGTCACCGCGTCGATCGGGTCCAGCTCGGCCTCGGCCTCGTCGAGCCGGCCCAGTTGCGCCAGCGCGTCGAACCGCCACAGCCGGCCCCACAGCACCGCGTCGTCATCGCGGTCGGCCTCGCCCATGGCGAGCATCCGGTCCCCGAGGGCGAGCCGGTCGGTCACACCGTCCGGGCCGCTGAGGGCGAGCTGCCTGGCCCGCAGCGCCTCCTTGACGGCCCGCCGGTCGCCGACCCGCTCGGCCATGGCCAGCGCCTCGGCCGAGCGGGCCCCGGCATCGCTGAGCGGGCTCCACGAATCGCTCACCGCGAACTGGGCCAGCAGCCGCGCCCGCAGCACGCTGTCCTGCTCGGGGATGCCCGCCAGCGCCTCGGCGTACAGCGCGGCGCCGGTGGCGTCCCACACGAAGTCGGTGACCCCCTCCATGACCATGGCCGCCTCGCCGACGGTCCGCGCGTCGCCGGCCTCCCGCGCGAGGTCGGCCGCCGCGAGCAACGACCGGCGCGCGTTGACCATGTCGTACGCCCGGACCTGCGCGCGGGCCCTGGCCAGCAGCAGGCGGCACCGGTCCGGCCCGCCCAGCGCCGCGTCGGCCGCCGCGGCCAGCGCGCGCCCGTACAGGGCGGCGGCCTCCTCCCACGCCAGCTGCGCCATCGCCTGCCCGGCGGCCCGCTCGGCCCACGCCACGGCCAGGCCGGCATCTCCCGCGGGCAGCGACTCCAGCAGGTGGAAGGCCACCTCGCCGGCCCGGTCGGCCGCGTCGACCCGCCCGATCAGGTGCTCCGCCATCCGCCGGTGCAGCGTGAGCCGCCGCGCCGTGGCCACCTCCAGCCGGGCCGCCTCCCTGATCAGATCGTGCCCGAATCGGATGCTTGTGGAGCCGCTCTCCGCCGCGCCCGTCCCCGCGCCCGTCCCCGCGCCCGCTCCCGCGTCCGGCGCGGCGGTCAGGATCCCGGCCGCCGTCGCCTCGTCGAGGGCGTCCAGCACCTCCCCCACGTCCCATCCGGCCGCCGCGGCCAGCGCGGGCGGGTCGACCGCGGAGCCCAGCACCGCCGCCGCCGACACCACCCGCTCGCACCACGCCGACAGCCGGCCCAGCCGGCCCCGTACGGCGTCGCGGATCCCGTCCGGCAGCTCCGCGCCGTCCCCCTGCTCGCCGCCCAGCAACCGGGCCAGCTCGGCGACGAAGAACGGATTTCCCCGCGTACGCCGGCTCACCGCGCCCACCACCGACTCCGGCGACGGCCAGCCGGTGACCCCGGCCAGCAGATCGCCGACCTCGGCCTCGGCCAGCCCCGTCAGCCGCACCCGCGTCACCGACGCCTCCCCGGCGAGCGCGGCCAGCGTCCGCCGCAACGGCTCGCCGATCTCGGTGTCCCGGTAGATCGCCAGCACCGCCAGCCGCGCCCCGGCCATGCCCCGGGCCAGGTAGACCAGCAGCCGCAACGACGCCTCGTCCGCCCAGTGCAGATCATCCAGGACGACCAGCAGCCCGCTCTTCTCGGCCTCGGCCACCAGGAGCTCGCTCACCTCTTCGAACAGCCGGAACCGCTGCTCGGCCCCGCCCACATCGCCGGGGTCCGGCCCGAGGAGCCCCGCCGGCCGGCCCGGAGCGGCCCCGGACCGCCCGAGCGCCCGCAGGACCTGCCGGAACGGCCAGTACGCCGGATTGCCCTCCTCGTCCGTGGCCCGCCCCCAGCAGCACCGCATCCCGAGCCGTGCCGCCAGCGCCGCGGCCTCCTCCGCCAGCCGGCTCTTGCCCACCCCGGGCTCCCCGGCCAGCAACACCACCTGGCCCGCGCCGCCGGCGGCCGCGCCGAGCCGGTCCTCGACCAGCGCGAGCTCATGCTCCCGTCCCACGAACCTGACCTGTCGCGTCGCCGCCTCCGCTCACTCGCGGCCGGCCCATCCGGCTCTCGTCCGCAAGTGTGTCAGCGGCTCACCCGGTCATGCAGCCGTCTGCGAGACTGGCGGCGTGCTGGAAGGGTACGAGGGCTTCGAGGAGTTCGACGTCGCCACGTCCGGGACGACCGTCCACGGGCGTCGCGGCGGGGCGGGGCCGCCCGTCCTCCTGCTGCACGGCATCCCCGAGACGCATCTCATGTGGCACCGGGTGGCGCCGCGCCTGGCCGAGCGCTTCACCGTGGTCGCCACCGACCTGCGGGGCTTCGGCGCCAGCGGCACGCCGCCGAGCGCGCCCGACCACGCCCCCTACAGCATGCGTGCGATCGCCCGCGACCAGGTCGAGGTCATGCGCGCGCTGGGGTACGAGCGGTTCGCCGTGGCGGGGCACGACCGCGGCGCGCGGTGCGCGTACCGGATGGCGCTCGACCACCCCGAGGCCGTCACCCGGCTGGCCGTGCTCGACATCGTGCCCACGAGCGAGGCGTTCGGCCGCGCGGACATGCGCTTCGCCCTCGGCTACTGGGTGTGGTCCTTCCTGGCGGCCCCGGAGCCGCTGCCCGAGCGGCTGATCGCGGCGGCGCCCGGCGCCTTCGTGGACCACATGCTCGACTCCTGGTCACACGCGCCCGGCGCCTTTCCGCCCGAGGTGCGGGCTGCCTACGCCGCGCAGTTCGCCGACCCCGGCACCGTGCACGCCATCTGCGAGGAATACCGCGCCGCCGCGACGCTCGACTACGAGCACGACGAAGCCGACCGCGGCCGGCGGCGCGTCGCCTGCCCCACCCTCGTGTTGTGGAGCGCGTTCGGGCCGGTGGCCGAGTGGTACGAGCCGCTGGAGGTCTGGCGGGAGTGGGCCGCCGACGTGCGTGGCGGCCCGGTCGAGTGCGGGCACTTCCTTCCCGAGGAGGCGCCTGACGAGACGGCCCGGCAGTTGCTCGGCTTCCTCGCCTGAGCCGTTCCCCGGTGGGGGCCGCCTGGGCGTAAACCCGTACGGACCAGGTCGTCGAACAGGCTGACAACACCGATCTTCTTGCGGACACCAGGACATCCCGAGACGTTGGACTCCGCCACCCCGGCATCGATCCAACCCCCTCGCACCAGGAGTCCCGATGACGCTGCCCGCACGTGCCGCCGCCCTCGTACCGGCCGTCCTGCTCGCTTCGCTGGCGGGAACGTTCGGGACGCCGGCGGCGCACGCGGCGCGGGCGGCCGGTGCTCACGCCCTTCCGAGCGTGAACATGGAAGCCACCGTCAAGGCGGCCCAGATCGACCCGCGGCGGCCCGACAGCACGCTGACCCCGGGCGCCAAGGCCGGCGTGCTCCTGGTCGAGCAGGCCCTGCGGGACCGGCGCCTGCTCGACGCGAGGTGGGTGGACGGCTACTTCGGCAGCACGACGGTCACCGCCTACGCGCGCTACCAGAAGTCGCTCGGCCTCACCGGTCTCGACGCCAACGGACTGCCGGGCCGGGCGTCGCTCGCCAAGCTGGGCGCCGGCCGGTTCACGGTGACCGGTGCCATCGTGCCGGGCGGCCGGGTGCCCGTCGACGGTTTCGTGGTCAACTCCCGTACGCGGAGCATGCTGACGGAGGCCGAGCGGCTGCTCGGCCGCGACCTCAAGCTGGACCAGGGGTCGTACAACCCCGGCGGTGACCCCACGTCCGCGGGCACCCACGACGGCGGCGGCGCCATCGACATCTCGGTGAAGGGGATGAGCTCCGCCGCCCGCACCGCGGCCGTCCGCGCGCTGCGCCTCGTCGGCTTCGCCGCCTGGCTGCGCGATCCCCGGCAGGACGACTGGCCGTGGCACATCCACGCCGTCGCCATCAGCGACCCCGATCTCTCCGGCCAGGCCCAGCACCAGGCCGGTGACTACTACCTCGGCCTGAACGGGCTCGCCGGCCGCGGCCCGGACGACGGGCCGAAGGTGACCATCCGCACCTGGGAGGAGTACCGGCGCGGCTGACCCGTCCCCCCGCATCCCACGTTCCGCATCCCTCGTTCCGCATCCCACGTTCCGCATCCCTCGTTCCGCATCCCACGTTCCGCAGGCACCTTCCGCAGACACAAGGAGAACAGCATGAGAACGCTCACCAGGATCCTCACCGCGACGACCACCGCGATGGCGCTCGGCGGGGCGGCCCTCGCCGTCGCCCCTCCCGCCTCGGCCGCCGCCCGCGACGGCGTCTGCGACAGCGGCGAGTTCTGCTACTACTTCAACAGCGGCAACCAGGGATCGCTCTCCGACTTCACCACCTCCGTCGCCGACTACTCCACCACCCAACCCACCTGCTACGACTTCAAGGGAACCGGCGCCGGCAAAGGCACGTGCATCAAGAACGCCGCCGCCTCCGCCTGGAACCGCAGCAACAAGACCGTCCGCGTCTACTTCAACACCGGCTACGCCGGCACCTACCAGGACTTCGCCCCCGGCACCAAAGCCAACCTCAACCCCACCCTCAAGAACCAGAACGCCTCCCACCAGTTCAACCCGTCGTCGTCACCGTCGCGCACCGCCATGTCGTCGGTGTTGTACGGGACCAGCGGCGGCAGGATCACCTGCGGCTTCGACGGCTACACCTCCACCTCCGGCCGGCACGAGGGCATCGACTTCGCCCGCAGCGTGGGGTCGAGCGTCCGCTCCCTGGTGACGGGCCAGGTCATCAACGTCGCGCGCGGGTCCACGGGCCGGGCGGGGCTGTCCACGATCGCCATCTACGTCGCCGCGTCGAACAAGACGGTGATCTACCTGCACACCGCTCCGCTGTCCTCCCTGCGCGTGGGCCAGCAGGTCAGCCGTGGCCAGAGCATCGCCACCGAGTCGTGGCACGGGGTGTCGAGCCGCGCGTCCGCGCACACCCACGTCGAGGTGCGCCCCGGGCGGCAGACGCGGGCGTCCAAGAGCGTCGGCGACCCGCACCTGGACAACCCGAACCCGGCCTCGTTCTGGGCCGCCCAGGGCTACTCCATCCGATAACGCCCCGCGGTCTCCGACCCGACGAGAAGGACACCCGTGCCTCCACGAACTGCCCGGCCGCTCCGGCGGCTCGCCGCGGTGGCCGCCGCGACGGCGGTCGGCGGGGCGGCCCTCGCCGTCGCCCCTCCCGCCTCGGCCGCCGCCCGCGACGGCGTCTGTGACAGCGGCGAGTTCTGCTACTACTTCAACAGCGGCAACCAGGGATCGCTCTCCGACTTCACCACCTCCGTCGCCGACTACTCCACCACCCAACCCACCTGCTACGACTTCAAGGGAACCGGCGCCGGCAAAGGCACGTGCATCAAGAACGCCGCCGCCTCCGCCTGGAACCGCAGCAACAAGACCGTCCGCGTCTACTACAACACCGGCTACGCCGGCACCTACCAGGACTTCGCCCCCGGCACCAAAGCCAACCTCAACCCCACCCTCAAGAACCAGAACGCCTCCCACCAGTTCCTGGGCTCCACGCCGGCGCCGTCCGGGTGCAAGACCGACGGCACGGACACCAGGCTGCCCACGACGATCCTCGTCTACCGGCAGTCCCTGGACCGGGTGGAGCGGGTGGACTTCAAGACCTACGTCAAGAACGTCCTGCCCAACGAGTGGGTGTCGAGCTGGCCGGCCGAGTCGCTCAAGGCCGGGGCGATGGCCGTGAAGAACTTCGGCTGGTACTGGGCGCTGCACTCCAACCGCAGGACGGCGGGCGGCCAGTGCTTCGACGTCTACGACCACACGTCGAGCCAGGTGTACCAGCCCGGCTCGGCCAAGGCGGCGACGAGCGCCGCGGTGGACGCGACCTGGGGCACCCGGCTGACCCGTAACGGGAAGATCTTCCGGGCCCAGTACTGCTCCACGACGACGGCGTGCGGCAACTGGGTCACCGGCGACTGGATGTCGCAGACCGGCTCCCGCGACAAGGCCAAGGAGGGCTGGAGCTACTCCAGGATCCTCAAGCACTACTACACGGGGATCGCCATCGGCTCCTGAGCCTTCCCGCGATCGTCCCCTCCGGTCCCCGTCGTGCCCCGCGCGGCGGGGACTAGAGCTGTTCGACGATGATCTGGAAGTTGATCGGCCGGTTGCCGGGGAACACGACCGCTCCCGAGGCGTCCACCATCTTGAAGCGCACGTAGCACAGGCCCGGCTTCCTGGGCGTGGTGACGGTGGTGCGGATGTCGACCGTCTCGCCGGGTGGCGTGTCCTCGATCGGCACCTCGGAGATGGTCTGGCACTGGTCGACCCGCTGCGCGGGATCGAGGCGGCGCAGCGAGTATCCCTTCCACGGCACGGTGCCGGCGTTCTTGAGCCGCCACACCTTGGTCACGGTCGTGCCGGCGGCGACGCGCGTGCAGTCGGAGAGCGTGACATCGGCGACGAACGCGGCCGCGTCGCCCTCGTGCAGCGGCGGGGCCCAGGGCGGGTTGGCCGCGCGCACCGGGCAGTCGGCCGGGGAGAGCGCGGCGGCGGGCGGGCTGCCGGTCGGGCTGCCGGTCGGGTGCGGGCCGGGCCCCTCCGCCGTGGTGCCCCGGTTGACGACGACGGCCACGACGATGGCCGCCGCCCCCACGACGGCAGCCACCGTCGCCACCAGCACGGCCGGATGGGTCAGCGGGTTCTTGTCGCGTTCCGGCGCGGAGGGCGTGGGCGTGGGTGTGGAGGGGGACGAGGGCGGGGACGGCGGAGAAGGCGAGGGCGAGGGCGAGGGCGGGAGAGAGGGCGAGGGCAGGGGTCGGGCGCCGGTCGGGGGCTCGCCGAGCGGGGCCGAGGCCGAGGCGGGGCCGGGTGCAGGCGCGGAGCCGGGTCCGGATGCAGGCACGGGGCCGGGTCCAGGCACGGGTCCGGATGCAGGCACGGGGCCGGGTCCAGGCACGGGTCCGGGTGCAGGCACGGGGCCGGGTGCAGGGGCGGGGGCCGGGGTGTCGCTGGAGGGGCGGTCCGCCGATCTGACCGCCAGGTTCGCGCTCTCCCAGCGCTCGCGGTAGGCGGCCGGGTCGGCGTCGCACGCCTTGACGAACTCGACGGTGGTCTCCCAGCTCGGAAGCCGGTTGCCCTTCGTGGCTTCGTGCAACGTCGTGTGGGAAATCGCCCCTGACCTGCCGGACATCTCCCGGAAAGGCGGGTTACCGACTGAGTTGCGCAATTCCCGCAAGACCGCCGCGAAGCCCTCGATCGCCTCCGCCCGTGCACGCTTGTCGTCGTCCACCGTGCGAAGGTAACAGCACTCGCCGCCCCCTCGCCAATCATCGGTAAATCAGTCGGCATTCTTGAATATCCAGGACGCGGACCGCAATAAGACGTGCCCCAATAGCGGAAATATCGGAAATGGAGACGTACAAGAGTCCTTGCACAACGACTCTTGTACGTCTAGGGTGGCGTTCATGCCTGAGTTGGAACGCGTGATCACGGACTCGCGGGTGCTGGCGGCCATGGCGCACCCCGTCCGCCGCCGCCTGCTCGACCTGCTCAAGGTCGCGGGCCCCGCCACCGCGAGCGTCCTGTCGGAGCACACCGGCGAGGCCGTCGGCAACGTCAGCCACCACCTGCGCGCGCTCGCCGCCGCCGGCCTCATCGAGGAGGCCCCCGAGCTGGCCCGCGACCGCCGCGAGCGCTGGTGGCGCCGCACCACCCGCACCCTCACCTGGTCCTCGGCCGACTTCACCGGCGACGCGGCCGGCGAGGCCATCGCCCAGGCGGCCGAGTCGCTCAACCTCGAACGCCAGACCGGCCACGTACGCCGCTGGGCCGGTCAGCCGCAGGACGTGCAGGCGCAATGGCCGCGCGGGCCGTTCTCGACCGAAGGATGGCTGCGGGTGACCGACGAGGAGCTGGCGCGGTTCGCGGCGGAGCTGATCCAGCTCATCGACCGGTGGGCCGAGCGGGAGATCCCCGACGACGGCCAGGAGCGCGCTACCGTCTTCACCTTCGCCCGCGGCGTCCCGGCCCGCCCGTGACGACCGCCGCGAGGGCCCCGCGTACCGGCCTTCCCGGCAACCGCGACTTCCGCCTGCTGTGGATCGGGCAGAGCGCGAGCAGCCTGGGCAGCGCCGTCACCGGCGTCGCGCTGCCCCTGGTCGCGGTGACCCTGCTGGACGCCTCCGCCCTGCAGGTGAGCCTGCTGACGGCGGCCGCCTGGCTGCCGTGGCTGCTCATCGGCCTGCCGGCGGGCGCCTGGGTGGACCGGCTGCCGCGCCGCCGGGTGATGCTGGCGGCCGACTGGGCCTCCGCGGCCGCCTTCCTCAGCGTCCCGCTGGCGGCGCTCGCGGGCGTGCTGACGGTCGTCCACCTGGTCGCGGCGGCGCTGACCGCCGGTGCCGCCAAGGTGTTCTTCGCCACCGCCTACCGGGCGTACCTGCCGTCCCTGGTGGACGGCCCCGACCTGCTCGCGGCCAACGCCAGGCTGCAGGGCAGCGAGCAGGTGGCCAACCTGGCGGGCCCCGGCCTGGCCGGCCTGATCGCCCAGCTCTTCTCGGCGCTCGGCGGGCTGCTCGTGGACGCCGCCTCCTTCGTCCTGTCGGCGCTCTGCCTGACCCGGGTCGAGCACCGTGAGAGCCCGGCCGGGCGCCCGCGCCGGCGGCTGCCCGCCGAGATCCGCGAGGGCGCGCGGCTCGTCGCCGGCGACCGGCTGCTGCGCGGCAACACTCTGTACGGCTGCGCCGCCAACCTGGCGCTGACCGGCTACCAGTCGCTGCTGGTGGTGTTCCTGGTGGACGAGGCCGGCTTCGACCCGGGCGTGACCGGCCTGCTCGTGGCCGCCTCCAGCCTCGGCGGCATCGCCGGCGCGGCCGCCGCCCGGCCGCTGGCGGCCCGGCTGGGCAGTGCCAGGGCGGTGCTGGTGGCCAAGGCCGGGCTCGCCCCGCTCGGGCTGCTGATCCCGCTGGCCGGTCACGGGGTGGGGGCGGTGTTGTTCGTGGCCGGCAGCGTGGCGATCGTCGGCGGCGTCGTGGCGGGCAACGTGGTCTTCTCCGGCTTCCTGCAGACGTACGTGCCCGGCGAACTGATGGGCCGGGTGACCACCAGCATCCAGGTGGTCAACTACGGTGCGATCCCGCTGGGCGCGCTGGTGGCGGGGGCGCTGGCGGAGCTGTTCGGCGTGCGGGCGGCGCTGTGGGTCATGCTGGCCGGCTTCGCGCTGAGCGGGTCGATCCTGCTGGCCGTGCTCGGCCGGCTGCGCGACCTGCCCGCCCGGCCGCCGGGGGCGTCACCGTCGGCGGGGTAGGCGCCGTGGCCGACGGGGCGTCGCCGTCGGCGGGGTAGGCGCCGTGGCCGGTCCCCGGCACGGCGTGCGCGCGGCTCTCCGGGCGCGGGTGCCGCCGCGATTGGAGAGCGCTCTCCAATCCAGGAGGGTCCTCCTGACGGCCCGGCCCGTCAAGACCCAACCCGCCGACAGCCACATATTCCCTGACCAACGGCCTCACTCTTGACAGCCGGCCGAGTCGGGACCACCGTGGGAGAGCGCTCTCCGTCCTCGCTCCCCCCATCGAAGGAGAGGCCATGAACCCGTCACGAGGCCCGGCCGGGCCACCGCTGTGGGCGGTCGTCACCGCCCTGGCCGCGATGGTCGCGGCCGTGCTGACCGCCGTCGCCCCGGCCGCCGCGGCCGACGCCCTGCTCTCCCAGGGGCGGCCCGCGACCGCCTCCTCCACCGAGGGCGGCGGGTACGCCCCGGGAGCCGCCTTCGACGGCAGCCGTACCACCCGCTGGTCCAGCGCCGCCGCGGACCCGCAGTGGCTCCAGGTGGACCTCGGCGCCGCCGCCACCGTCTCCCGGGTCGTCCTCGACTGGGAGAACGCCTACGCCCGGGCGTTCCGGATCCAGACCTCCGCCGACGGCACGAGCTGGACCGACGTCTACGCCACCACCACCGGCACCGGCGGCACCCAGACCCTCGCCGTCTCCGGCACCGGCCGCTACGTCCGCCTGTACGCCACCGCCCGCGCCACCGGCTACGGCTACTCGCTGTGGGAGCTCCAAGTCTACGGCAGCGGCGGCGGCACGGACACCCCGAGGCCGAGGCCGACCTTCACCGACCAGGTGACGCACCACGAGTTCCAGGCCAACTGCTCGGTGACGGCCAACCGGCCCGACGACCCCATCGTCTACCCGGGCCTGCCCGGCGCCTCCCACATGCACTCCTTCATCGGCAACCGGACCACCGACGCGCACAGCACGTCCTCGTCGCTGCTGGCCGGCGGCACCTCGTGCACCAACCCGCACGACCGCTCGGCCTACTGGTTCCCGAGCTTCTACAAGGGCGACCAGCTCGTCCAGCCGACCGGCAACCAGGTCGTCTACTACAAGTCCGGCATCCTGGAGTACTGGCGGGTGCAGCCCTTCCCGCAGGGCCTGCGCTTCGTCGTCGGCAGCCCGAGCGCGACCCTGGAGCAGTTCCGCGACTCCCCCGGCGCCGTCGAGGGCTTCGAGTGCGGGGACATCTCCCACAGCTGGGACATCCCGGCCTCGTGCCCGGCGGGCACCCAGGTGAACGTCCGCTACCAGGCGCCGAGCTGCTGGGACGGCGTCCGCCTCGACAGCCCCGACCACAAGGCCCACATGGCCTACCCCACGGGCGGCTACTGCCCGGCCGACCACCCGGTGGCGGTGCCGATGCTGGAGTTCAAGATCGCCTTCCCCGCCGACGGGAACCTGTCCCAGGCCCGGCTGTCCAGCGGTCGCGGTTACAGCTGGCACTACGACTTCTTCAACGCCTGGGACAACCCCGCCATCCTCGACGCCCTGGTGACCCACTGCATCAACGGCGGCCTGCAGTGCGACCCGCGCGGCTACGACCAGTACAAGCCGCACCGCGGCGCCGCGCTCACCCCGGACTTCGAGCTGCCCTGATCCCGTCCCACCCGGGAGAGCGCTCTCCAGTTTGTGCTATAAAGGCGCAATGAGGCGCGACGTCCCGCCGTCGTCCCCCACCCTGGAGGACGTGGCCCGAGCGGCGGGGGTCTCCCGCGCCACCGTCTCCCGGGTGGTCAACGGCATCCGCAACGTCGACTCCGCGCTCCAGGAGTCGGTCAGGCGGGCCATCGCCGACACCGGCTACGTCCCCAACCGCGCGGCGCGCTCGCTCGTCACGCGCCGCGCGGGCAGCGTCGCCCTGGTCGTCTCCGGCGCGGGCGAGGAGGGCGCGGAGCACGCCTTCCCCGGCCGGGTCCTCACCGACCCGTTCTTCGGCCGCGTCATCGGCGGCGTCGCCGGCTTCCTCCGCCCGCGCGGCGTCCATCCGGTGCTGATGTTCGCCGAGACCGCCAGGGCCCGCGCCGAGGTGCTGGCCTTCCTGCGGCAGGGGGAGGCCGACGGGGCCGTCCTGGTCTCCACCCACGCCGAGGACCCGCTGCCGGAGCTGCTCGCCGAGGCGGGGCTGCCGGCCGCGCTCTTCGCCCGGCCCGCCCGGCCGGTGCCGATCAGCTACGTGGACGTCGATCATCGGGCCGGGGCGAAGCTGGCCGCCGACCACCTCCTCGCCCGGGGCCGCCGCCGGATCGGGACGATCTCCGGCCCGCTGGACGTGCCGGCCGCCCGCGCCCGCCTCGCCGGCTTCCGCGACGCGATGGCCGCGCACGGGCACCCCTACGTGCCCTGCGCGGAGGGCGGCTTCACCTACCACAGCGGCGAGGCGGCGATGGAGCGGCTGCTGGCCGAGCACCCCGGGCTCGACGGGGTCTTCGTCGCCAACGACCTGATGGCGCAGGGCGCCCTGCCGGTGCTGCGGCACCACGGGCGCGCGGTGCCGCGGGACGTCGGCGTGGTCGGCTTCGACGACAGCAGCGCGGCGACCGCCTGCCGTCCCGCGCTCACGACCGTGCGTCACCCCGTCGAGGACATGGCCGCCGAGCTGGCCCGGCTGCTGCTGGAGCACGTCGAGCGGCCCGGGCGCCGGCCCACCTCGGTCATCTTCGAGCCGGCCCTGGTCGTCCGCGACTCGTCCTGAGCGGGGGGCGCGCGCCGGACCGGGGCGCCGGGAGGAAGCGCAGCTCGGGGTCGGCCACGCTGTCGGCGCGCAGCAGCTTGACGTCGTCCCGGTAGCTCATCGAGGTCAGCCACGGCATCCGGTTCCCCTGCCGGGGCAGGGAGTCCACGGCGCGCCGGATGTAGCCGGCGCCGAAGTCGAGGAACGGCCGGGTCGGCATGCCGGGGTCGGCCGGCTCGGGGCGGCAGGCGGCGTGCCCGTGGGCGTCCATGTACGCCAGCAACCGGCAGAAGTGCTCGCAGAGCAGGCCGATCTTCAGCGTCCAGGACGAGTTGGTGTAGCCGATCGCGTAGGCGAAGTTCGGCACGCCGGACAACATCATGCCCTTGTAGGCGATGGTGCCGGGCAGGTGCACCTCCCGGCCGTCCACGGTGAGGGCCAGGCCGCCGAGGGCCCGCACGTTCAGCCCGGTGGCGGTGACGATCACGTCCGCCTCCAGCTCGCGGCCGGACTCCAGCAGGACGCCCCGCTCGGTGAAGCCGGCGGTCCTGCCGGTGACCACCGAGGCCCGGCCGGCGCGGATGGCGCGGAACAGGTCGCCGTCGGGGACGGCGCACAGCCGCTGGTCCCACGGGTCGTACGGCGGGTTGAAGTGCTCGTCCACGGGATAGCCGGCCGGGAGCTGCCGGATGTTGGCCCGCCGGATCAGCCGCCGCGCCGCCTTCGGGTACTTCTGGCAGAAGCTCCAGACCAGGCGCTGCTGGGCGATGTTCTTGCGCCGGGTCAGCGCGTAGCCGCGCTCGGGGCCGAGGTACTTCTTCAGCGCGTTGGCGATCGGGTCCTTCCTCGGCACCGGCATGACGTACGTGGGCGTGCGCTGCACCATCGTCACGTGGGCGGCGCTCCGCGCCAGGGCCGGCACCAGCGTGACCGCGGTGGCGCCGCTGCCGATCACCACCACGCGCCTGCCGGTGCAGTCCAGGTCCTCCGGCCAGAACTGCGGGTGCACGATCGGCCGGGCGAACCGCTCGCGGCCCGGGAAGGGCGGGGTGAACCCCTCGTCGTAGCGGTAGTAGCCGCCGGCGCAGAAGATCCAGCCGGCGGTCAGCCGGAACCGCTCGCCGGTGTCGGTGCGCTCGACCTCGACGGCCCACCGCGCCCGCTCGCTGGACCAGGACGCGCCGAGCACCTTGTGGCGGTAGCGGATGTGCGGGTCCAGGCCGTTCTCCGTGACCGTCTCGCGCAGGTAGGCGAGGATCCTGGGCGCGTCGGCGATGGCCTGCTCGTCCCGCCACGGCTTGAACGCGTAGCCGAAGGTGTGCAGGTCGGAGTCCGAGCGCACGCCCGGGTAGCGGAACAGGTCCCACGTGCCGCCGGACGCCTCCCGGGCCTCCAGGACCGCGAAGCTCTTCGCCGGCAGCTCCACCTTGAGGTAGCGGGCGGCGCCGATCCCGGAGATCCCGGCACCCACGATGAGGACGTCCAGGTGCTCGGGAGCGGACGGGTCGGGGACGGGCGGGTCGGAGGCAACGGACATGAGCGCGGCTCCATGCGGTTCGGTCGGCCCTTTCCATCCTGTGACGCGGGCGACACCGTACCCAAGCACGAACCGCACCGGATTCGGGGCGTTAGTGTGGCGATATGCACCACGGGTCATGGCGGGCGCCCTCGCCTCGGGTGCGCGAGCTGATCCGCCGGGGCGCCGAGATCGCGCTCAACCCGCCCGCCGAGTGGCTGGCGGAGCTGGACGCGGCCACCCTGACCGGCGCGGCCAGGCGGCAGATCGCCGCCGACCCGGTGCTGGCCGCGGGCACCCGCCGGATCAACCGCTCCAACCTGCTGTTCTGGGCCGCCGCCAACGTCCGCGCGCCGGGCGCGCCGGTCCCGGCCAACGACGCCGAGGCGGCGCTGACCGCCGCGCGCGACATCATCAGGCGCGGCCTGGACGAGTCCGCCCTGGACGCCTACCGGGCCGGCGAGAGCACCGCCATCCGCCTGTGGACGCAGCTCGCCTGCTCGCTCACCAGCGACCCGGACGAGCTGCGCGAGCTGCTGGACGTCTCCCTGCGCTCCATCTCCGCCTTCGTGGACGACACCGTGAGCACGATCGCCGCCCGCATGCGCGCCGAGCGGGACGAGCTCACCCACGGCAGCCACGCCGAGCGCAGGGAGACCGTCACCCTGCTGCTGGAGGGCGCGCCGATCACCCGGCAGCGCGCCGAGAGCCGGCTGGGCTACGCGCTGCGCCCCGCGCACACCGCCGCGATCGTCTGGACCGACGACCCCGGCATCGACCTGCGCCGGCTCGACCGCGCCGCCGACGCGCTGGCGGAGGCCGCCGGCCAGGCGCGCCCGCTGAGCGTCCTGGCCAGCGCCGCCACCCGGTGGGTGTGGGTCCACGGCTCCCCCGGCCTCGACCGGGTGCGCGCCGCGCTCGACCTGCTGCCCGCGGTGCGGATCGCGCTCGGCTCCACCGCGCCGGGCCTCGACGGCTTCCGCCGCAGCCACCTCGACGCCCTCACCACCCAGCAGATGCTGGCCCGGCTCACCTCGCCCTCCCGGCTGGCCTCCCACGACGAGGTCGAGCTGGTGGCGCTGCTCACCGCCGATCCCGAGCGCGCCGACCGGTTCGTCAGGCGCACGCTCGGCGACCTGGAGAGCGCGCCGCCCGAGGTCGTCGAGGCGCTGCGGGTCTTCGTCGCCGAGCGGTGCAACGCCACCCGGGCCGCCGCGAGGCTGTTCACCCACCGCAACACGCTGCTGCGCCGGCTCGCCCGCGCCGAGGGGCTGCTGCCGCGGCCGCTCGCCCGGCACACGGCCGAGGTCGGGGCCGCGCTGGAGGTGCTGCGCTGGCGCGGCACCCCCTGACCGTCCCGGCCCCGTTCCCCGGCCGCCCGGCCCCCGCGCCCTGGATGCCCGGCCCCCGTTACGGGACCGCCCGGTCCCCGCTACGCGGACGTGAGCGAGGTCACCGTCTCCCGGGCCCGTGCCGGGTCCACGCCCGCCGCGATCAGGACCGCGGTCGCCGCGCCCGGCCCGGTGTCCTGCCACCGGCCGGCGTTGACGCTCTGCAGCAGCGCCAGCAGCAGCCCGCCGATCCCGGAGGCGAGGACCTCGACCGGCAGGTGGTCGCCGAAGACGCCCGCGGCCCGGCCGCGCCGCAGGATCTCGACGGCGTTGCGCAGGGCCGGCTCCGTCAGGTCCTCGAACCAGCCGTCGCCGAAGCTCTTGTGCCCGAGCGCGATGAGCGTGCGGTAGCGGTCGCCGACCCGCCACAGCTCCAGCGTGTGCCGGGCCAGCGCCTGCTCGGGCGGGTCGGCCGGCCCGGCGGCGGCCTCCAGCGCGCCGCGCAGCGCGCCCGCCGCCTCGTCGGCGATGGCCTCCAGCAGCGCGGTGCGGCCGGGGAAGTGCGCGTACAGCGTGCGGCGGACCACTCCGGCGGCGCGGGCGATCTCGTCGATCGTCGCCTCGGGGTTGGCGCTCAGCTCGCGCCGGGCCACGGCCAGGATGCGGGCCCGGTTGGCGCGGGCGTGGCTGCGCCGCGGCGGCGCGGCGGCGCCGGGAGGAGGGCTCTCCTCCGGCTCTGCGGCGGCGTCTCGGGTCACGGCTGCACCCTATCCGCGCCGCCACAGGACCGGCGAAACTTGCACATTGGTGTGCAAGTAATTAGCCTGCCAGTCCGTGTCGTCCTTCTTGTACCGACTTGGCCGCTGGGCCGCCCGTGCCCGGGTGCTCGTCCTGGGCGCGTGGGTGCTCGCGCTCGCCCTGGCGGCGGGCGCGACGGGCCTGCTCCAGCAGGGCACCGATGACGCCTTCACCATCCCCGGCTCCCAGTCGCAGGACGCCCTCGACCACCTCTCGCACGTCTTCCCCGAGGTGAGCGGCGCGTCGGCGCGCCTGGTGCTCGTGGCGCCCGAAGGCACCCGCGCCGACGCCCCCGCCGTCCGGAGCGCCGTGGCCAGGGCCGCCCGCGAGCTGGAACGGGTCGACCAGGTCGCCGTCGTGACCAGCCCCTTCGCCGAGAACGTCAGGAACGCCGTCTCCGCCGACGGCCGGGCGGCCATCATCGCCGTCCCGCTCGACGCCCCCCGGGCCGCCGTCACCGACCGGACCAGGGAACGGCTCCAGGAGATCGGCACCGGGCTGGAGCGGGAGACCGGCGCGAAGGTGTACGTCGGCGGCGACGCCTTCTCCGATGCCGTGCCCGCGCTCAGCCCCACCGAGGGCGTCGGCCTCGTCATCGCCTTCCTGGTGCTCCTGCTCGTCTTCCGCTCGCTGGTGGCGGCGGTGATGCCGCTGGGCACGGCGGTGTTCGGGGTGGGGGTCGCGGTGGCGCTGATCTTCATGGCCACGGTGTTCACGCCGGTCTCCTCGACCGCGCCCATGCTGGCGGTCATGCTCGGGCTGGCCGTGGGCATCGACTACGCGTTGTTCATCCTCAGCCGGCACCGCGACCAGCTCGGCGAGGGGCTGGAGGTCGAGGAGTCGATCGCCCGCGCCACCGCCACCGCCGGGTCGGCCGTCGTCTTCGCCGGGCTCACCGTCGTCATCGCGCTGCTCGGGCTGTCGGTGGCGGGCATCCCGTTCCTCACCACGATGGGGGTCGCGGCGGCGTTCGCGGTGTGCGTGGCGGTGGCCGTCGCCGTGACGGCCACGCCCGCGCTGCTGGCCGTCGCCGGCGAGCGGCTGCGCCCCGGGCCCCGCCGCCCCCGCCGCCCGGGCCGGAGGCAGCCGGTGCCGCTGAGCCGCCGCTGGGTCCGCCTGGCCACCAGGCGCCCGCTCGTGACCGTCGCCGCCGTCGTGGCCGCGCTCGGCCTGTGCACGCTCCCCGCCGCCGACCTGCGGCTCGCGCTGCCCGACAGCGGCACCGAGGAACGCGGCACCCCCGCCCGCGACACCTACGACGCCATCGCCGCCCACTTCGGCCCCGGCTACAACGCGCCCCTGATCGTCTCCGTGGACGTGCTCGACACCACCGATCCTGTCGGCGTCACCAGGAAGATCGCCGAGGAGGTCGAGCGCATGGACGGCGTGGCCGCCGTCCCGGTCGCCACCCCCAACCGCAAGGGCGACACCGCCATCATCCAGGTCGTCCCCGGCTCGGCCGGTGACTCGCCCGGCACGCAGGCGCTCGTGCAGCGGCTGCGCGAGCGGGCGGCGCACTTCCACGACGCCTACGGCGTCACCACCGCCGTCACCGGCTTCACCGCCGTCGGCATCGACGTGTCGGCGCAGCTCGCCGGGGCGCTGGTGCCGTTCGGGCTGGTCGTCGTGGGGCTGTCGCTGGTGCTGCTGGCCATGGTGTTCCGGTCGGTCGCGGTGCCGGTCAAGGCGGCGCTGGGATACCTGCTGTCGGTGGGGGCGGCGTTCGGGGCCACGTCGTTCGTGTTCCAGCAGGGGCACCTGGCGGGCGCGTTCGGGCTCCAGCACACCGGCAGCGTCATCAGCTTCCTGCCCATCATCCTCATGGGCGTGCTGTTCGGGCTGGCCATGGACTACGAGGTGTTCCTGCTGTCGCGGATGCGGGAGGACTACGTCCACTACCGCGACCCGCACCGGGCGATCGAGTCGGGGTTCGTGTCGGCCTCGACGGTCGTGGTGGCGGCGGCGGTCATCATGTTCGCGGTGTTCGCCGCGTTCGTGCCCGAGGGCAGCGCCACCATCAAGCCCATCGCGTTCAGCCTGGCCGTCGGGGTGTTCGTGGACGCCTTCGTGGTACGCATGACGCTGGTGCCGGCCGTGCTGGCGCTGCTCGGGCACCGCGCGTGGTGGCTGCCGGGGTGGCTGGAGCGCAGGCTGCCGGTCTTCGACGCCGAGGGCGAGGGGCTGACCCGCGAGCTGCGCCTGGCCTCCTGGCCCGGCTCCCCCGAGGTGGTCAGCGCCGAGGGCCTGACGGTACGCGACGACCGCGGCGCGCCCGTCTTCTCCGGGGTCGCCGTCCACCTGCCCGCCGGGCACGGGCTCCTGGTCCACGGGCCGGGGGCCGCCGCCCTCCTGCACACGCTGGCCGGCCGGGTGGCCAGGATCGAGGGCGACCTCAAGGTGGCCGGGCACGTCGTCCCCCAGCACGCCCGCGCCGCCCGGCGGGCCGCCGCGCTGATCCCCTGCGGGAGCGTGCGGGACCCCGCCGGGGAGGCCGCCGCCGCGCTGGCGGACGGCGCCCGGCTCGTCGTGCTGGAGGACCTCGACGCCGTGGTCCGCGCCGATCGGCGCGCCGCGCTCGGGCACCTGCTCGCCACCGGGCTCGGGCCGGCCGCCGTCGTCGCCTCCTGCCACGACCCTGGCCTCGTCCGGGACCTGCTCCCCCCGCGCACCACCGACCTGTCCCTCGACCGCACCTCCGCCGGAGTCCGCTGATGCCCGCCTCGCTCCCCCGCGCCCCGCACCGCGCGTTTCCCGGCACGCCCCGGACCTGGCTCGGGCTGGTCCTCGTGCCCGTCCTCGTCGCCGGGCTGCTCACCTGGGCGTTCTGGTCGCCGCTGACCAGCCACGGCGTCGCCGGGGCGGCCGTGGTCAACCTGGACGAGCCGGTCAAGGCCGGCGGGCGGACCGTTCCGCTGGGCCGCCGGCTCGCCGACGAGCTCGTCCACGGGGACGACAAGCGTTACCAGTGGACCCTGACCGACGAGCGGGACGCCCGCGAGGGGCTGCGGGACGGGACGTACGCGGCGGTCGTCACCGTGCCGCGCGCGTTCTCCGCCCGCGCCACCTCCGCCGCCACCGGCGAGCCGCTGGCGGCCACCCAGGCCACGCTGCGGGTCGAGACCTCGCCCAGCGCGGGCCTGGCCGACCCCCGCGCCGGGCGGGACGTGGCCGACGCCGCCGTCAAGGCGCTCAACACGCAGGTCGTCCGCACCTACCTGGACAACGTGTACGTCGGCTTCGCCACCCTGCACGAGCAGATGGGCGAGGCCGCAGACGGCGCGGACCGGCTCGCGGACGGCACCGGCGACCTGGCCGACGGCACCGGGCAGCTCGCCACCGGGGCCCGTACCCTCGCCACCGGCCTCGGCGACCTGCGTACCGGCGGCGCCGAGCTGGCCAGGGGCACCGGCCAGGCCGCCCAGGGCACGGCCCGGCTCGCCACCGCCGCCGGGCAGCTCTCCACCGGGGCCGGGCGGCTCGCCGCCGGGACCGGGAAGCTGGCCGGCGGCTCCGCCGAGCTGTCCGCCGGCCTGGCGAAGGCCGCGCGCGACACCCGCCGGCTCCCCGCGGCCACGCGCCGGCTCGCCGACGGGGCCCGCCAGGTCGCCGACGGCAACCGGCGGCTCGCCGACACCGCCGCCCCCGTCGCCGACCGGATCATCGCGGCCATCGACGACGTCCCCTCCGCCGCCTCCGCCACCGCCGACCTGAACCGGCTCGCCGCCCAGTGCGAGGCGCGGGCGGGCGACGGGAGCGACGGCTTCTGCGCCGGGCTCTCGCGGGCGGCCGGCCGGCTGTCCTCGATCGCCGGTGACATCGACGGCATGAAGGCCCGCGCCAGGAGCGGCGCCACCGAGATCAAGCAGTCGCTCGGCGCCCTCGCCTCCGGCGCCGAGCAGGTCGCCGACGGCACCGCGCAGCTCGCCGGCCGGTCGAGGACCCTCACCGCCGGCATCGCCTCGGCCGCCACCGGCGCCAGGCGGCTCGACAAGGGCGTCAAGGCCGCCGACGCGGGCGCCCGCGAGCTCGCGACCGGCGCGGGCGCGCTCGCCAAGGGGGCCACGTCGCTGGCGTCCGGCGCGTCCCGGCTCGACGCCGGCGCCCGGCGGCTGGCCACCGGGACGGCGCGGGCGGTGGAGGGCGCCACCGGCCTGGCCGGCGGCGCGGCCCGGCTGCGCGGCGGCGCGTCCCGGGCCGAGGACGGCGCCACCGCCCTCGCCCGGGGCCTCACCGACGGCCTGGACCAGGTGCCCGACTACACCGAGACCGAGCGCAGGCACCTGTCCGAGGTCGCCGCCGCGCCCGTGGCCGCCCCGTCCGCCGCGGGGGACGACCTGGGCGGGCCGGTCGCGGCCACGTTCTTCCTGGTGTTCGCGTTGTGGGCGGGCGCGCTGGCGACCTACCTGGTGATCCGGGCGGTCCCGCCGTTCGTGCTGACCTCGCGCCTGCCCACCCGGCGGCTGGCCGTCCAGGCGGTCGCCCCGGGGGCGACGGTCGCGCTGGTCACCGGGGCGCTGCTCGGGCTGGGCCTGGGCCCCTTCCTCGACCTCGGGCTCGGCGGGCGGCTGGCGCTGCTCGGGGTGACGCTGCTGGCCGCGCTCGCCTTCACCCTGCTGTGCCAGGGCCTGGCGGCGTCGCTCGGCCGGGCCGGTCACCTGCTCGCGGTGGCCGTGCTCGTGCTCACCCTGGCCACCGGCACGCTGTCGTCGATCCCCGCACCGCTGGCCGCGCTGGAGCCGCTGCTGCCCACCCACGGCGCGGTGGCCGCGCTGCGGGCGGTGGTGACGGGGGCGGACACCGGCCTGGCCGCCGGGCTGGCGCACCTGGTGGTGTGGCTGCTGGCCGGCCTGGCCGCGACGGTGTTCGCCACCGAGCGGCGGCGCACGCTCAGCCCCCGGCGGCTCCGGCTCGACGGCCACGACCTGCGGCCGGTCGCCTGAGCGCGCCGGTTCTCAGGAGCCGGCGCGCAGGACCGCGAACAACCCCCGCGCCTCGGTGCCGTCCGGCGACCGCCAGGGGCCGGCGACGTGGCCCGCCGCCCCCGCCGGCGCCCCCTCCGCCGCGCCGTCCGCCGCGGGTCGCAGAACCCGGTGCAGGCGCAGGGCCGTGCCGTCCGGGGCACGCAGCTCGGTGCCCTCGTGGTCGTCGGTGACGGTGAAGCCGGTGGGGACGGGGCCGCCGCCGGTGTAGGAGCGGGTGACCTCCCGGGCGGGGGTGTCGCTGGCGTTCTGGTCCTGGGCCTCGGCCCGGCCCTCGATCAGGGCGGCGAGCTGGGCGGCCAGCACCGGGTCGTGGCAGCCGTCGTACGCCCAGCGCCGCCCCAGCACCCCGTGCTCCATCGTGCCGACGAGGGCGTGCGCGGCCCCGTCGAGCGGAGCGCCGCGGTAGGTGAGCGGCGTCAGGTAGCTGACCGGCTCGGGGCCGGAGGAGTCGGTGACCACCATGAACTCGATCCCGACCTCGCCTTCGGGGTCGTCCAGCCGGAAGCCGCCGGCCTTGGCCAGCTCCGGCTCGCCCGCGCCGCCGCGGTACCAGGGCCGGGAGGGCAACCAGGAGGCCAGCAGCTCCAGCTTGGACGGCTTGAGCACGGTGTGGTGGATGACGGCCATGCCGGGGTTCTCTTCCGTCGAGCGAGTACGACCTCCGCATCTTCCCATCCGCCCGCCGCCCGCCGCCCGGCACCCGGCACCCCTACGCCAGGAGCGACCGGCACGGATCGTCGAGGAGGGCCTTCAGGTCGAGGGCCTTCGGGTCGGCGTCGGCCGCCCAGGCCGCGTAGCCGTCGGGGCGGACCAGGACCGCGCCGGGCAGGCCGTCCACCGGCCGGGCGCGGGTGGCGCCGAGGCCGGGCGGCAGGATGCCGGCCAGGTCGAGCAGGACGGGCCTGCCGGCCAGGAACAGCGCGGGATCGACGCCGGCGACCCGGTGCCCGGCCAGCGGATGGTGCTCGCCGGGCAGGTCGTAGGAGTGCGCCAGCCCCGACATCAGGCCGGCCAGGTGCCTGTTGGCCTCGGGCAGGCGCATCAGGTCGGTGAAGACCTCGCGCAGCTCGACGACGTCCGGGGCGGGCCGGGGGTCGGCGAAGACGCGCTGCGCCTGGGTGATGTGCAGGACCCAGGCCCCGGCGGGGTGCCGCTCGGCGTGGTAGGTGTCCAGGAGCTCCGCCGGGGCGCGGCCGCGCAGCACCGCGGCCAGCTTCCAGCCCAGGTTGAAGGCGTCCTGCACGCCCAGGTTCAGCCCCTGCCCGCCGAAGGGCGGGTGGATGTGCGCGGCGTCGCCGGCGAAGAACACCTGGCCGGCCCGGTAGCTCTCGACCTGCCGGGTGGCGTCGCCGAAGCGCGAGGCGTTGTCCACGGCGGACAGCACGGTCCGCTCGCCGTAGACGGCGCGCAGCAGCTCGGCGATCTCCTCGAACGTGACCGGCCGCTCCCTGTCCTGCTCCTCCTCGCCCGCCGCGCCGCCGGTGAAGCGGTAGCGGTCGCCGCCGACGGGCACCAGCATCACCCAGCGGTCGCCGACGTGGCGGGTGAGCGTGCTGATGTGCCCGATGGCCGCCGGCACGAGGTCGGAGACCGACGACAGCCGGATGTCGGCCAGGATCGCCGTGTACGTCCCCGCCCTGCCGGGGAACGGCACGCCGAGCAGCTTCCTGACGGTGCTGTGGCCGCCGTCGCAGGCGACCAGGTGGCGGGCCTCGATCCGGCGCCCCCCGGCGGTCACGAGCACGCCGCCGTCCCGCTGCTCCACCGCCGTCACCGGGGCCTGGCGCAGCACCGTGGCCCCCAGCTCCGTGGCGCGCTCCTCCAGCACCTCCTCGATCTCCCACTGCGGGATCGACATCGGGTAGGGGTGGGCGGTGTCCCAGGCCGTGCAGTCGAGCGGCACCGGCAGCATCGCGAAGTGCCCGCCCGCGGGCTCGCGCGAGAGCGCCCTGGCCCGCATCGGCTCCAGCAGGCCGCGCAGTTCGAGCAGCTCCTGCGTACGCGGCTGGATGGTGCCGCCCTTGGTCTGCTCGACCCGGCGCGGCAGGCTCTCCGCCACCAGGACGTCCACCCCGGCCAGGGCCAGCTCGCAGGCCAGCGTCAGCCCGGTGGGCCCGGCGCCGGCCACGATCACCTCGGTCATCGTCGCCTCCAGAACTAGACCGAGTGCAAATATATACCGCGGGCAAGAAAAGCCCGAGTGCAGGTCTTGATAACGTGACGGCATGACGGGGCTGCGGGAGCGCAAACGAGCACGGACCCACGCCGCCATCTCGGAGGCGGCCATCGCGCTCTTCCTGGCGCGCGGGTTCGACGAGGTGTCGGTGGCGGAGGTGGCCGAGGCCGCCGAGGTGTCCAAGCGCACCCTGTTCGCGTACTTCCCGGCCAAGGAGGACCTGGTCGTCCACCGCTTCGCCGACCACGAGACCGAGGCCGCCCGCGTGGTGCGCGCCCGCCCGCCGGGCACGCGCCCGCTGGTGGCCCTGCGCGACCACTTCCTCGACGGCCTGCGCAGGCGCGACCCGATCACCGGCCTCAACGACGTCCCGGCGATCCTCGCGCTGGTCCGGATGGTCCTGGAGACCCCGGCGCTGCGCACGAGGATGATCCGTTTCCAGGAGGGCGCCGAGCGCGCGCTCGCCGAGGCGCTCCAGGACACCGCCGGCGTCCCCGCCCTGACCGCGCGGCTGGCCGCCGTCCAGGTGGTGGGCGTCCAATGGCTGCTGGCGGCCGACAACTCCGTGGCGCTGACCGGCGGCCGGTCCGCCGACGCCCGCTACCCCGAGGCGGTCGCCGCCGCCGAGCACGCCTTCGCGCTGCTGGCCGGGGGCCTGGCCGAGCGACTGTGAGCGGCCGGGCTCAGGTCACCAGGCCGTTGCGGTAGGCGTAGACCACCGCCTGCACGCGGTCGCGCAGGTCGAGCTTGGTGAGGATGCGCGAGACGTACGTCTTGACCGTCTCCTGGCTGATCACCAGCGTCGCGGCGATCTCGCTGTTGGACAGGCCGTCCGCGATGAGGCGCAGCACCTCCAGCTCGCGCGGGGTCAGCGCGGTGTCGTCCGGGCGGTCCTCGGTGGGGCGGATGCGCGAGGCGTACCTGCCGACGAGCCGCCGCGTCACCTCGGGCGCCAGCAGCGCGGCCCCGGTCGCCACCGTGCGGATGCCGTGCAGGAGCTGCGCCGGCGGGGCGTCCTTGAGCAGGAAGCCGCTCGCGCCCGCGCGCAGCGCCTCGTAGACGTACTCGTCCAGGTTGAACGTCGTCACCACCAGCACCTTGACCGGGTCCGCCACCCCGGCTCCGGCCAGCAGGCGGGTCGCCCCGATGCCGTCGAGCACCGGCATCCGCACGTCCATCACCACCATGTCCGGGCGCAGCCGGCGGGCCAGCTCGACCGCGGCGCGGCCGTCCCCGCACTCGCCCACCACCTCCAGGTCCGGCTGCGCGTCGATGATGGTCGCGAAGCCGGTGCGGATCAGCGGCTGGTCGTCGCAGACCAGGACCCGGATCGGCGTGCTCACGACGAGCCGCCCGCGGGGACGCGCGCCCGGACGACGAAGCCGCCGTCCGCCCGCCGGCCCGCGTCGAACTCGCCGCCCAGGGCCTCCACCCGCTCGCGCAGCCCGGCCAGGCCCCGCCCGCTTCCGCCCGGGGATCCGGCCCGCGTGCCGGAGCCGTCGGTGCTGACCTCCACGGTGATCTCCTTCTCGCCGTAACGGACCCGGACCGCGGTGGGGCTGCCGTGGGCGTACTTGAGGGCGTTCGTCAGGGATTCCTGGACCACCCTATAGGTCACGAACTCGGCGCTTCCCGCAGATTCGGCCGACCGGCCCTCCTCGACGAGCTCCACCGGCTGCCCGGCCTGCCGGGTCTGCTCCACCAGTGTGCGCAGCTCGCCGGCGGACGGCGTCCTGACGTCGGTGTCGTGGTCGGCCTTGAGCAGGTCGAGCATGTGCCGCAGGTCGCCGATGGCCCGCCGGCCGGTGTCGGTGACGGCGCTCAGCGTCGCGTCCAGCCGGTCGGGCGCGGCGGTCAGGTAGCGGGCCGCCTCGGCCTGCACGACCATCGCCGTCACGTGGTGGGTCACGACGTCGTGCAGCTCGCGGGCGATGCGGGTGCGCTCGGCGGCGCGGGTGGCCTCGGCGACGCGGCGGTGCCGCTCGGCCTCGGCGGCCCGGCTGGAGCGCAGCGAGGCTCCGATGCCCCACGCGAGGACCAGGACCAGGTAGAAGATCACGTAGCCTTCGGGCTGCTCGGGCGCGCCGAGCCGGCCCATCGTGACCGCCAGCGGCACGTACGCCACCGTGAGGACGGCCACGGTGGCACGCCGGTACCGCTCCAGATGGGCGCCCGCGCTGATGAGCGCGATGGGCAGCGCGTTGCACGCGAACACGTGGTAGGAGTGCACCTGGTCGAGGGCGAAGCCGGCCGCCACCAGGGTGAGGCAGGCGACCGGCCACCGCCGGCGCACGGCGAGCGGCAGGGCCAGCAGGGCGATCGCCACGTAGGCCGACTCGTCGTAGGGGCGGGCCGGCAGGTCGCCGACCTGCGTGCCCTTGCCGTACAGCGCCGGCACGAACGACGCGACGGCCATCAGCAGCGCGAACGGGAGGTCCCGGACCGTGACGTCACACTGCCGCCACAGGGCCGGGACCCGGCGGAGGTCGATCACCGGGCCAGCTCGGCGTCCGCGCCGGCCCGCTCGCCGGCCCGCTCGCCGCGCCGCATCGGGACCAGGGTGCCGCGCCGGCGGGCCAGCCGCAGGAACACGAGCGTCAGCAGCAGGCCGAACGCGACCGCGAACAGGCTGCCCTCCGGCCCGAACGTGCCGCCCGTGAGCGCGGCCGGGCCGGAGGTCACGCCGTGCAGCAGCCCCTGCACCGCGCCGTTGCCGGAGACCTCGGTGCCGAAGACGCCGGCCGCGGTGAAGTTCCAGGCGAAGTGCAGGCCGATCGGCAGCCACAGGGTGCGGGTGGCGGCGTAGGCGGCGGCCAGCATGCCGCCGGCCTCGACCGCGATGGCGATCGCGCCCCACAGGCTCGCGTGCATGGTGAACAGGTGCGACAGGCCGAACAGCACGGCGGTCAGCACCAGCGCCACCCGGGTGCCGACGCGTTCCTCGACGATCCTGAACAGGATGCCGCGAAACAGCAGCTCCTCGGTCGCGGCGGCGGCGGCCATGAAGCCGACCAGGCCGAGCGCGCCCGTCACCGAGCCGGTGCCGTCGATCCGGTAGCCGCCCACGAGGGCGATGCTCGCGATGACGGCCGCGAACATCCCCGCCCCGATCAGCACGCCCCGGCCGGTGGCGGCGGCGGCGCCCTCCGCGGCCACCTCCACCGGCGCGCGGCGCTCGGACCAGCGCACCACCCACGCGTACGCGAGCACCGCGAGCCCCGCCGTGGCGAGCCCGAGGAGCAGGGTGAGCAGCGCGTTGCCCTGCACCGCGCCCACGGCCGCCTGGCCGGCGAAGGCGACCGCCGCGACCACCACTAGCTGCTTCAACACCCGCATGACGACTCCCTGGGAAAGGCCCGCGACCTGAGCGCCGCGGCTACGCCATGAACGCTACGGATCCGGCGGCCAGGAATCGTCACCGCGCGGTGGACATCCGTGGGTAGCTCGTACGGGGGACGGCCGTCGGGGGCGAGGTTATTCGACGGCGCCCGCCTGGGCGAGGAGGGTGCGGTACCAGGACGCGTACGGATGGTTCGTCGCCGGGTAGCTGGCCAGAGGGCTGGTGGCGTCGCCGGCCGAGTCGAAGTCCCAGCCGCGGACCAGCCGGCCCGCCCGGCGCGCCTCCGTGATGAACGACGAGCGGTCGGCGGGCGCGGCGTAGAACAGCGCGCCCTGCTGGAGCTCGGCGCTGTCGCCCTGCTGGAACTCGGTGAAGGCGAGCTGCCGGTAGCGGATGCGGTCGCCGGCGTGGCGGTCGGTGTCCAGGCGGAGGGTCTGGGACGGGGTCGGGCCGTCGGCGCCGGTCCAGACGTGGACGCGGGCCGTGCCGCTGGTCGAGGTGGTCTTGTCGTGGCGCGGGTCGGCGGTCCTGGCGTTGCCGGTCCAGGAGACCGTCCTGGCGGCCGGGTCGAGGACGCCGTCCCAGGTCCAGTTCTGGCTGTTGCTCTGGCTGCGGTGGATCTCGCGCAGCCGGGTGCCGGCGGCGTCGGTGAACCTGATCGTCGGCAGGACGCCGTTGTCGTACCGGCGGCTGGCCGACCAGGTGATCTCGCCGTCCGCGGCCAGGCGGCCCACCCGGTACCACAGCGTGGTGGCGCTCTGCGACTGGTGCACCTCCACCAGGTCGCCGGCGTCGTTGAGCGCCACCGCCGGGGTCACGCCGGAGTCGTAGCGGCCGTGGCGCAGCCAGGTCACCCGGCCGTCGGCGGCGTCGTACGTGCCGCTCCAGTACCACAGCTCGCCCGAGCCGGAGTCGTGCACCTCGACGACCTGGCCGCGGGCGTTCATGGCGACGGCCGGGTCGGTGCCGGCGTCGCGCTTGTAGAGGGTGCGGGTCCTGGCGTCGCCGGAGATCAGGGGGAGCACGCGGCCGCGCAGGGCGTCCACCGTGGGCGGGGCGGGGGCGGCGGCGTACTCGTCGGCCGGCAGCAGCCGGGCGCCGAAGGCGGCGGCGAGCTCGTCGTTGAGCGCGGCCAGGTTGCCGGCGGCGTAGGAGGTGTTGTCCGTCAGGTCGTCCTTGATGTCGAGCGCGACGGTGATCGGCGCGGCGGCCGGATGCCGGGCGGACCAGGCGTCGATGGTGCCGAGCCAGTCGCGCAGCAGGTTCGAGGCGGGGTTTCCGGCGTGGTCCACCTGGTCGCCGGGGGCGTCGTGGCCGACGGAGTAGTCGCGCGCGGTGGCGTAGCCGTTGTCGTGGATGTCCAGCTCGACGAAGCGCACGCCCTGGTCGAGCTGGCCGGTGACGGAGCCGCGGGCGCCGCCGTCCAGGTCTCCCGAGTAGCTGTTGTGGGTGGCGCGGAAGAGCGCCGAGGGTAAGGGCACGTCGGCCGCGGCGGTGGCGGCGGCGGGGGCCGGGGCCAGCAGGGCGAGGGCGGTCACGACGGCGGCGGCGGGGCGCTGGTAACGCATCGGCGGTCCTCGGATCGGGGGATCTTCCCGGCCATCCTCGCCGGGCGGGCGATCCGGGCGCCACCGGAACGTGTACTTGTGATCGGGCCGGTTCGCGCGGTACAAACGTCCGACAGCCTGAGAGAGCGCTCTCTCGATCGGCCAGGCGGCGTTCCGCCGCCCGTTGTCGGAAGGACGAACCCCCCATGACCCACCAGCCTTTCAGCGACGCGAGCCCCGGGAGAGGGCGGCCCGGGAGAGGGCGACCCGGGAGAGAGCGGCCCGCCCGGCGGCGGATCGGCCGGGCGCTGGCCCTGGGCGCCCTGCTGGCGACCGCCGTCATAGCCGCCGGACCGGTCAGCGCGGCCACCGGCGCGACCCCCGGCGCCGCGTCGCCGCCCGGCGCCGGCGCGGCGCCCGACCTCGGACCGAACGTCACCGTCTTCGACCCCGGCATGCCGGTCGCCGACATCCAGGCCACCCTCGACGCCGCCCACGCCGCCCGGGTGGACGACGAGATGGGCACCGCCCGCCACGCCTACCTGTTCAAGCCCGGCACGTACGGCACCGCCGAGCACCCCCTCCAGATCAAGGTCGGCTACTACACCGAGATCGCCGGCCTCGGCGCCTCCCCCACCGACGTGGTCATCAACGGCAAGGTCGAGGTCTACAACCGCTGCCTCGCCGACGGCGGCACCGGCAACTGCCTGGCGCTGGTCAACTTCTGGCGCACCCTGTCCAACCTGTCGATCAACATCAACGGCACCGGCCAGGACGGCTGCCGCTCCTCGGCCAACTTCTGGGCCGTCTCCCAGGCGGTCTCGCTGCGCCGGCTCAACGTCAGCGGCGGCACCCTGTCGCTCATGGACTACTGCACCGCCGGCCCTCAGTACGCCAGCGGCGGCTTCATCGCCGACTCCCGGCTGCCGTCCGTCACGAACGGCAGCCAGCAGCAGTGGCTGACCCGCAACAGCGAGGTCGCCGGCTGGTCCAACGGCGTGTGGAACCAGGTCTTCGCGGGCGTCACCGGCGCGCCCGAGGAGAGCGCGTTCCCGAACCCGCCCTACACCACTCTCGGCACCACCCCCGTCAGCCGCGAGAAGCCCTACCTCTACACCGACGCGCGGGGCCGCTACCAGGTCCGCGTGCCCGCCGCCCGGAAGGGCACCCGCGGCGTCTCCTGGGCCGCCGGCATGACGCCGGGCCGCTCGCTGCCGATCGGCGACTTCTTCGTCGCCAGGCCGTCGGACCCGGTGCAGGTCATCAACAGCCAGCTCGCCCGCGGCAAGCACCTGCTGCTGACGCCCGGCGTGTACGACATCGCGCGCAGCATCGAGGTCAAGCGGCCGAACACGGTCGTCCTCGGCCTCGGGCACGCCACGCTCACCGCCGTGCGCGGCTCGATCCCGCTCGACGTGGCCGACGTGCCCGGCGTCGTCGTCGCGGGCGTGACCATCGACGCGGGCACGGACACCTCACCCGTGCTGCTGCGCGTGGGCGGGAAGCACGGCAGGGGACACGGCGGGGAACACGGCGGGGAACACGGCGGGGGACACGGCGACGGCAGGGGACACGGCTCCGCCGACGACCCGACCACGCTGTCCGACGTGTACTTCCGGGTCGGCGGGCCGCACGTCGGCAGGACCGACGTCGCGCTGGAGGTCAACAGCGACCACGTGCTCATCGACCACACCTGGGTGTGGCGTGCCGACCACGGCGTCGAGGGCCTCGACGACACCCAGCGCTGGCGGACCAACCTCGGCCGCAACGGCGCCGTCGTCAACGGCGACCACGTGACCGCGACCGGCCTGTTCGTCGAGCACTTCCAGCAGTACAACACCGTCTGGAACGGCGAGGACGGCACCACGATCCTGTACCAGAACGAGCTGCCGTACGACCCGCCGTCCCAGGCCGACTGGATGAACGGCGCCGTCGAGGGCTGGGCCGGCTACAAGGTCGGCGACCGCGTGCGCACCCACCGCCTGTACGGGGCCGGCGTCTACGTCTTCAACCAGAACGACCCGGCCATCCACACCGAGAACGGCTTCGAGGTGCCGCCGAGCCCGGGCGTGCGGCTGCACCACGTCATGACCGTCAACCTCGGCGCCGGCACGATCGACCACGTCGTCAACGGCGTCGGCGACCCGGCCGACACGACCAGGATCGGCACGCCGGTGTACGTCACCGATTACCCGGCTCCCTAGCGGCCGCCGCCGGGGACCGGCCGGGGCCGACGGGCGGCCCCGGCCGGGTGGCGGTCAGAAGCGCAGCCGCCGCAGGTAGCGGTAGCCGACCTCGGATGTCTGGCGGGGCGTCACGTCCGGGGTGTCGTTCTCGACGATGTACTCCCGGACGCGGTGCCGGTCGAAGACGCGGCGGAAGTCGATGGTGCCGGTGCCGAGGTCGGCCATGTCGCCGTCCAGGTGGCGGTCCTTGACGTGGTACTGCAGGACGGGCTGCCGGGCACGGCGGATGACGTCCACGGCGAAGCGGACCGGGTCGGGGTGGCCGCGCCCGGCGCCGCCGGTGACCACCCAGTAGATGTCGATCTCCAGATGGACCAGGTGCGGGTCCAGCTCGGCGGTGAGGACGTCCCAGGGCGTCCGGCCGCCGCCGAGGTCGGTGGTGAACTCGTGCGCGTGGTTGTGGTAGCCGTAGCGCAGGCCGGCCGAGCGGGCGGCGCGGGCCTCGACGTTCATGCGCTCGGCCCACGCCTTCCACTCGTCCTCGCTGGTGGAGCTGAGGTAGGGCACGTTGATGAAGGACTGGCCGAGCGTGAGGGCGTTCTCGATCTTGGTGTTCAGCGCGGCGTCGTCGGGGCTCAGGCCGTCGTGGCTGGAGCTGGCGCGGATGCCGAGGCCGTCGAGGAACGCGCGCAGTTCCCGCGCCGTGCGGCCGAAGTAGCCGAGGGCCAGCTCGACCTTCGGATAGCCGATCTCGGCCAGGTAGGCGAGGGTGGCGTCGTAGTTCTGGGCGAGGTCGTCGCGGACCGTCCAGAGCTGGATGCTGATCTGGCCGGGAGGGACGCGCTCCCCCCGGCCGGGCCCGCCGCCCGCGGCGGAGGCGGAGGCCGGGGACGCGGCGGCGGCGAGGGCGGCCGTGCCGAGTCCCAGTCCCGCGGCGAGCACGGAACGCCTGCTGGGTCCGTAGCCGTAGCACATGGGTTCTCCTAGGGAGTGGGGTGCAGGACGACCTGGTCGGTGCCGGTGAGCGGGGGCAGCGGGTCGGTGCCGGGGTCGGTGTAGGTGGCGACGAAGACGGCGGTGAGGTCGTCGGTCCCGGGGTCGTGGCCGCTCGGCACCGTGGTCCGGATGGAGCCGGTGCAGCCCCGGGCCGTGGTCTGCGGATGGCCGTGGTCGTCGTGGCCGAGGATGTAGTCGACCGTGACGTCCGCGCAGTCCACCGGCTGGTCGTCGGTGACCCGCACCTCGTACTCGACGACGTCGCCGAAGGCGAACGGGGTGCCCTCGGCGGGCCGCACCAGCTCGACGACCGGGGTGGCGTTGCCGACCACGATCCGCACCGACGTGGCGGCGCTCATGCCGTGCTCGTCGGTGACCCGCAGGGTGGCGGCGTAGCTGCCGTTCTCGCGGTAGGTGTACGACGCCTGGGGGCTGCGGGAGTCCACCCGGCCGTCGGCGTCGAAGTCCCAGGCGTAGCGGAGCCGGTCGCCGTCGGCGTCCGTGGTGCCGGCGCTGGTGAAGGCGACCGTGAGCGGGGCGTGCCCGGCGGTGACCGAGGCCGCGGCGGCCGGGACCGGGGTGTGGTTGCCGGTGTTGCCGATGTAGTCGATGCGCGACAGTTGCGCGTCGGGGTTCTCGCTGAAGTAGCCGTCGCCGTACTCCAGCACGTAGAGCGCGCCGTCCGGGCCGAACTCCAGGTCCATCGGGTTGTCGAAGACGATCGAGGGCAGCACGTCCTCGATCCGGCCGTCGCGGTGGAACGCCTTGACGTAGTCGCGGGTCCACTCGTAGAAGAGCGGGACGCCGTCGTAGTACCTGGGCCAGCCGACGGCGGTGCGGCCCCGGGTGTCGGCCGGGTCGAAGGCGTAGGCCGGCCCCGCCATCGGCCCGATGCCGCCCGTTCCGAGCTGCGGGAACTCCGGCGAGGGCCCGTAGGAGTACCAGACGTCCGGCTGGACGACCGGCGGCAGCCGGCGCAGGCCCGTGTTGCGCGGCGACTCGTTGACCGGCGCGGCGCAGTCGAACGCCGCCCCCGACGTGCCCGTGGCGAAGTCGTAGTCCACGTACGGCAGCCGCGCGGTCGCGCAGTACGGCCAGCCGTAGTTGCCCGCCTTGCGGACGACCGTCCACTTGCCGGTGCCGGCCGGCCCGCGCCGCGGGTCGGCCTGCTGCCGGTCGGGCGAGTAGTCGGCGACGTACAGCTCGCCGCTCCTGCGGTTGATCTCGATGCGGAACGGGTTGCGCAGGCCCATCGCGTAGATCTCGGGCCGGGTGCCCGCCGTGCCGGGCGCGAACAGGTTGCCGCGCGGCACGGTGTACGAGCCGTTCTCCCTGACCCTGATCCGCAGGATCTTGCCGCGCAGGTCGTTGGTGTTGCCCGCGCTGCGCTGGGCGTCGAAGGCGGGGTTGCGGTCGGGGCGCTCGTCGATGGGGGTGAAGCCGTCGGAGGCGAACGGGTTCGTGTCGTCGCCGGTCGACAGGTACAGGTCGCCGGCGGCGTCGAAGACGATGTCGCCGCCGACGTGGCAGCAGATGCCGCGGTCCACCGGCACGTCGAGGATGCGCTGCTCGGTACGCAGGTCGAGGGTGGCTCCGGTGAAGCGGAACCTGGACAGCCGGATCAGGCCCTTGAACGGCGCGAAGTCCGCCGGGGTGCCGGTGGTGGGGGCGTCGCCCTCGTTGACGTCCGGCGTGGCCGGGTCGTCCACGGGCGTGTCGAGCGGCGGGGAGTAGTAGAGGTAGACCCAGTCGTCCTTCCTGGAGCCGGTGCCGAAGCCGGGGCCGAGGGCGATGCTCTGCAGGCCCTCCTCGTCGTGCCGGTAGACGTCGAGCCGGGCGGCCAGGGTGTTGAGCCCTGTCCTCGGGTCGTGCAGCCAGACCTCCCCTTTCCTGGTGGTGTGCAGGACCCGCGAGTCCGGCAGGACGGCGAGGTCCATCGGCTCGCCGGGGTGGTCGTTGAGCGTCACCTTCTGGAAGGCGGAGTCGGGCGGCGGAGCCGTGGCGGCGCCGGAGGCCGGGGCCGCGGGCATGAGGATCGCCGCGGCGGTCAGGGCCGCGAGTGCGGGTCGCGCTCTCATGCCTCTCCCTTCGGAGCTACTCGGGGGGTAATGAGGGCAAATTAACGTGAATGTAACTCGCCTCCGCCGTAAGAGGAGGGCCTAATTACGGCGGGACCCCAGCCTTTCGCGTCTTTTCGGGATAAGTCGGTGGAGGACGGCGTCACTCGCCGGTGAGGCCGTCCACGGACTCGCGCAGGAGGTCGGCGTGGCCGTTGTGCCGGGCGTACTCCTCGATCATGTGGCATACGATCCAGCGCAGCGACGGCACCGTGCCGTCACGCCAGCCCAGCCGCGCCGTGCGGTCCAGGCCGCCGTCGGCCAGGGCCTTCGCGGTCAGCTCGCGCGAGCGGGCCACGCTGTCCTGCCACATGGCGAGCAACTGCTCGGGGGAGTCGCCGGCGGCCGAGTGCCAGTCCCAGTCGGCGTCGGCCGTCCAGTCCACCGTGTCCCACGGGGGCTGCCGGTCGTGGCCGTGCAGGCAGCGGGAGAACCAGTGGTCCTCGACGTAGGACAGGTGCTTGAGCATCCCGCCGAGGGTCATCGTCGAGACGCCGACCGTGGCCCGCAGGCCGATCTCGTCCAGGCCCGAGCACTTCCAGGCGAAGGTGGCGCGCTGATAGTCGAGGAAGCCGAGGAGGGTGGCGGTCTCGTCGGCGGCGATGGGGGGCTCCGGGCGGCCCTGTTCGTCGATCACGGTCATGGGGCGCGATTGTAGGACATCCGGCCGGGCCGCCCGCGGAGCGGCGATCATCTGCCGGGCGGCGGCACCACAGCTTCACTGGGGCTCTTGGAGCGGGGAGACCTGCTCGCCCAGCACCGCCGCGACGGCCGCCGCCGCGGTGGGATGGATGTCGAGGGTGGACCACACCCCGGTGATCTGCAGCACGCGCGCGGGCACGTCGCGCACGGCGGCGAGGTGCAGGGCGCCGCCCTGCTCGCGGGCGGCGGTGTGCAGGCGCAGGAGCGCGTGCAGGCCGCTGCTGTCCATGAACGTCACCCCGCCGAGGTCGAGCACCAGCGGCTGGCCGGGCCGCCAGGCGCGCTGGACCGAGGACTCCAGCCAGTGAACGTTGGTGGAGTCGATCTCGCCGGCCACGGTGACCAGCACGCCGGCGGGCAGGTAACGGATGTCCAGGCTCAGAGGGGACATGGCGGCCTCGATGCGGCGGTCAAAGGGGCGGCGGTCAACAGGGCGGGGGCGGCTGGGCGAGGATGGCTGCGGTCATGAGATCCCCCGGGTGGGCTCGGCCGGGTGGCGGCGACGACGACGCGATGCCGTCGCGCAAACACTAACGGCAGAAGCCGAATACCGGAAGGAGAGTTCACCATAGGATCTTTGGGCAACGTGCTCCGCCTGCCCTGCCGAGCCGGGGCCGGCCGGGTCCCGGCCGAGGTCACGCGGGATCCGGCCCGGCCGAGGGCGCGCGGGATCCGGAGGTGCGGGCGCGCGGGATCCGGAGGTGCGGGCGCGCGGGATCGCCGCCGGTCAGGTCCTTCGCCGGCGGTGCCGCCGGCCGGCCAGGACGCCGACGGCCGTCGCCGTGCCCGCGCCGGTGGCCAGCACGGCCGCGACACCGAGCTGCCACGGCGGGCCGGCCGGCGCGGCGGCGGCATGGGCGGGCGGCTGGAGTGCGGGGGCGTTGCCGGCCCGCGTGGCGGCGGCGGCCGTGAAGACGACGTCCGAGCAGGAGTAATAGGTGTCGGGCGTGTCGGAGTTCTGCCAGATCGTGTAGATCAGGTGGCGGCCGGTCCTGCCGGAGGGGAGGCGGCCCTTGAAGACGTACGAGCCGTCGACGAGCTTCGGGTCCCTGACCGTGAGGAACGGCTCGCGCTCCAGGGCGGACCAGCGCAGCGGCCGGGCCGGGTCGTAGCCGGGCCTGGTGACGTACAGGCGGAAGGTGCCCCTGTGCGGGATCGTGCCGCGGTACCTGAAGGTGAAGCGGGCGCCCGCCCGCACCCTGGTGGCGGGCCAGTCCTTCCTGGCGAGGTCGAGCCCGCGGAAGCCGGGCAGGCCGCCGCTGCACAGCTTGCCGTCCGGGATGACCTGGCGGTCCCGGCCGCCGACGTTCGCCACCCTGAGGTCGTCCCAGCCGCCGGGCAGCGCCGAGCCCTTGACCGCGGCGGCGGCCCGGCAGGCGGCGGACGCGCCCGTCGCGCCGCAGGCGGCGGCCCGGCTGACCGGGCTCTCCAGCGCGCCGTGCGCGCCCGCCGGGCCGGTGGCCAGGGCCACGCCCGTGACCGTCGCGAGCAGCGACCCGGCGGCCGCGCTGATGATCCGGTGCCGCAACGTCCCGACCTCCCTGCCGTTCTTTCCCCGAGGTACGGCGAGCGGCCGGGCCGGGTTCAGCCGAGCCGGCGGCGTCAAGGCGTGCGTGTACCCCGAATCATTCCGGAGGAGGACCCGGAGTGCGGCGCTGGGCTGATGACCGCCCTCCCGCGGATCCCTAGGCTGCGCTCATGCCCGAAACTTCCCCTGACCCCCGTGCGCAGTGGCCGGAGGCGATCGACCGGCTGCCGGACACCCGCGAGGCGGCGGCCAGGGAACGCGCCCGCATCGCCCGCGAGCTGCACGACCTCATCGCCCACAGCGTCAGCGTGATGGTGCTCCAGGCCGGCGGCGTGCGGATGACGCTCCCCCACGACCTGCGCCAGGAGCGCGAGGCGCTGTCCCTGATCGAGCAGACCGGGCGCGGCGCGGTGGAGGAGCTGAACCGCATGCTGAGCCTGCTGCGGGCCGCGCCCGACGGCGACGAGACGACCCCGCAGCCCACGCTGGAGCTGCTGGCCGACCTGGTCGCGCAGCTACGCACGGCCGGCCTGGACGTCGCGCTCCAGGTCGAGGGCACGCCCCGGCCGCTGCCCGCGGGCCTCGGCCTGTCGGCCTACCGCATCGCGCAGGAGGCGCTGACGAACGCGCTCAAGCACGCCGGCCCGACCGAGGCCCTGGTGAAGGTCACCCACGGCGACGCCGAGCTGAGCCTGGAGATCACCGACGCGGGGCCGCGCGACGGGCGGCCCCGGCCGCGGGCGCTGCCGGGCGGCGACGGGCTCACGGGTATCAGGGAGCGGGTGGCGCTGTTCCGCGGCGCTCTCGACGCGGGGCCCCACGGGGGCGGCGGGTACCGGGTACACGCCGTGCTGCCCCTGCCGCCGTCCGCGCCGGCCGTCCCCGGCGGGGGCCTCACCGTCAGGGACGGCGGGACGATCCGGGCTCGTCGTAGCTGAACGGCAGCGGGGACAGGGAGTCGAGGCGGCGGCGGAAGTCGCCGGAGAGCCCGGCCAGCACCAGCGTGGCGCCGGGGGCGGCGGCGACGCGCTCCCGCACCGACAGCAGCGCGGCGATCCCGGTGGAGTCCCAGAACGTCATGCCGCTCAGGTCCAGGACGAGCCGGCCCGGCGGCCCGGCCGCCAGCAGGGCCCGGACGGCGGCGACGAGCCGGCCGGCGGTCGAGGTGTCGAGGTCGCCGACCAGGCGCACCGTCACCGTGCCGCCCCTTTGGGAGCCGCCGTGGAGGCCGTCCACGCCGTCCACGCCGTCCACGCCGTCCACGCCGCCGTCCTGGTCTCCCTGGTCGCCCTGGCCGTCCTGGAAGAGGCGGAAGGAGGGGCGGGAGGGGGCGGGCACGACGAAGCCGAGGGTGGCCAGCGTGCCGTCCGGGCCACGGGTCACGACGTACTGGTCGCCGAGGGAGCGGGCGATCCACAGGCCGTGGCCGTACTCGTGCGGCCACTCCGGGACCTCCTGCCGCTCCGTGGTGGTGCGGGGATCGGCGACCTCGCACCGCAGCAGGCTCCCGGTGGCCAGCATCCGCACCCGCCCGGCGCCCGAGCCGTGCAGGACGACGTTGGTGGCCAGCTCGTGGACGGCCAGCACCAGGTCGGCGGTCCGCCCCTCGGGCAGCCCCGCCTGGGCGGCGTGCGCCTCCACGGTCGTCCGCAGGACGTACAGGGAGTCGCGGTCGAAGAGCTGATCCACCACGGTCTTCGGGCCGTCCTGGTCCGCCGCGCCGCCGGAGGCCGGCGGGCAGTCGTACGGCGGCCGGTCACCCGTCATGAGCGGTCTCCAGGCGCACCCCGGGCCCGGTGCCGGCGCCGAGCAGGCGGAACCGCGCGCCGATCGCGGAGCCACAGCGCAGGACCGCCGTCCGGGGCGGTGGCAGGCTGCGGGCAGCGTCGATGATCATGCGGGCGCAGTACAGGTCGACGAACGACAGCTCCGTCATGTTGACGGTGATGTCGCCGTCCACCCGGATCGCCTCGGCGAGCGCCAGCCCGAGCGCCCCTTCGGCGGCCCGGTCGAGCTGCCCGGCCAGCCGGATGCCGGAGGGCGCGTACTGGCGGCAGATGCGCAGCAGCGGGTCGTGGTGGTAGGTGGCGGCGGCCACCGAGCGCGTGTGGTAGCCGGAGACCGAGGCCAGGGTGACCGGGTCGAAGCGCTCGCGGTCGTACTGGCACAACACCGCCGTGCTGACGCCGCCCAGCGCCGAGGCGATCTCCTCCTCGAACGCCGGGAGCTGCTCGATCCCGGTGACCGGCCGCAGCGCCCAGCTCATGTCGAGCGCCACCCGCAGCCCCGGGTAGCCCTCGCGGTCGGTGACGTCCATCTGGCCGCGCAGCCAGGTCATGGCGTGCTCCACGGCGAACGACTGCCCGTCCAGCAGGCCGTCCTGGCAGGCCAGGACCATCATCATGCCCGTGACGGTGGCCGCCCGCGCGACGACGCCCCGCCGCCGCAGCTCGGCCAGCCGCCGCTCGGGCTCCTCGGCCAGCCACACCACCCGCTGCCCGGCGGCCAGCCCGTCGCGGACGAACGCCGCCGTCAGGTCGAGCAGCTCCTCGGGCTCGCCGTACGTCAGGCACGCGTGATCGTTGATGGTCAGATCCGTGATCTGCGTCTCAGCACTGACCGTCACCCGCGCCCACCTTCTCGTTCCCGGGCCACGCCCCTTGCCTCTTGGCTCGATTATGGACAGTCCTGGCGCGCCACGGGCGGTGTTCCGGGCATCAGCCCGCGGCGGGCGGGCAGGCTCGCCCTTGACCGTCACCACCAGGAGCGACCAGGAGGAAGAGATGGGCAACCCGGCACAGAACGGGAACCACGTGGAGCGCGGGGACAGCGAGGAGCGCTCCGGCTCGCCGCTGACCGAGGCCGAGGAGGAGACGTCGCGGCGCCCGGCGGGGCAGCCCGCGCCGGACGATGACGACGACGACCAGGACACGCAGGAGTTCCTCCGCAGCGAGAACCTGAACCCCGACGACTTCGAGTGACGGGCGGCGGCGCCGCCGGGCGGGAGGTCAGATCCCGCTGCGATGGCGCTGCCGCTCCTCGTGCTCGCGCGGCGGCGGGACCGCGAGGTCCGCGCCGCGCGGGTGCGGATAGGGGTCGCTCCCGTGCAGGCCGGCGGTCTGGATCACCCGGCTGATGTCGCTCGGCGTGAGCAGCCCGATCAGCCGGCCGGCCGGGTCGAGCACCACCGCGCGGCCGTCGGCGCAGCCGCTCATGCGCGGCAGCAGGCCGGTCAGCGGCTCGTCGGGCACGGCCCGCGGCACCTCGCCGGGCGGGCAGGCGATGTCGGCGAGCCGGGTGCGCACCCGCTCCTCCGGCGGCACCTGCCGGAGGCGGTTGAGCGTCACCAGCCCGAGGAAGCTCCCGTCGGGGCCCACCAGCGGGTACGTGGACAGCCGCCGGCTCATCACCAGCCGGTCGATGAGCTCGGCCACGCTCTCGTCCGGCGAGGCGGCGACGGGGCGCCCCGACATGACGTCCCCGACCCGGACCCCGTGCAGCGCGGCGCCGAGCTGGGCCTGCTGCTCCTCGGCGCTGGCGGCGTTCACCAGGAACAGTCCGATCAGGACGAGCCACAGCCCCTGGAACCCCAGCCCGGTGACGACCTGGAGGAAGCCGAGCGCGATGAGCACGTACCCGAAGACGCGCCCGGCGCGGGCGGCGGTGACGGCGGCCCGTACCCGGTCGCCCCAGCGGGACCAGAGCGCGGCCCGCAGCACCCGGCCGCCGTCCAGCGGCGCGGCCGGGATCAGGTTGAACACGGCGAGGAGCAGGTTGACCGCGGCCAGGTAGGCGAACATCCCGGCCACCAGCGGCGCGGCGCCGCTCAGCAGCGCCAGCGCGCCGGACACCACCGCGCAGGCCAGGCTGGTCAGCGGGCCCACGAGCGCGATCCGCAGGTCCGCGCCCGGCGTGCGGGGCTCGCTGCGCAGCTCGGCAACCCCGCCGAGCAGCCAGAGCGTGATGCGCGGCACCTCGATGCCGTTGCGCCGGGCCACGAGGGCGTGCGCCAGCTCGTGGGCGAGCAGCGAGGCCAGGAAGAGGACGGCGGTGGCCAGCCCGGCGAGCACGTACGCTCCCACCGAGTAGCCGGGGAAGGCGAGCGGGAACTGCCCGAAGGACAGCCCGGCCACCAGGATCACCACGATGACCAGCACGCTGAGGTTGACGCCGACCTCGACCCCGCCGATGCGGCCCAACCGGAACGACGAACGCATGAGCCTGCTCCTTCGCTCGATGAGGTCCGGCTACCCGCCTGGCGGCGGGAAAACATCCTGAACTGGGATGATCGTCCGTTTTGCGAGTCGGCCCCGGGGTACGGCGTGGTCCCCATGAGAGCTGACAAGATCGGCCCGGCCCCCACGTCCACGGAGGAGCCCGCGGCCCGCGCGCGGCGCGCCCGCCGTTGAGGGGGTGGCAGGGGCACGAGCTGACGCGCGCGGCCGGCGTCCGCTTCCACGCGGCGCTGCTCGGGGACGCGGCGGCGCCGGAGGTGGTGTGCGTGCACGGCCTGGGCTGCTCCCACCGGTACTTCCTGCCGCTGGCCCGGCGGCTGGCGCCCGGCCTGCGGGTGGTCGCGCCCGACCTGCCGGGCTTCGGCCGCACCCCGGCCGGCCACGAGGTCCTGGACGTGCGGGGCCTGTCGCTGGCGCTGGCGGCGTGGCTGCGCGCGACGGGCCGCGCCGGCGTCCCGCTGGTGGCGAACTCGGTGGGCTGCCAGGTGGTGGTGGACCTGGCGGCGCACTCCCCCGACCTGCTCGGCCCGGTCGTGCTGAACGGCCCCACCATGGATCCCACGGCCCCGACGATGGCCCGCCAGGCGCTGCGCTGGCTCGCCGCCGGCCGCCGCGAGCGCCCGTCCCTGCCGCTGGTGCTGCTGCGCGACTACCTGGACTGCGGGCCGCGCCGCCTGCTGCGCACGTTACGCGCCGCGCTCGACGACCCGGTCGGGAGCAAGCTGGGCCTGGTCACCACGCCCGCGGTCGTGGTGCGCGGGTCCCATGACAGCGTCGTCTCCCGTGGCTGGGCCGCGGAGGTCGCCCGCCGCCTGCCCCGGGGACGCCTGGTGGAGGTGCCGGGCGCGGCCCACACCCTCAACTACAGCGCGCCGGCCGAGCTGGCCCGCATCGTCAGGGCCATACTGTGACCCGCCCGGTCAGGGGGTCAGCGGGCGCTCCATGAGCGTGGTGTCCACCCAGCGGCCGAGCTTGAAGCCGACCTCGGTCAGCCGGCCCGCCTCGGTGAAGCCGTGGCGGCGGTGCAGGGCGATCGAGCGCTCGTCGCCGGCGTCGGCGATGACGGCGATCATCCGGCGCAGGCCGGCCGCCGTCGCCCCCGCCACCAGCGCGCTCAGCAGCCTGCCGCCGAGGCCCCTGCCGACGTGGCCCGGGGCCAGGTAGATCGTGTCCTCCACGGTGTGGCGGTAGGCGGGCTTGGGACGCCAGGGGCCGGCGTAGGCGTAGCCGGCGACCTCGCCGCCGAGGTCGGCGACGAGGAAGGGCAGGCCGCGGGCGGTCAGCTCACCCAGCTTGCCGTGCCAGTCGGCCACCGAGGGCGGGTGCTCCTCGAAGGTGATCACGGTGTGGGCGACGTAGTGGGCGTTGATCGCGGCCACGGCCTCCAGGTCGGCGGAGGTGGCCAGGCGGATGACGGCTTCGGTGGGCGGCACGGGAATCGTCCTTCTCTATAGCGAAACCTGCCGCCATCATAGAGGAAAGCGAGCGATCCAGCGGCGCTGACAGGGCGTCTCCACCGCGCGGGGATGGTGGTGCTCGCGGGTCCACGCGACGGCGGCGGCCGGATCGAGGCCCGACAGCACGGCCAGGCAGGCGATCACCGTCCCGGTGCGGCCGACGCCGCCCCCGCAGGCCACCTCGACCGCCTGGCCCGCCCGCGCCCGCTCGTGCAGCTCCCCGATGCGGCGCACCGCCAGGCCGCGGTCGCGGGGCAGCAGGAAGTCGGGCCACTCGACCCACTCGTGCGGCCAGGCCAGCCCCGCGTCGTGGCGGCGGCGGAGCCGTCCCGAGCCCAGGTAGAGCCCGAAGTCCGGCGCCGGGCCGGGCGGCAGGGGGCGGCGCAGCCCGCGGCCCCTGACCCGGGCGCCGTCCGGCAGCCGGATCGCCCCCTCCAGCGCCGTCACCGGGTCACGCTCCGGCGGCGGGCGCGGTGGACGGCGACGTTGACCCGGTTGCCGCACCGCTCGGGCGTGCAGTACGCCCGCCGTCCGGCCCGGCTGGTGTCCACGAACACGCCCCGGCACCCGGGGGCCGCGCACGGGCGGAAGCGGCCGTGGCCGAGCGTGCGTACCGCGCCGAGCAGGCCGATGCCGGCGACGGCGGCCAGCTCGGCGGCCAGGGGCGCGCCGGGGGCGGTGGGCACGTACCACTGCCAGGCCCCGTCGCCGTCGCGCCGCAGCACCGGGGCCCGGCCCGCGCGCCCGGCCAGCACCATCGCCCCGGCCACCGCCTGCTCCTCGGTCTCGGTCTCCACGACGCCGCGCACCTCGCGGCGCAGCAGGTGCACCTCCCACAGGGCCGCCTCGTCCGGCGGCGGCGCGTCGAGGACGAGGCCGTGCCCGGCCAGGAACTCCGCCAGCGCGGCCGGCGTCGGCAGCCCCTCACCGGCCGCGCCGCGCACCGTCGGCGAGGTGTTGATCAGGTCGCTCGCCATCGCCGCCCCCGCCGCGTAACCGGCGATCGGGATGTCCACGTGCCCTCCTCCGCTTCGGTAACCGCTATAGGAGGACTATAACCCTTACACCCGTTCGGTACGATGAGTCCTTGGTGAACCTCGAAGCCCTGGGCAGGCACATTCAGGAGCTCCGCCACGACCGGGCCATGACGTTGCAGCAGCTCGCCGACGCCGCCGACGTGAGCGTCAGCATGCTGTCCTCGGTCGAGCGCGGCCACAAGGCGCCCACGATCGTCGTGCTGGCCCGCATCGCCGAGGGCCTGGGCGTGCCGGTGTCCGAGCTGGTCGCCGAGCCCGAGGACCGCCGGGTAGTGGTGCGCAGGGCCGCCGAGCAGGAGCACATCGACGAGCCCGGCGGCTGGCGCCGGACGGTCCTCACGCCGGTGGTGCCGGGCGTCAACTTCGAGTGGATCCGCACCACCCTCCCGCCGGGCTGCGACGCCGGGCCCTTCCCCGCCTACGCGGCCGGCTCCCACGAGTACGTCGCCGTCGAGTCGGGAACGCTCCGGCTCACCCTCGGCGAGCGCGTCCTCGACCTGGACGCCGGCGACTCGGTCTACTTCGCCGCCGACGTCGAGCACTCCTACGCCAATCCCGGCCGGGTGCCGTGCGCCTACCACGTGGCCGCGCTCATCATGCGGCCCCGGCGGGCCGGCCGCCAGGGACGGCCTTGACACGCGTCCGCACCGGGATGCCACCGTCCCGGTAAGAATCTCACCACGGCATCTTCTACCGGGGGCGGCACCCGGATATCGTGCGATGAAGGCATAGCACGTCCGTGTCCGTCTTCCCCGCTGTTCGTCGTGCCGCAGCTTCGTCGTTGGCCGTTCTCCAATCCGATCGGTGGACATCAATGCCGGGTCTGACGTTCGCCATCCAGAGGCTGCCCGGGATGTGCGTGATCTCCGTCGCGGGCGAGCTCGACACCGTCACCGCCCGCGAGCTCGACCGTTACGTCCAGCGCCACCGCGGCACGCCGGGCGAGCACGTGGTCATCGACCTCAGCGAGGTCACCTTCCTCGCCAGCGCGGGGCTGCGGGTGCTGCTCAACACCCACGCCTTCGCCCGCCAGCACGGCGGCACACTGCACCTGGCCGCCCCGCACCCCAAGATCACGGGCATCCTGCGGCTCACCCGGGCCGGCGACGTCCTGCACCTGCACGACACCGTGGAACAGGCCGTGATCGCCGCCCTCCCCCGGCCCGGCGCCCAGGACGGCACCCTCAGCCAGGCCTGATCGGGGGCGCTCGGCGTTTCACCCGATCCGGCGCCGTCAGCACTTCCTGTCGATCTGACAAAAAGCTACAGTGTCCGCATGCACGATGACCGATGGACTCCTCCCAGGATCATGCTCGCGGTCGATCTGGTGATCCTGACCCTCAGAGACGCCCGCCTTCACGTCCTGCTCATCGAGCGCGGAGTCGCGCCCTACCAGGGCACACTCGCCCTTCCTGGAGGGTTCCTCCGTGACGAGGAGGAGGACATCGAGGCGGCCGCACGCCGCGAGCTGTCCGAGGAGGCCGGACTGGTCGATGTGCATCTGGAGACACTGGGCGTGTACGGCAGGCCGGGGCGCGACCCCCGGGGACGCGTGGTGTCCGTCGCTCACCTGGCGATCGCGCCGTCCCTGCCTGAGCCCATCGCCGGGACGGACGCGGCCGGCGCTTGCTGGATGCCCGTGCAAGAGGTCCTGTCCACCGAGGCCGAGCTGGCGTTCGACCACCAACACATCGTCCGTGACGGCGTCGAGCGGGCGCGCGGCAAACTCGAGTACACAGCGCTCGCCACCGCATTCTGCGACGAGACCTTTACCATCTCGGACCTTCAGCAGGTGTACGAGGCGGTGTGGGGCGTGCAACTCGACCCTCGGAACTTCTATCGGAAGGTGCAGAACGCGCATGGTTTCATTACGCCAGCCGGCCCTATGCGCCGCGCCGAGAAGGGCCGGCCGGCCCGCCTGTTCAAAGCCGGGCCGGTCAGAGTGCTGAATCCCCCCATGGTTCGGTCGGCTCAGGCCACCCTGCCCCACTCCGCGAAAGCGAGCCGCTCATGAAGGGACCGCTCATCGTCTTCCTGACCGCGCTGGACCTGGAGTATCAGGCCGTCCGCCAGCACTTGACGGACATTCGGGTGCACCGGCACGCCGCCGGCACACGGTTCGAGGTCGGCCAGCTAGCCGGTGGCGGCGAATGCCGGGCGGCTATGGCGCTGGTGGGCAAGGGCAATCAACCCGCTGCCGTACTCACGGAGCGGGCGATCGCGGAGTTCGCTCCGTCCGCGCTGCTGTTTGTGGGGGTGGCCGGAGCCTTGTGGCCGGACATCGGTCTGGGGGACGTAGTGGTGGCCACTCATGTGTACGCCTATCACGGTGGCACCAGCGAGGATGACGGCTTCAAGGCACGGCCACGTGTCTGGGAGTCCTCGCACGAGCCGGACCAGGCAGCGCGTCACCTCTACCGAAGCGGGGATTGGACCCGCTGCCTGCCTCGGGGAGCCGCCGTGCCGGAGGTCCGCTTCGGGCCGATCGCGGCGGGCGAGGTCGTGCAGAACTCCAGGATCTCCACGCATGCCCGATGGATTCGGCGGACATACAACGACGCGCTGGCGATCGAGATGGAGGCGGCCGGCGTGGCGCAGGCCACTCATCTGAACAGATCACTGCCGATGGCCGTAATACGTGGCATCAGCGACCGGGCCGACGGCACCAAGATCACCAGCGATGGCGACGGCTGGCAGATGAGGGCGGCAGCGAATGCGGCTGCCTTCGCTGCTGCCTTGGCTCAGGAACTGGCTCCGGAGCTGGTCCGGGAGACACCCCATCGACGACGCACCGAACAGGCCGAGGACTTCTGCAACACGGCCCGCGACCGCGCCCAAGTAGACGTGCAGATCGGGCAGCTTCACGGCAATTTCTCGATCGCGCCACCGGCCGGGGCCGCCGCCGATCCGGCGGCCCAGCTCACAGAACTTCGGGACAGGCTTACAAGCGCGTTGGAAGCGCACCAGGTGGACGAGTTGACCTTCGCCACAGCGGAGGAGGAAATCACCCTCGCCGCACAGTCCCTGGCGAGAGCCACGAAATCCGACAGGGACGTCGCGGTGATCTCTCTCATGAGGCTACGTGGCCTCCTGGCAGAGGTGCCCGATCTGGAGCGGCGTACGTCATCGATCATCACAGGACTACGAGGCGGCCTGTAGCGGGTCGCGGAACCACTGATGGGCCGCCTGCACATCATCCACCCATCCGATGCCCGGAATCTAACCATTCACAGAGAATGAGAAAAATAGGCCACTTATCCGCTTTCAGATAATAGATTCATAACAGATTACTGGTAGCCCTTTCAGCCACCTTCGCGAAGTGTTTCATTGACATATCCGATCCACAGGCCAGGAGGCAACCGATGTCAGATCGGTATACGAATGTTGCCCGGGACAGCGCACGAGTCGGTGTGCAGATCGGCAAAGCCATCGGCGACGTCACTGTCGGATCCCCATGCTCTCGGAAGGACAATCTTCGCGACCGGCTGGCCGAATTGCGTTCGGCAATGCGCCGATCGGTCGCCTCCAAAGCACTCCAGCCCGAGCTGCACAGACTGGTCGAGGCCGAGCTGAGCGAGGTGGACGCCTATCTGGAAACCGGCGACGAAGAACGACGCGGGAAGATGCTGATGGCGCTGAAGAAAGCGAAGGGCCTGCTCGGCGATTTCGCCGATCTGGCGTCGATAGCGGCTCTCGCCCTAGCAGTAGGCCAAGGCCTCAGCTCATGAACGGGGGGTGGCCCGGATTCAACAATGTCGCTATGGACGATGCGCACGTTGATGCGCAAATCGGATACGTAGATGGCAATGTCACCATCTATTCGGTCTCCAAGAACGATCACCCGCGACGTAAGTATGAGGTTGGGCGCAACTACCTCGACGGCGACATGCCTCGACGAGCCGAGGCCCTGATCGAGGAAGCGGCGATGGACGGCCACCGATCCAGCGAGGTGGCTTATTACTGGGTTCTGGCGACGCTGAGCGATCGATCGTTCGATCACCTGGGACCTGACGAGTTCAAACACCTGACGACCGCGGGCGCCATGGCCGCGCAGTTCCCCTACGACTCATGGCGGCAGGCGTTCGACGTGGTGTTCGAGCTCATCCGCTGCATCACCGAGGAGGAGGAGCACGGGGTGACCGACCTGCCACGCTTCTCCGCCGCCTTCGACGCCTATCAGGCGTTACCGAAAGCGCGCCGGGACGAGATTCACCGACATCTTGAAATGATATTGAACGGGTGGATCCAGGATCAGGTCGAAGAGCTGGAAGCGCGGCACGTACAGGCTATGCGCACTGACGGCAACCGGCAGAATCGCGTGTGGAAGTTCTTCGAACCGGTTCCCACAGCGCCCAGGCGGATCATGATCCCCAGTCCGACGCTGGAGCCCGGCAAACGGGTCAAGGTCATCGTCGGAGCCACGTTCGGCTTCATCGGATTCCTCTGGGTGGTGGGCCTCATGGCCGCCAGCAGTCTGGCCGCCACGATCGTGGCACTCGTACTGGTCAGCGCATGGGTCATCGCCATCGTCATGACCGGTCTGTCGCGACGCCTGGACAGCCAGGAAACGCCGGGGACATGGTGGAACGAAGGCTTCGCCGCGTCAGTCTCGGCGAGCGTCGACCACTGGTTCCAGCGGTCGGGCCCCGCGGATCCCGTCGCTGCCCGACAGTGGCAGTGGGACAACGAGCCCGTGCGACAGAAGCTCAAGGTGGACCTGGTTCACCTGTACGGCAGCGATCACGACAGGGTGGGGCCGATCAGGTGGCTTGTCCGATGGCACGCGGAGAACGCCGCCCGGCAATTCAGCGGAGGCGTCTCGCTCCGGTCCGACGGTCCACCGGCCGCGGTCGTGGCGGGATACGCGGCCTTGGCGATCGCCGGACTCATCGCACTCATCGGTGCAGCCGCTACGAGCTTCCTCGGCATGCTGGGAGCCGGGTCGCTGCTGGGCTTGGCCGGAGCAATGGCATGGAAGGATTCCCTCGACTATCTCGCCTCGGCCATCAGCCACTCACGGCTCGCAGGAGAGGCGGATCGCCGGCTCGCCGCCGAGCAGCAAGAGTACGAACGCTGGTGCCACGTACTGTCCGATCGGCCCAGCGACGCCGAGATGGCAGCCTGGCTCGACTACGACAAGATGACGATCAAGTCACTGGCGTTGAAGCATTACGGCCTGAGCAACCGCGACGTCATCGCACACCTCACTCTCACCGAAGGCGCTCTACGGTGCCGACGCGCCCGCGTCCTGTACGGCCCGCTGCGCTACTCCGCTTATGTGGTGTTGCTCTTCTTGCTCACCGAGGGTGGCGTACGGCAGGTCACCGTGGACCTGGACTTCGCCACAGGAGCCATACACGATGAGCGGCGCACCACGTTCAGATACGAGATGATCGCCTCCGCGAGAGTTACCGAGGTGGGGGTGCGCTTCGAACACGGTCATCGGCGCGTGCTGACCCGTGAGGAGATCCGGCCTTATGACCAGCAGGCATTGGTGCTCAGTCGCGCCTTCCGACTCTCGCTCGTCAACAGGCAGCACATTGACGTGCTCGTGGACAACTACGAGGAAGGTCTGTTCGACCGGGTACGGGAGAACATCAACTTCCTCACCGCCCTCGCTCTCGACACCTCGGGCGTGACCGGAGCGCTCAGGATCCTGGAGGCGGTGTCCGCGGAGGGCAGGGAATGGCTCGTCCACGAACGTGCTCGCCGCCGACGCCGGCTTCGTGATTTCAGGGAAAGCCAGAAAATTCCGGGCTCCATTGGTCTGTACTCCCCGCCGATGGTCTTGCCCGGCGCCCACGACGACCCTCCTCCGGCAGGACCCGCCTGAGCTGCCGCGCATACGCCGATCCGGCTGCTGATCAACCCAACGGGCGCTCCCGCCCGGGGCCTGATCGGGAAATGCCGGTGATCCACCTTCGAACGTGGCCGGTCCGCCTCCGCGGGACAGACTGATCCAGAGGGCCTCTTGAGGCTGTGGACGACAGGCGGGGAGCAGGGGCGTGAGCGACTGGACAGGTTATGGCATGCTCGGGCTCGGCCGGACGGCGGGCGGCGCGCGGCGCGGGTCCCTCCGCCAGGCGGCCGGGCGGGCCGCGGCCGCGGCCGGGTGGTTGTCGCTGGCGGCGGCGGTGCCGGCCACCGTGCTGGCGGTCGTGCTGGCGGTCGTGCTGGCGCACCCGGCGGTGGCCGGGGCGGTGGCCGGGGCGGTGTGGCCCCATCCGGTGCTGGCCGCGCACGTCGGCGTCCTGGGCCTGGTCGCGCTCGGCGCGCGCCACGCGGCGCTGGCCGGCCGGCGGGCCCGCGCCGAGCAGGCCCGCGCGGCGCTGCTGGAGGAGCGGGCGCGCATCGCGCGGGAGCTGCACGACGTGGTCGCCCACCACATGTCGCTCGTCGCGGTGCAGGCCGAGGCCGCGCCCTACCGGGTGCCCGACCCGCCCGCGGAGCTGGCCCGCAGCTTCGCCACGATCCGGGCCAGCGCGATCGAGGCGCTCGACGAGCTGCACCGGGTGCTCGGCCTGCTGCGGGACGGCGCCCCGTACGGGTCGGGGCCGCCGCCCGGCCTGGACCGGCTGGAGGAGCTGGCCGAGCGGATGCGTGGCGCCGGCATGCCGGTCCGCCTGCGGGTCGGCGGCGAGCGCCGGCCGCTGCCGCCCGGCGTCGAGCTGTCGGCCTACCGCATCGCGCAGGAGGCGCTGAGCAACGCGCTGCGGCACGCGCCGGGCAGCGGGGCGGAGGTCGCGGTGGCGTACGAGCCGGACCGGCTGCGCCTGCGCGTGGACAACGGCCCGGCGCGTCCCCGCCGGACCGGCGGGGACGGCAGGACCGGCGGGGACCGCAGCGGGGACGGCAGCGGGGACGGCAGCGGGGACGGGGGCGGGGATGAGGGCGGTCAGCAAGGGCAGGGGCAGGGGCACGGGTTGCTGGGCATGCGGGAGCGCGTGATCCTGCTGGGCGGGGACCTCAGGGCGGGCCCGCGCCCGGACGGCGGCTACACCGTGGCCGTGGAGCTGCCGCTCGCCGGCGCCGGGCGGGCCGGGAAAGGCGGGGCCGCGTGACCATCCGGGTGCTGATCGCCGACGACCAGGCCATGGTGCGGGAGGCGTTCGCCGTCCTGCTGGACGCGCAGCCCGACATCGAGGTGGTGGGCGAGGCGGTGGACGGCCACGACGCGGTGGCCAAGGTCGCCGAGCTGCGCCCCGACGTCGTGCTCATGGACGTGCGCATGCCGGGCCTGGACGGCCTGGAGGCCGCGCGCCGGGTCATCGGCCGGACCAAGGTGCTGATGCTGACCATGTTCGACCTCGACGAGTACGTCTACGAGGCGCTGCGCTCGGGCGCCAGCGGCTTCCTGCTGAAGCAGGCGACGGCCCGGGAGCTGAGCGAGGCGGTACGGGTGGTGGCCGGCGGCGACGCCCTGCTGGCGCCGTCCGTCACCCGCCGGCTGATCGGCGCCTTCGTCCGGCTCCCCCCGCCGCGCCCGTTCACCGGCCAGGCGTACGGCACCCTCACCCGGCGCGAGACCGAGATCCTGGTGCTCATCGCCCGCGGCCTGTCCAACACCGAGATCGCCGCGCGGCTGGTGATCGCCGAGCAGACCGTGAAGTCGCACGTCAGCAGCGTCCTGGCCAAGCTCGGGCTGCGTGACAGGACCCAGGCGGCGGTCCACGCCTACGAGAGCGGCCTGGTCACCCCCTACCTGAGAGCTAGATCGGACGATCCCTCTCCAGCGTCATGACCGGCGGCCGGTCCGGACCGTAGGTTCCGGGGCAAAGGAAGGTTCCGGGGCAAAGGACCTAAGGAGGCTCGTGGCCAGCTTTCCCGACCTTTTACACCGCGCCCTGTTCACGTCCCTGTCCCTGCTCGGCCGCCGTGGCCGCGGGGCCGTCCTGCGCCGCTACTTCGACTGGTGGCACCGCCGTCCCGACCCCTGGAACCTGACCGGCGACGCCTACGAGCAGCACAAGTACCGCATCACGATGGAGCTGATCCCGGCCGTCCGGCACCGCCGCGTGCTGGAGGCCGGCTGCGCCGAGGGGGTCTTCACCGAGCTGCTGGCCGAGGCGTGCCCGGAGGCCGACATCACCGGCATCGACATCTCGGAGAAGGCGCTGGAGCGGGCGCGGCGGCGCAACGAGCGCTTCGCCGGGCGAGTCCGCTTCGTCCACGCCGACCTGCTCGACCACGGCCTGCGTACCGGCTTCGACCTGGTGGTGTGCGCGGAGATCCTGTACTACGTGGGCGGCGGCGACCGGCTGCGGCACGCCTCCCGCCGGCTGACCTCGCTGCTGGCCCCCGGCGGCCACCTCGTCCTGGTGCACCCGTGGCCGGAGGCCCGGCGGCTGCACCGCTTCGCCGACGCCGCGCCGGAGGTGGCCAAGGTCGGCGAGCACGTCGAGCTGGACCGCGCGCGGCCGTTCTCGGTCTCCCTCTACCGGGCGGCGGGCAGCCGGCAGGTCCAGGACGCCTGAGACGGCGTACGGATCCGGCGAATTCTCCGGCCCGTCCCGAGTGGTCCACCAGCGGCGATAAGGCCGGTGTCAGGGGGTGGCGGGCGGCCCGATCTCCCGCTTAAGCAGGTCTTACCGGCCACTGATCATCCTGGTGTCATCGGGACGCTAGGAGATGACATGGACGCGAACGAGCCTCGTGAGCAGGGTGCCGGCGGCTGGACCCAGTTCGGTGACAAGCCGCCCTCGGTCGGCGGGTTCCCGCGCAAGGAGCCGGTGGGCCCGGCCCTGCCGCCGCCCCCGCCGCCGCCGCGGCGGCCGGGGTTCCTGCTGAGCCGCAAGGCGGTGGCCGGGCTGGCGCTGGCGGCGGCGGCCGCGCTCGGGGTGACGGCGCTCGGCGGCGGAGCCGTGGGGGCGTACCTGGCGGGGGCGGACCGGCCGGTGGCGGCGGTCACGGCGAGCGCGCCGAGCCCGGCCTTCCGGACCGTGGCCGACCAGCTCACGGTGGCCGAGGTGGCGGCGAAGGTGCAGCCGTCGGTGGTGATGATCCAGGGGCAGAGCGCCGAGGGCTCCGGCGTGGTGCTGTCGGAGGACGGGCTGATCCTCACCAACAACCACGTGGTGAGCGGGCAGGGCGACGTCCTGACGGTCAAGTTCAACGACGGCAAGACCGCCAAGGCGAAGGTGGTCGGCACCGACCCGGCGACGGACCTCGCCGTCATCCGGGCCGAGGGCGTGAAGGGCCTGGCCAAGGCCACGCTGGGCAACAGCGACCAGCTCAAGGTGGGCGACGACGTGCTGGCCCTCGGCAGCCCGCTCGGCCTGGACGGCACGGTGACGGCGGGCATCGTCAGCGCCCTCGACCGTACGGTCACGGCGGGCGACGGCGGCGGCGGCGACGGCCGGCAGTTCCCCTGGGGACAGCAGCAGCAGGCGGCCGAGACCACGACGCTCGGCGGCATGATCCAGACCGACGCCGCGATCAACCCCGGCAACTCCGGCGGGGCCCTGGTCAACGCGGCCGGCGAGCTGGTGGGCATCAACAGCGCGGTGTCCGCCCAGGGCGTCAACCTCGGCTTCGCGATCCCGGTGAACACCGCCAAGCAGGTCGCCGACCAGCTCATCAGCAAGGGCAAGGTCAGCCACGCCTTCCTCGGGGTGAGCGTCACCGACGCCACCGGCGACGTGCCCGGCGCGCTGATCCGCCAGGTGAGCGCGGGCAGCCCGGCGGACAAGGCCGGGCTCAAGCAGGGCGACCTCATCACCAGGATCGGCGACACCGAGGTCGAGGGCGGTGACACGGTCGTCGGGCAGGTCCGCGGGTTCACGGTGGGGCAGCAGGTGCGGATCACGTACCTGCGTGACGGCGAGGAGGAGACCGTCACCGCGACGATGGCCGAGCAGAAGTAGGAGGAGGAACCGCCGCGTGCCGGGTCGCCACGGGGGCGGCCCGGCACGCGGCGGTTCCGGCTCAGACCCGGTCGGCGGCGATGAGCAGGTACTGGAAGCTGCCGTTCTGGTAGGCGTCCAGGAACGCCTGCTCGATGCCGGTCGCCAGGTGGCTCTTGGCCCGCAGCTCCCAGTAGGGGATGGTGGCCGCGGTCATGTCGATGACGCTGGCCGGGACCAGCCGGTTGGCCACCAGCTCCCTGAAGTAGGTGCTGCGGGAGTGGATGTCGCAGATGTAGTGGGCGTTGATCTGGCTGATGGCCCGGGAGGGCAGGCCGTAGGCGTCGTTGTAACAGCCGGTGATGCAGACGTAGCGGCCGCCGCGGCGCAGCAGCCGGGCGTGCTCGGCGAACAGCAGCGACAGCTCGACGTACATCGTGCTCTCGTTGTTCCAGATCGCCTGGTAGGAGCCGGACTCGAAGCGGGTGTCGAGCATGTTGCGGAAGTGGAAGCGCACCTTGTCGGCCACGCCGCGCAGCCTGGCCTGCTCGTTGGCGAAGGAGACCTGCGTCTCGGAGATCGACACCCCGTCCACGTGGCAGTCGTGGCGCAGGTTGGCCAGGAAGCTGGAGCCGCCCCGGCCCGAGCCGGCGTCCAGGACGCGGTCCTCGGATCGCAGCCGGCCGAGGTGCCCGACCAGGGTCTCGGCCTGCTGGGTCTCCAGCCGGTGCAGCTCGCTGACGATGCGCTGCTCGCGGGTCTCCTCGGGGCCCTCCAGCACGGACCAGTCGACGGGCCCGATGCCGTAGTGGTGGTGGTAGAGGCCGTCCACCTCGCCCAGCTTGAGGTTGACGGGGTTGTGCTCGGCGTTCCAGTAGTCGGCGACGGAACGCTGGTACTGGCTGCCCAGCACGGAGTGGTGGGCGTTCGTGGTGGTCACGCGGGCGGGGTCCTTTCCGGGGGTCATGACTGGTAACGGGCGCTGCTGCCGTGCCATTCGAGGCAGCCGGCCATCCACGCCTGCGCGCCGCGCAGGAACCGCTTCAGCTCCGGCGACGGCGCGCAGGCCAGCTCCTGACGGCTGGCCTCGAAGCCTCGGACGAAGTCGTTGTGCAGGTGGACGGCGCGCTCGGTCGCCTCCTCGACCGAGCAGCCCTCCTCGGCGGCGATGAGCAGGATCACGTTGCTGTCGGGCAGCTCGTCGGCGGCCTCCCGCGCGACCGAGTGCAGGTCGTTGACGAGGACGCTGGCCGTGCCCGCCTGCATGAGCGCGGTGTGGAAGCGGCGCTCGTAGAACAGGTCGGCCGGCAGGTGGTAGCCGCCGGTGATGTCGATGAGCGTCATCGAGGTGTAGAAGCTGTCGTGCTGGCGGGCCGCGAGGTAGCGCCAGGCGGGCGGCGGGGTCTCCAGGTAGCGCCAGGCGGCGTAGGCGCACCAGCTCACGTACATCTGGGACGTGATGGTGCAGACCCGCATGACCTGCGAGGGCAGGGCGTGCCTGCTGAGGTGGGCGGTGGCCGAGCGGAGCGCGACCAGCACGGGGTCGGCCGCGATGGCCTCCTCCAGCAGGCGGGTGTAGTCGCCGGCCGGCGGCGGCGGGTCCATCGCCGACATCACCAGCGCCAGGCGGGGCGGCAGCTCGGTCGGGGTGGCGCCGAGGTCGCTCTCGTCGGCGTAGTAGTCGTCGGCGGCCCACCAGGCGCTGTTCATCTGGGCCGCCACCAGCAGCAGGTCGGGGTCGTCGGTGTCGGGGTGGGTCAGCATGGCCAGGCGGCCGTAGCCGGTGCGGCCGAACTCCTCCAGCCGCCCCTCGTGCAGGCCCGTCCGCTCGGCCCAGGCCAGCAGCCGCCGGTCGACCTCCGCGCCGAGGCGGTCGTCGACGCGGACGGTGGCGGGGCAGAGCAGCGGAGGGTACGAGCCGTCGCCCCACGGGCGCTCGCGGTAGGCCAGCGGCTCCAGGCCGGCGTGCCGGGGCGGCGGGGCCATGCCGGGCTCGTGCCCGTCGCCCTCCTGCCCGGCGCCCACGTGCCCGACGCCGACGTGCCCGGCGTCCGCCTGCCCGGCGGGAGCGGGGCGGAGGAGGCTGAGCGCGGAAGTGCCCAGACCTGTGGGCAGGACCGGGATCCGGTTGGGGGGCATGACGCTCCTCACAGGGGACGGCCTCACGGGGGCGGGCCTCGCGGGGGTACGGGAACGGGTCAGGAGCGCGGCGCGGCGATGTCGGCGTTCTCCAGGATGCCGATCGCGTCGGGCACCAGGATCGCGGTCGAGTAGTAGGCGCTGACCAGGTAGGACATGATGGCCTTGTCGTCGATGCCCATGAAGCGCACGTTGAGCCCGGGCTCGTGCTCCTCCGGCAGGCCGGTCTGGTGCAGGCCCACCACGCCCTGGTCGTCCTCGCCCGTACGCATCGCGATGATCGAGGTGGTCTGCTGGGCGCTGACGGGGATCTTGCCGCAGGGGAAGATCGGGATGCCCCGCCAGGCGGGGATCTCGTGGCCGTTGACGTCGGCGCTGCCCGGCACCAGGCCGCGCTTGTTGCACTCGCGGAAGAACGCGGCGATCGCCTTGGGATGGGCCAGCAGCAGGCGGGTCTTGCGGCGCATGCTGATGAGGTCGTCCAGGTCGTCGGGGGTCGGCGGGCCGGACCAGGTGGACAGGCGCTGGTCGTAGTCGGCGTTGTGCAGCAGCCCGAACTCGCGGTTGTTGAGCAGCTCCCACTCCTGGCGCTCGCGCACCTCGTGGACGGTCAGGCGGAGCTGCTGCTCTCGCTGGTCCATCGGCCCGTTGTAGAGGTCGGCCACGCGGGTGTGCACGCGCAGGACGGTCTGGCAGACGCTGAGCTCGTACTCGCGGGGGCGTAGCTCGTAGTCGACGAACGTGCCGGGGAGGACCGGCTCGCCGGTGTGCCCGGCCGCGACCTCGACCGCCGCCTCGCCCCGGCGGTTGACCGGCCTGCGCGCTTCGGCGAGGTAGCGGTCGAGGTGTGCCCGCAGGCCGGGGGCGCGGGCGAGGACGCGCTGGAAGCCGGCCCACGGCGAGACCAGGATCGTGCCCGCGGTGGCCGCCCGCACCGTGCACGACCAGCGAGGATCGTCCTGGCCGAGCGCCTCGTCGCCGAACTGGTCGCCGTCGGTGAGGACGCCGAGGGCCTCGGTGGTGCCGTACTTGCCGGTGGCCAGCTTTTCCAGGCGGCCGTGGGCGACGATGTACGTCTCGGTGATCGGGGCGCCGGCCCGTACGATCACGTCGCCGGGGCGCACCTCGCGCGGGGAGAACGTCGCGGCGACGGCCGCCAGCACGTCGAGGTCGTCGTAGCCGCGCAGCGCGCGCAGCTCGGCCAGCGTCTCGGGGATGATCCGCACGTCGTCGGCCCCCTGCTGCACCACGCTCACCCGGCCGCGCCCGACCCGGTGCGTCAGGCGGCGGTTGACCCGGTAGGTGCCGCCTCGCACGTCCACCCAGGGAAGCATGCGCAGCAACCACCGCGAGGTGATGGCCTGCATCTGGGGGCGGGTCTTGGTGGTGGTGGCCAGGGTGCGCGCCGCCCTGGTGTCCAGGCTCAGCCGCTGCTCGGTGGGGTCCGTGGGCATCTTCCCTCACAATCGCCGGCTTCTCGTTACCGAACGTATTCATCCGAACACATTCGGCAGAGTCTCCTGACGGATAGGGGATGCTTACCTCTCGTGCCGGCGGCCCCGGCAGCCGCGTGGCGAGCGGGGCGTGCGTCTCGTCGTGGTGATCGTCGAAGGCCGCGGCACCAGGTGTCAGGCCCCCAGGTCGCGGACGATGTTGTCCAGCCGGTGCGCCAGGTCGTCGAGGAGCTGGTCGGCCGGCTGCCCGGCGGGCACCCAGGCCAGCACCTCGTCGCGGCGGGCGACGATCAGCCCGCGGTGGGCCTCGTCCACCTCGGCGTCGGGGAGCACCACGCACTCGCCGCGCACGAAGACCAGGGTGGCGTCGTCCCGGTCGGCCTCCAGGAGCCTGCGTACGCACTCCCGGTCGATGAGCTGGGTGCTGCTCATGGCGTCCCGATGCTCGCTCGTCATGTCATGTCTCCTCGTCGCTCGGGCAGGGCCCACATGCCCCGCCCCGGTTCATCCGAACGTGGGCGGCCCGCCGCCCGAGCGCGCCCTGCGCGCCCCGAACGCCACCAGGTACACCGCCGCCGCCAGCGCCACGACGGCGGGCACGATCGCCAGTGCCGGGTTCCCGGCCAGCAGCGCCCACACGGCCAGGACCACCCCGGCCAGCAGGACCAGGCCGGCGGCGAGCAGCCGGTGGCTGACGGAGTTCCTGGGCGGCGGCGCCGCCGCCCAGTCCCCGCGGCCGGCGCCCGCCACGTCGGGCACGCCGGTGTCGCTCACCTTCCCGGTCGCCGACTCGGACTCGGGGGGCGGCGGTTCGCGCAGCACGGGTGCGAAGAACTCGTCGTCCGGGTCGTTCTCACGGTCGTTCATGGGGGTTCACCTCGGGAGTGGTCAGCCTCTGATCGAGATGCGGCGCGAGCGGCCCTGAGCGGTCTTGGGGACGCGCACGGTCAGCACGCCCTCGCTCAGCTCGCAGCCGACCTTGCCGGTGTCGGCGTCGGTGGGCAGGATCGTGCGGTAGACGAACGTGCCGGCGCGCCGCTTCAGCGTGTTGCGCCGGTCCTCCTCGGCGATCTCGCCCGAGATGCACAGCTCGCAGCCGTCGATCTCGACGTTGACCTCGTCCCGCCGCAGGCCGGGCAGCTCCGCCCGCACCAGGTACGCCTCGGGCGTCTCCTCGGTCTCGGCCACCGGCCGCCAGGCGGTGGCGTCGGCCTCGACGCCCTGCTCGAACAGCCGGCCCATCTGGTCCCAGAGCTGCTGGAACTCGGTGAAGGGGTCCCACGAACGGGTGGGCAGGCCCGCGCCGCCCCATCGTGCGGGCGATCTGTGACGCCTGGTGGGCAGTGCCATCGCTTTCACCTCCGTAGCGGCAGGAACGTCGTCGTCCCTGCTCATGTGGCTCATCGCGTCCCTACCCCTGCGTTAACCAGCAAACTCGGCGAAGCGCCGTTTCCTGACACTCCGGTGAACCGCGCTTGGCCCGATGCTCGGTGAGGGCACACGCGCGCCGTCACGACCCCTCCCACCTGCCTCGATTACTGTGAGTGATCGAGTAGGGAGGAATCGACCATGGCACAGGAACCGAGGATCGACGTCGAGATCAACGCCAGGACCGTCGAGAGCAGCCTGGCTCCGGAACAGATACAGAGCATCGCGAGCGCCCTCGGCGACCCGGGGGTCTGGTTCGCCACCCCGCCGGTGCGGGAGGGCGAGGCGGCCAGGCCCGACGCCGTGTGGGAGCTGGTCGCCGACCGGCCGCACCGGGGTCACGTGGCGACCGGCCGGGCCCACGTTCACCTGGCGGCCGGGCGCGCGGCGCCGGTCCGGCCGCTGATCTTCGCCGACGGCTTCAACTACGGCCCCAGCGACCTGGCCGGCATGTGGCGGCACTTCAACGCCCCGTACGAGCCGGGCGTGCCCGGCCTGCTGGACCAGCTCCTGGCGATGGGGATCGACGTCGTGCTGCTGGGCTTCGACCAGCGGCAGGCGTACGTGCAGGCGAACGCGGGCGTGGTGATCACCTGCCTGCTGCGGACGCTCGCCGAGCGGCGGGGCGACGCGCCGCTGACCGTCGGCGGGGTCGGCTCGGGCGGCATGATCGTCCGGTACGCGCTGGCCCGCATGGAGAGCGAGGGCCTGGACCACCAGACCGACAAGTACTTCTCCTACGACACCCCGCACCTGGGGGCGTGGATCCCGCTGGTGCTCCAGCAGCTCGCGTACCTGCACGAGACGATCCAGCCGCGCCGCGACGGGGCCGGGCAGGCCGAGCTGATCCGCAGCCCGGCGGCGCAGCAGCTCCTGTGGGGCTGGGTGCCGGGCACGAGCTACTCGGGGCCGGTCACCACCTCCAGCCCGCTGCGCAAGGAGCTGCTGGACGACCTGCACCGGGTCGGCTGGTTCCCGATGCGGCCGTACAAGCTGGGCCTGGCCAACGGCGCCGGCGACGGCCGCGGCCCCGACCCGCGCCCCGGCACCCCCGTGCTGGACCTGGACGAGGGCCCGCTGCGCCTGGTGGCCAGGGTCCAGCCGGACATGGGCGAGCTGCGCAACGTCGGCGCGATCGGCTTCGGCGAGCCGGTGTGGACGAGCGCGACCTCGCACGTGGCGGCGTTCGACGGCGCGCCCGGCGGCACGCTGGACGCCTTCGGCCGGGTGGCGGACGCGATGGGCCTGGCGATCCAGGACCGCTTCCGCGGCACCTGCTTCGTCCCGTCGGTGAGCGCGGTCGCGCTGGCCGGGGATCCGGTGGCCTGGCAGGCGGAGCTCCACGCCGACCTGGGGGAGCTGCAGAAGGACGAGACGTTCCTCGACGCGTTCCGCTGCGACACCGGCAACCGCCCGCACGGCGCGGTGTCGAAGACGCTGGTGGAGTGGTTCGTGGACCAGCTCGCCGGCTGGTGAGCGGGGGCCGCGGGGGTGGGTGAGGGGCGCCGCGGGCGGCGCCCCTCGGTGCCTCAGCGACTGCCCCGGTGCAGCACCAGGAGCTGGTCGCGGGTGGCGTTCTTGTCGCGGAAGGCGATGGCGGCCGGCGCCTCGGCGGAGTAGTGGCCGGGCAGCCGCTCGTCGGCGCTCCAGTTCGCGCCGTCGAAGGCGGCCCACCAGAGGCTCTGGTCCGTCGCGCCGCGGTGGACGACGTACAGGCGGTCCTTGTAGACGGTCAGCGCCGGGCCCTCGGCCGAGAAGTGGCCGGGCAGCCGCTCGTCGGGGCTCCAGTTCGCGCCGTCCCAGCGGGTCCACCACAGGGCGGTGTCGTCACCGGCGCCGCGGTGCACGCAGTAGAGCTGGCCGCGGAAGACGGTCAGGGCCGGGTTGGCGCGGCTGGCGTGGTCGGGGAAACGGCGGTCGTCGCTCCACCGGTTGCCGTCCCAGGTCGCCCACCACAGGCTGTCGTCGTCCGCGCCGCGGTGCACGCACCACAGCTGGCCGTCGTAGCCGGCCAGGGCCGGGCTGCTGGCGCTGAAGTGGCGGGGCAGCTTGGCGTCCGGGCTCCACTTGGAGCCGTCCCAGCGGGTCCACCACAGGGCGGCGTCCTGGCCGGCGCCGCGGTGCACGCAGTAGAGCTGGCCGTCGTAGGCGGCGAGGGCCGGGGCGCTGGCGCTGAAGTGCTTGGGGAAGCGCTGGTCCTCGCTCCAGCCCTGCTCGGCGTCGTACACGGCCCACCACAGGGCGGAGTCGCCGTCGCTGCCGCGGTGGGCGACGTACAGCCGGTCGCGGTACTCGGCGAGCGCCGCGCCGGAGGCGGTGAAGTGGTCGACGAAGCGCTGGTCCTCGCTCCAGCCCTCGCCGGGCTCGTGGACCGCCCACCACAGGCGGGCGTCGGCGGCCGGCGCGCCGACCACGCGGATCGGGACGAGCGAGGCGGGCGCGGTCCACGGCGAGACCAGGCGGGCGCCGTACGGGCGGGCGACCGAGCCGATCCAGCGGGCCTTGTTGCGCGCCGACCACTCGACGATCGGCGCCAGCCAGCCGCCGAGCGCCGCGCCCGCGACCTCCCCGATCAGGGAGGCGAGCTCGGCGGCGCGCGCGGCGGCGGTCTCGTTGAGGTTGATCTCGAAGCCCCACCAGCGGGCCACCGGCCACACCTCGGCGCCGCTGGCGCGCAGCTCGCTCTGCAGCCGCTGGACGCGGTCCTGGTCGCGGCCGTCGAGCTCGCGGATGCGGCGCTCGCTGTCGCGCCTGGCCGCCAGCCACTCGGCCTCGGCGGCGGCGCGGTTGGCGAGGTCGTCGCCCTCCAGCAGCTCGGTCTCGACGGCGAGCTCGACCGCGGCGGCGGCGATCGGGTCGTCCTGCGCGCGGAACAGCGCGGTGTCGCCGTCGAAGCCGAGCTCGGCCTCGGTCCTGTCGGCTCTGGTCTCGTCCATGTCCAGCCCCCTGGGATGTGTGATGCGTATATGCATGAACCTGACACATAGTAACTGTCGGTGTTCAAGCAGTTACAGAGGGGATGGGTGGTGAGCGGTAAAGGTCCTATGCGGCCCGTTTCCTGGCGGCTCCGGCCAGGAGATAACCGGGCAGCGGCGGCTCGCCGATGAGCGGTCCCTCCTCCGGCCGCCAGTCCGTCACCGGCACCAGGCCCGGCTCGATCAGCTCGAAGTCGCCGAAGAACGCCAGGATCTCCTCGCGGGTGCGGCCGGTGGCGCCGCCCGTGGAGGAGTTGCGGTAGATGTCCTTGACGGCCTCCTCCGACTCCGGGCGGCCCAGGCTGGAGACGGCGTGGGTGAGCACGAGGTAGCTGCCGGGCGCGAGCGCGTCACGCAGGATCTTCACCATGCGGTGCGGGTCGTCGGCGTCCAGGACGAAGTGCAGGATCGACACCAGCAGCACGCCGACCGGCTCGTCCAGGTCGAGCAGCCCCTTGACCTCGGGACGGTCCAGCAGCTCGGCAGGGCGCAGCAGGTCGGCCTCGACGAACGCGACCCGCCCGGCCTCCTCCAGCAGCGCCCTGGCGTGCGTGGCGACGACCGGGTCGTGGTCGACGTAGACCACCCTGGCGTCCGGCGAGACGTCGCGGACCACCTCGTGCACGTTGCCCTGCGTGGGCAGGCCGCTGCCGAGGTCCAGGAACTGCCGGACGCCGGAGGCCGCCAGGTGCCGCACCGCGCGTTGCAGGAAGGCGCGGTTGGCACGGGCCAGCCCGGCGGCCTGCGGGATGTGCTCGGCGAGCCGCTCGACCGCCGCGCGGTCCACGGCGAGGTGGTCCTTGCCGCCGAGCAGGAAATCGTACATGCGGGCGAGATTCGGCATGTGCGGGTCGAAGGCCACGAAGTGATCGTAAGCCTGGCCGACCTCCCGTGGGCAGCGGCAAGGGGAAGGCCGCATGTCCGGAATCGCGGCGATCGCCCGCGGCGCTAGAGGGCGGCGCCAGGGGCGGCGGGCAGGACCAGCGTGAAGACCGTCCGGCCCGGCTCGCTGGTCACCTCCACCCGCCCCTCGTGGGCGGCGGCGACCGCGGCCACGATGGCCAGGCCGAGCCCGCTCCCCCCGGCCAGCCGCGAGCGCGACCCGTCACCCCGCGCGAACCGGCCGAACACGTGCGGCAGCACGTGCGGCGCGATGCCCGGCCCGTCGTCGGCGACCTGGACGCGCACCTCGCCGCCGCCCAGCAGCACGGTCGTGGTGACGGTGGTGCCGGGCGGGGTGTGGGTGCGGGCGTTGGCCAGCAGGTTGGCCAGCACCTGGTGCAGGCGGTCGGCGTCGCCGACGACCAGGGCGGGCTGGTCGGGCAGGCCGACCAGCCAGCGGTGGCGGGGCGCGGCGGCGTAGGCGTCGCCGACCGCGGTCACCGCCAGCGGCGACAGGTCCAGCTCCTGCCGCTCCAGCGGGCGGCCCGCGTCCAGCCTGGCCAGCAGCAGCAGGTCCTCGACCAGCGTGGCCATCCGGCCCGCCTCGGAGCGGATGCGGCCGAGCGCGTGCGTGGTCTGCGGGCCGTGCGGCTCGCCGCTGCGCTCGGTCAGCTCGGCGTAGCCGACGATGGAGGCCAGCGGGGTGCGCAGCTCGTGGCTGGCATCGGCGATGAAGCGGCGCAGCCGGGTCTCGCTCTCGTGCCGCACCGCGAAGGCGGTCTCGACGTGCCCGAGCATGCGGTTGAACGCGCCGCCGACCTGGCCGACCTCGGTGCGCGGGTCGGTGTCGGCCTCGGGGACGCGGGCCAGGCGCACCGCGTCCCCGGTGGCCAGCGGCAGCTCCGACACCCGGGCCGCGGTGGCGGCCAGCCGGCCGAGCGGGCGCACGGCGCGGCGCACGAGCAGCGTGCACGCGGCGGCCATCAGCGCCACCCCCGCCAGCGTCACCGCGGCCTCCACCCCGACCAGCCGGGCCAGCGTGGTCTGCACGCCGGTGAGCGGCAGCCCGGTGACCAGCACGTCGCCGTCGAGAGCCCGCCGGCTCGCCATCCGGTAAGCGCCGAGCGGCCCCAGATCGACGGTGACCGGCCGGCCGGTGACGGCGGCGACCTCCGGGGGCGCGGGCACGTCCCGTACCGTGCCGCCGGTCAGCACCGCCGCCCGGCGGATCTCGCCGAGGCGTACCCGCGCCCCGAACGTGCCCTCGGCCTGCCCCGGCACCATGAGGAACCCCACCTCCCGCGCCCCGGCGGGCACGCCGTCCCCCGGGAGCTGCCCCGCCGCGCCGGCCGAGCGGCCCGCGGCCGAGCTGACCTGGAGGTCCAGCCGGTCGGTGAGGAAGTCGTCCAGCAGCAGGGTGGTGGCGGTGGCGATGACCGCGGAGACGACGGCGAGCAGCGCGATCGACGAGACCACGAGCTTCGTCTCCAGCGACATGGTCATCCGGCCGGGCGCAGGGTGTAGCCCACGCCGCGCACGGTGTGGATCATCGGCTCGCGCCGCGCGTCGATCTTGCGGCGCAGGTACGAGATGTACAGCTCGACGACGTTGCTCTGGCCGCCGAAGTCGTAGGCCCACACCCGGTCGAGGATCTGCGCCTTGCCGAGCACCCGGCCCGGGTTGTGCATGAGGAAGCGCAGCAGCTCGAACTCGGTGGGCGTCAGCTTGATCTCCTTGCCGGCCCGGCGCACCTCGCGGGTCTCCTGGTCGAGCGTGAGGTCGCCGACGACGAGCACGGCGTCCGGCCGCACCCGCACCGCGCCCGAGCGGCGCAGCAGGCCGCGCAGCCGGATGACGACCTCCTCCAGGCTGAACGGCTTGGTGACGTAGTCGTCGGCCCCCGCCCGCAGGCCGGCCAGCCGGTCCTGGACCGAGTCCTTGGCGGTCAGGAACAGGATCGGCACGCCGGGCAGCACCGCGCGCAGCCGTGGCAGGAGCTCGATGCCGTCCATGTCGGGCAGCATCACGTCCAGGACGATCGCGTCGGGGCGGAAGCCGCGGGCCGCGCGGACGGCCTCGCTCCCGTTGTGGGCGCTGCGGACGTCCCAGGACTCCTGCCGCATGACCATGGACAGGAGTTCGGTCAGCGCGGGCTCGTCGTCCACGACGAGGATGTTGATGGAGCTGCCGTCGGGGCGGCGCACGGGCTCGGACTGGAGGTTCGGGCTGGTCGTGTGCATGGTCGAACGATGGCGCACCCGGATGAGGGTTCGCTGATGCGAACATGTGAATCGGCTGTGAGAAGGGGCTCTGACCTGCAGCGGAGGGGCCCGGCCTGAGCGGTGCGCACCGCCCGGGCCGGGCCCCTCCTATCCCTTTGAAGCGCTGTCGCTGCCGCAGGAGTCACCCAGAGCTGTTCCCCCCTTCCCCTAAAAGAGCTTTCCAGACCAGACGTTGGCGGCGGAGGCGTAGACGCTGTAGGTCTCGCCGTCGAAGTACGGCGAGCTGATGTAGTCCACGCGGTCGTTCTCGTCCTGGTCGTAGAAGGCGCTGGTGACACCGTTGAGGTAACCGGTGCGCTTGGCGCTGCTGTACTTGACCAGCCAGGGGCCGCCGTCGGCGCCCGCGGTCATGGAGCACTTCAGGCCGACGTGCTCCTCGATCTTCTTGGCGGCCGAGCCCACCGTCTTGGCCGTGGTCGTGCCGTAGCACCACTTGGGCGTGACGCCGGTGAAGGGCTTGTTGCCGTCGGGCTGGGGCGCCTGCGGGTAGCCGAAGACGTAGTGCGCCTTCTTCAGCGGCTGGTTCCAGGCGATGCCCTGCCCGCCGACGTTGTCGCCGAGGCGGCCGGCGTCCTCGACCTCCAGGCCGCGCCGGGAGGTCGTGCTCTTCTTGATCGTCACGCCGTTGTAGACCGAGACGAAGGCGTAGTCGCGGTCGTAGTCCTCGTAGACGCTGTAGTCGTAGTGGACGAACGCCTGCTTGCCGACGTAGACGCCCCACGGGGCCTTGCCCTGGTAGTAGCCGGGGACGAAGACCCAGTTGTCGAGCAGCTGCTCGTCGTTGGCGGTGTCGTACACGCAGTGGCCGGCGGTGGCGACGATGTTGCGGTACTTGCCCTGGATCGAGGAGGCGGAGCACCAGCGCTTGTCGCCGTCCTGGTCCACGAAGAAGACCTTGCCGATGGTCTTCGGCAGGTTCACGTTCTTGGACTTGGTGGTGGTCGTGGTGCTGCCGGTCGGGGCGACCGAGCCCGCCTTGGTGTCGGTGGTGGCGGTGCCGGTCGAGGTCAGCTTGTCGACGTCGGTGGTGTCCTCCTCGACGTAGGTGGCGGCCCGCAGCGCGGCGCCGTTGTTCTCCAGCCAGAACCGGGCGATGCCCTGGGCGCTGGTGATGCTCACGTTCTCGCTGTGCGCCACGTGGTCCTTGGCCTCGGCGGCGCCGGCCGCACCGGCGAAGGAGGCGGTGAGCAGCGCGGTGGCGGCCAGCCCGCCGCCGGCGGGCACGAGGGTGTGCTTGATCTTCAAGGGAGGTGCTCCTTGTTCGTCGCGGGAACGCCATGAGCGTTCGGTGCGTCTATGGGGCAGGAAGGTATCCCTCTTGACCCGGGCTTTATGTCCCCTTTGTCCGGATTTATCCGGCGCACAGGTTGCCGTGATCGGACCGTGATCTTCCGGCCGGAGCGCTTTCCCCGCCCGACGGGATATTCCACGAGAACGCTGGGAATTCTCTATGAGAAATTATGTGTCGCACCTCACAGGTGGCGCCGTTATGCGCTCCCACCTGCTCTTATGCGATTCATAAGGTCGTGACAGGCTTCTCTTAGATTCGTTCTGCAGAGTGTTCGGCAAGGGATGGCCTTCGGGGCTGAATACAGATGGTTCGGCCAGGCCGGTCCCAGGAATGGATTCTCGAGTAGTGCGCTTCTCCAAGCCCTTCACCGTGACCCTCGCCGGCGCCGCCCTCCTCGCCCTGCCCCTGTCGGGCGCGGCCCTCGCCGACGCGCCCGAGCCGGCCGCGACGGCCAAGGCCCTGCGGCCGGCCCACGCCGACCCGGCCACGAGGCAGGACGACCGCGACCGGAAGGACGTCGAGCGCAAGGAGCCGCGGCACCAGAAGGTCTCCCTGTCGGCCTCGGTCAACCCCAGCCGGGTACGCGCCGGCCAGTCCTACGGCGTGACGATCGTCGTCAAGGGCCTGTCCACCGGCACCGCCACGGTGACCAGCCCCGAGGGCAAGAGCTACCGGGTGGCCCTGTCCGGCGGCCGCGCCACCAGGAAGCTGACCGTCCCGTCCAGGGCGAAGGCCGGCAGCAGGACGGTGACCGTCAAGGCCGGCGGCACGACCGCCACGGCCTCCTTCACCGTCGTGGCCCCGCAACCGCGCGAGCGCGACGACGACCGCCGCCGTCACCACGCGACCAAGTAGACCCGTCCGGCCTCCGGGAACGCGGCGCCACGCGCCCCGGGCCCGCCCATGCCATCTCCCCACACCACCCCGCCGAGCACCGGTACCGGAATCCCCCGGCACCGGGCCTCCGGCGGGGTGGTGGCGTTTCTCCCTCAGTTGAGCCCCATCTCCGCGGCGATGGCATCCCAGACCTCCCTGGTGGCACGCCCACGACCGCGAGCCGTCTCTTCCCTGGTCACGATCCGGCCGGATGCCCAGATGGTTCGCCGGATGACGTATTGTCCGCCCTCAACACAGAACTCCACCTCCGCGTCGTTCACGGTGATGAAATCCCGTACGCGGCACGTTCCACCCCGCAACGTGTACGGACGCCATACGAGATCATCGATCATCGCGAACGCCGCGCTGCGGACGCAGGGGCCGCCTCGTCCGATCCGACGGGAATCCTCAGCTTGAGGATGACGATCTGCGCCGAGTTGCCCATGCTCACACTGTAGACCTCTGTAAACGTCAGTAGAAGTATGTAGGTGTTTTGTCATGCCAAGCGCCCTTTATGGTTGGCCGCGTGGCAAGGGATGAGAAGAAGCGGACCGATGATCTCGGTGCGGAGATCCCGGCGATCGATCCGCGCGGGATCGAGCTCGTCTACATGATCATCGCGGATCACATCGCCGGCCAGATCGAGAGAGGAGAGCGGGCCACCGGCTCCCGCCTGCCGTCCGAACTCGAACTCTCCAACGCCTGGGGAGTGGCGCGGATGACCCTGCGACGCGCCATCCGGGAGCTGAAGGAGCGCGGCCTGGTACGCGCCGTGCACGGCAAGGGAACGTTCGTCGCGCCCCCGGAATCCAGGGCGCCGCGAACGAGCAGCGAGTAAGGCCCTCCTGGGCCCTCGGCAACGACGTACCAGCGCTCATGGCCACCGCCCTGCCCTTGGAGCCGTCCGCGTCGCGCAACCGGATCGAGCAGGTGGAGACCGCACGGATCCCTACTCGTGGGCGACCGCCGAATGGCGGCCGGGCGGCGGGGAGTACGAGGTCTACCAGGTCGGCGACCGGCCCCTGTGGGAGGAGACGGCCGACGCCTACTTCAGGTGGGTGAGCTGGGGCTTCCCCGACCGCGACCGCTTCGGCATGACGGTGACCCGGGAGGGCCGGCGGGTGTGGCTCGACGCTCCCCGACACAAGCTGCCGGACCACCCGGCCCTCCGATGATCCGGCCGATGGACACCTTCACGTGCGGGACGAACCGACCGGAGGCGGCAGGCGTCGAACCATGAGGTGACCGGAGCCGGATCAGGAGCGGAGGCGCGATGCCGCCCGTGGAGGATGACGACTCGTCCGAGGACGTCGCCGCCGTCGCGGCGCTGATCCTGGACCTGTGCCTGCTGATGGCCGCTGTGGTCACCATCGGCTGGGCGCGCGACCGTGGCGTGCTGTGCGACGGCTCCACCGTGCTCTGCTCGGGCGGGGACCTCACTCCTGAGCGGTGGCAGGCGGAGATGACCTTCCGCTCCGCCGTCGCCTACGGCTGCTACGCGGTCGTGGCAGCGGTCATGGCCGCCGTCGCGGTGGCCGCCCGGCGGCGCGGGCGCAACGCCGTCATGGTCATGCAGCTCGTCGCCCTCGCGGTCGTGGTGACGCTCGCCGTCCTGTGGCGGCCGTACTCCCCGCTGCACTGACGAGTACCCGACCCTGTTGAGCGGGCAGGCTGGACAGTGTGCTCACGCGAGCCGTGACTGGCCGCTCGTTCCCCAAGGCAGGCGCAGGGTGCTGCGCGAGTGGGAGGAGGTGGCGCGGCGGGTGGCCGACGGGAGCCTGGCGGAGGTGGCTCTCAGTGGCGGGGCGTGGTGCTGAGCCGCCCGCGTCGCGCGCCCCGCTAGATCCGATCTAGCGGGTGATCTAGCGCCTTCCTGGTGAGAGCACGGAGGGAGGTGCGGCGGCGATGACCGGCAGGCTGCGGATCGCGGTGATCATCGGCAGTACGCGGGCCGGGCGGGCCGGCGAGGCCGTCGGGCGGTGGTTCGCCGAGCACGCCGCCCGCCGCGACGACCTGGCCGTCGACCTGCTCGACCTGGCCGAGTACGCCTTCCCCGGACGCTACCCCGAGCGGGCCACGCCGGCCATGCGGGCGTTCACCGGCGCGGTCGGCTGCGCGGAGGCGTTCGTCGTGGTCACACCCGAGTACAACCGCAGCTTCCCCGCCTCGCTCAAGCAGGCCGTCGACTACGCCTACGACGAGTGGCAGGCCAAACCCGTCGGCTTCGTGGCCTACGGCTCCGGCTCCCGTGGCCTCCACGCGGTCGAGCAGCTCCGCACGGTGTTCTGCGCCCTGCACGCCATGACGGTACGCGACTGGGTGGGCCTCGACCTGCTCGGCGACGCGGGCTTCACGCCCGGCGGCCGTCCCCGCGACACCGACGACCGGCTGCGCTCCGTCGCCGCCGTGCTCGACCAGCTCACCTGGTGGGGACGGGCGCTCCGGGACGCCCGCCGCGCCCGCCCGTACGTCTCCTGACCGCTCCTCCCCCTTCCGAAAGGACAGCGACCATGCAAGACCTGGCGATAGAGACCACAGGACTGGTGAAGACCTTCGGCGACACCAGAGCCGTGGACGGCCTCGACCTGAAGGTGCCGGCCGGAGCCGTGTACGGCGTGCTCGGCCCGAACGGCGCCGGCAAGACGACCGCCGTGCGGATGCTGGCCACGCTGCTGAAACCGGACGGCGGCCGGGCCGAGGTGTTCGGGCGGGACGTGGTGCGCGAGGCGGACGCCGTCCGCAGCCGGGTGAGCCTGACCGGCCAGTACGCCTCGGTGGACGAGGAGATGACCGGCCTGGAGAACCTGGTCCTGCTCGGCCGCCTGCTCGGCCACCGCAAGCCGGCCGCCCGCTCCCGCGCCGCCGAGCTGCTGGAGGCGTTCGGGCTGACGGAGGCCGGGGGGCGGCAGGTGAAGACGTACTCGGGCGGCATGCGGCGGCGCATCGACATCGCCGCCAGCATCCTCAACACCCCCGACCTGCTCTTCCTGGACGAGCCCACCACCGGCCTCGACCCGCGCAGCCGCAACGCCGTCTGGGACATCGTCCGCGTCGTCGTCGCCCACGGCACCACCGTGCTGCTCACCACCCAGTACCTGGAGGAGGCGGACCGGCTGGCGAGCCGCATCGCGGTCATCGACCACGGCCGCGTCATCGCCGAGGGCACGCCAGGCGAGCTGAAGTCGTCGGTCGGGGCGGGCGCGGTCCACGTACGGCTGCGCGACCCCGCCGACCGGCCCGAGGCCGAGCGCGTGCTCGCCACGACCCTGGACGCCCCCGTCTACCTGGAGGCGGACCCGGTGGCGCTGACCGCCCGCACCGCCGCCGCCGGCAACGCGGCGCAGCAGGCCGCCGCCGCCCTGAGCCGGCTGTCGGACGCCGGCATCGTCGTCGACGACTTCTCCCTCGGCCAGCCCAGCCTGGACGAGGTCTTCCTCGCCCTCACCGACCGCCCCGCCACCACCACCTCCGAGGAGCAGGCAGCATGAGCAGCACCGAGACCGTCGCCCCCCAGAACGTCGAGACCGCGGCGCTGGCCGCCGTCCTCGCCCCCGCGGCCCGACCGCCGCGGCCCAGCGCCTGGTCGGCGTCGATGACGTTCGGCTGGCGGGCGATGCTGAAGATCAAGCACGTGCCCGAGCAGCTCTTCGACGTGACCGCGTTCCCGCTGATGATGACGCTGATGTTCACGTACCTGTTCGGCGGCGCGCTGGCCGGCTCGCCCACCGCGTACCTGCAGTTCCTGCTGCCCGGCATCATGGTGACGAGCGTCGTGATGATCACCATGTACACGGGCGTGGAGGTCAACAAGGACATCGGGAAGGGCGTCTTCGACCGCTTCCGCACGCTGCCCATCTGGCGGCCGTCCACCATGGTCGGCTACCTGCTGGGCGACCTCCTGCGCTACACGATCGCCTCGCTCGTCATCCTGGCGATCGGCCTGGTGCTGGGCTTCCGCCCACCGGGCGGGGTCGCCGGGGTGGCCGGGGGGATCCTGCTGCTGCTGGCGTTCTCGTTCGCGTTCTCGTGGTTGTGGACGATGTTCGGGCTGCTGATGCGCAGCGAGAAGTCGGTGATGGGGGTCAGCATGCTGGTGCTGATGCCGCTGACCTTCCTCAGCAACGTCTACGTGGACCCGTCCACGATGCCGGGCTGGCTCCAGGTCTTCGTCAACGCCAGTCCCATCACCCACCTGGTGAGCGCGGTCCGCTCCCTGATGGCCGGCACCCCGGACACCGGGGAGGTCACCTGGGTCCTGGTGTCGTCGGCCGTCCTGATCGCCGTCTTCGGCACGCTGACCATGCGCCTGTACAACCGCAAGTGAGCGGCGCCCCCGCGGGGGGTGGGGCCACGCCGGGCCGCGCCACGGCCGGGATGTACACCGATCCGTCGGATCGCGCGTCCTATCCCACCCGTCCCCCTACCGCAGGAGCTTCACATGCGCCTCAGACTCCCCGCTCTGACCGTTCTGGCCGCCCTCGCCGCGACGCTGCTCGCCGTTCCGCCGGCCGACGCCCGAGCGGCGTCCGGCGCGATGGCGACGTACCGGGGCCAGGGGGACGACGTGGTGAGCATCCCCGTCACGGCGGTGCCGAGCATCGTCAAGGCCACCCACCAGGGCGAGTCCAACTTCGCCGTATGGGCGCTCGACACGCGGGGCAAGCAGGCGGACCTGCTCGTCAACGCGATCGGTGACTACAAGGGCACCCGGGCCTTCAACGTCCTGACCGCCAGGAAGATCCGCTCCTTCGAGGTCAACGCGGACGGCGCCTGGACGCTTCAGGTCCTCCCCATCACGAAGGCCCGCTACTGGGCGATCAAGGCCAAGGGCACCGGCGCGGACGTGCTGCGGCTCACCTCGCCGTCCAGGGCCGCCCGCCGCATCACCCTCCAGCACACCGGCGAGTCGAACTTCGCCGTCTGGGCCCTCGACGACCGTGGCCGCTCCACCAAGCTGCTCGTCAACCGCATCGGCGACTACAAGGGCCGCGTGCTGCTGCCCGCCGGCACCCGCTACGCCACCGTCGAGGCCGACGGGGCCTGGACGATCAGCCGCTGAGCCCGGCGGCCGGGCGGTCAGGTGATGGCGAGGGCCCGGCGGAGGGCGCCTGTCGGGGTGTCGCCGCGCCAGGCGACGTGCTGGTCGGGGCGGACGAGGGTCAGGGGCTCGCCGGGGAGGTCCACGATCTCCAGGGGGATGCCCAGCTCGCGGGCCTCGGCCTCCAGGGCGGCCACGCCGGGCGTGCCCGCGTCGCCGAGCACGGTGAAGGCGCGGCCGAGGCGGTCGTAGAGGGAGACGCCGGGGGCCAGCCAGCGGTGCGGGAGGCGCTCGCCGGTGCCGTCGGCGACGATCGGGGAGCCGGTGTAGGCGTAGCCGAGGACCAGGTCCAGGCTGTGGAACTCGGCGTCCTTCGTGCGCAGCACGGCCTCGGCGACCGCCGGGCGGACCTTCTCGAACTCGCTCTCGTCGCCCATCAGCGCCGGGTCGGCCAGCTCGGGGGCGAGGGTGGCCATGTTGGCGGCGGCGGCCTCGATGGTGTCGGCGGCGATCGGGCGGCGCTCGGTCTCGTACGTGCCCAGCAGCGCGGCCGGCGCCCAGCCGCCGAGCACGGCGGCGAGCTTCCAGCCGATGTTGACCGCGTCCCCGATGCCGGTGTTGAAGCCGTGGCCGCCATAGGGCGGGTTCTGGTGGGCGGCGTCGCCCGCCAGGAAGACGCGGTCGGTGGCGTAGCGGTCGGCCAGCAGCATGCGGGCGGTCCACGGGTCGGTGGCCAGGATCTCGACCTCGATGTCGTCGCCGGCCAGGTTACGGACGAGCCGCACCGGGTCGGCGTCCTCGGCCCGAACGCCCTGGGCGATGCACCACCAGGTGTCCTTCAGGTCGAGGCGGCCGACCATGCCGGGCTGGGCGGGGTTGAGCACCCAGTAGTGGACGGCGGGGCCGTGCGGGATGCGCTCGGCCAGGCCGGGGGCGCGGAAGACGATGTTGAAGTTGGGGCGGGCGTCCTGGCGGCCCTCGTAGCGGGAGCCGATGGCGGACCGTACGACGCTGCGCGGGCCGTCGCAGCCGACCACGTACGCGGCCCGGACCTCGCGCTCCTCGCCGCCGTTCGAGGTGATGCGCACGGTGACGCCGTCGGCGTCCTCGGCGAGCCCGGTGACCTGCCAGCCGGTGAGCAGCGCGTCGCCGGCGGCCTCGCGCAGGATCTCCTCGACCAGCGGCTGCGGGGCCTGCTGTCCCGGCTCGGCGGCCAGGTCGGAGCCGACCAGGTCGAGCCCGAAGCAGCCGCCGATCCTGGTGATCTCGCGGCCCAGCAGGTTGGTGACGAACACCGCCTGGTCCGACCACGACACCGCGAGCGGCGCCCGCTCCCGCAGGGTGTCGGCCAGGCCCCAGCGCCGCAGCAGCTCCATCGTCCGGGCGGAGGTGGTCTTGGCGCGCGGGCGCAGCCACGACACCGTCTCGCGCGGCTCCACCACCAGGCTGCGCACCCCGTGGTGGGCCAGCTCGACGGCGGTCGCCAGGCCGACGGGTCCGCCCCCGGCGACCAGGACGGGCACGCTTTCCGGCACGGCCACCTCTTCGAGCATCTGTCCCGTCCTCAATCGTGCTGAACCATCATCAACCGGTGTCAAGAGTAGGGGCATGGTGGTGGTACCGCGCGGTGCCCGTCAAGCCGTGCCCGTCAAGCCGTGCCCGTCAAGCCGGTCCTGGATGCCGGTCGCGGTACGAACCCATAACTGATTGAAGATCACACTAGAGGGACCTCTGCCGCGTTGTTACGGTTTACGCCACCAACGACGATCTTCTAGGGGTTCTCCATGACCGAATCCTCCGTGATGCCGCTGCAGATGCGGCGGGTGGCGTTCGACCCGGCTCCGGAGCTGGCCGCGGCGCGCGAGGAGGAGGGCGTCACCAGGATCAGGACCGCGTTCGGCGCGGACGCCTGGCTCGTGAGCCGGTACGCCTACGTCCGCGAGGTCCTGGGCGACGCCGAGCGGTTCCCGATCGCGCGCCAGACCATCGCGCGGCTGCCCGGAGCCCCCGAGATGACCGAGGAACAGCTCAAGAAGATCAACGCCGGCAACCTGCTCGGCCAGAACCCGCCCGAGCACACCCGGCTGCGCCGCATGCTGACCCCCGAGTTCACCATCCGGCGCATGCGGCGGCTGGAGCCGCGGGTGCGGGCCATCATCGACGAGCACCTGGACGCCATGGAGGCCGCCGGGCCGCCGGCCGACCTGGTGCCGTCGTTCGCGCTGCCGGTCCCGTCGCTGGTCATCTGCGAGCTGCTCGGCGTCCCGTACGAGGAGCGCGAGGGCTTCCAGACCCGTACCGCGCGCATGCTCGACGTCACGGTGCCCGCCGAGGAGCGGGTGGCGCTGCAGTTCGAGTCGCGGGCGTACATGGAGGACCTGGTCGGCCGCATCCAGGCCGACCCCGGCGAGGACCTGCTCGGCATGCTGGTCCGCGAGCACGGCGGCGACCTCACCAAGGACGAGCTGGTCGGCATCGGCAGCCTGCTGCTGTTCGCCGGGCACGAGACCACCTCCAACATGCTCTCGCTCGGCACGCTGGCCCTGCTGCGCCACCCCGACCAGCTCGACCTGCTGCGCAAGGAGCCCGAGCGGATCGACGCGGCGGTGGAGGAGCTGCTGCGCTGGCTCAGCATCGTCCACTCCGGCACCACCAAGGTCGCCGCCGCCGAGACCCGGCTGGGCGACACCGTCATCGCCCCCGGCGACCTGGTGATCTGCTCCCTGCCCACCGCCAACCGGGACCCGGAGCTGCTGCCGGACGCCGACCGCTTCGACCTGACGCGCGGCGCGCCCGGGCACGTCGCGTTCGGGCACGGCATCCACCACTGCCTGGGGGCGCCGCTGGCCCGGATGGAGCTGAAGACGGCCTTCCCCGCGCTGTTCCGGCGCTTCCCCGAGCTGCGCCTGGCCGACGGCGCCGAGCCGAGGTTCCGGTCATTCAGCGTCGTGTACGGGCTGTCCTCGCTGGAGGTCGCCTGGTAGGGCCGCCCCGCCCGGTTTCTGTCAGTGGCGGCCGGTAGCGTGCGAGCGTCATGTCCATCGACAGGGTCGCCGAGACGGCCGCGGACCAGCTCATCGGCAGGGAGCACCCCGCCGCGCTGCTGCGTGCCGAGATCTCCCGGGCGATCGGCAGCCACGGCGGGCTGGTGCTGGTCACCGGCGAGGCCGGGATCGGCAAGACCACGCTGGTCACCAGCGCGGCCCGGGAGGCCAGGCGGCAGGGGGCGCTGGTGGTGGGCGGCGCCTGCTGGGGGTCCGGCAGCGCGCCCGGCTACTGGCCGTGGACCCAGGTCGTCCGGGCGCTGCGGCGCGGGGCCGAGCCCGGGGAGTGGGCGGCGGCCGAGCACGCGGCGGGCGCCGACCTGACGGCTCTCCTCAACGACCCGCCCCCGCCTCAGCCCCCGTCTCCGCACGCTGTGTCCCCGCACGCCGTGTCCCCGCCTCTCGTGTCCCCACCTCTCGCGTCCCCGCCGGACGTGCCCTTCCCCGGGCGGGAGGAGGGCGGCGGGCGGGGCGGCGCCGACGGGGCGTTCCGGGTCTACGACGCCGTCACCTCCGCCCTCGTCGCCCTCGCGCAGCGCCGCCCCGTCGTCGTGGTCATCGACGACCTGCACGTGGCCGACCCCGCCTCCCTCCGGCTGCTGGAGTTCGCGGCCCAGCAGACCTGGTTCGAGCGGCTGCTGCTCATCGGCACCTACCGCGACACCGAGGTCGAGTCCACCGACCACCCCCTCCGCGACCTGCTGTCCCCGCTGGTCGCCCGGGCCACCACGATCGCGCTCACCGGCCTCGACCGGGCCGGGGTGGCGGCGCTCCTGGCCAGGACCGCCGGCCAGGCCCCGCCGCCCGGCCTGGTGGCCGAGGTCCACGCGCGCACCGGCGGCAACCCGTTCTTCGTCGAGCAGACCGCCCGGCTGTGGCGCGGCGGCGGCTCGGCGGACGCGATCGCGCCCGGCGTCCGCGACGCGCTGCTGCGCCGGCTGTCCCTGCTGCCGCCGCCGGTCGCCGAGCTGCTGCCCGCCGCGGCCGTGCTGGGGCGCGAGTTCCACCGCCAGGTGCTGGCCGCCGCCGTCGCGGCCCCCGTCCCTCATGTGGACCGGCTGCTGGAGCAGGCCGTGGTCGCCCGGCTGGTGGTGGCCAAGGGCGGCGGCGTGTTCGCCTTCGCCCACGACCTGGTCCGCGAGACCCTGTACGACTCCCTGGCCGACCCGCGTCCCCTGCACGCCGCCGTCGTGGCCGCCCTCGACCGCGCCCCCGGCCTGGCCGGCAAGGTGCTCCCCGGCGACCTGGCCCGGCACGCCCACCTCGCGGGCGAGCGCGTCGCCCCGGCCAGGGCCGTCGAGATCCTGCTGGCGGCGGCCCGCGACGCCCGCGGCCGGATGGCGGGTGAGGAGCAGCTCGGGCATCTGCGGCGGGCGTACGAGACGAGTGCCGCCGCCGATCCGCGCACGCGGGTGGCGGTCGCCCTCGACCTGGGCCGGGAGCTGCACCACTCGGGCGAGCCTGAGGAGGCGCGGCAGATGTTCGAGCGGGCCGCCGCCGTCGCCGCCGGGCTCGACGACCCCGAGCCGCGCGCCCGCGTCGCCCTGACCTTCCACTCCTACGCCCCGGGCCCGGCCGCGCTGGAGCTGCTGCGGGCGGCCCACGTCCGGCTGGTCGGCCATCCGGTGCCGGACGAACGCCTCGCCCTCGACCTGGTGATCCACCTCGCCAGGCTGGCCCGGCAGGGCGGGGACGACGACGCGCTGGTGTTCAGCCTGTGGGCGCACCACGACATCATCTGGGGGCCGGGCACGGCGCGGGAGCGCGTGGCGCTGACCGGCGAGCTGGTCGCGCTGGCCCGGCGCACCTCCGACTCCGAGCTGGAGCACTTCGCCCGGGCCCTGCGCTGGGTGGCCCTGATCGAGGCGGGCGACGCCGGCTACCTCGACCAGTTCCAGGAGTACGCGGCCCGCGGCCGGCGCAGCGAGCAGCCGCACCTGGAGCTGACCGCGGCGGTGGACGGCAGCATCCTCGCCGCCCTGGCCGGGCGCTTCGCCACGGCCGAGTCGCTGCTCGACGGCATCCACTTCGACCAGCGCCACGAGCACTTCGTGTTCATGCTCCAGCACCACCGCTGGGCGATGGCGTGGTTGCGGGGGCGCGTGGCGGAGCAGGCGGAGATCGTGGAGCGGCTCAGGGGCGGCCCGCATCCGGGCGTCGGGCTGCTGGAGGCGCTGACGGCGCTCCAGGCGGGCGACGTCGAGCTGGCGCTGCGCCGCCACGCCGACGGCGAGCCCGCCGAGCGCATGTGGCATCCCCTGTGGTTACGCTTCCTGGCCGAGCTGGGCGCCGCCACCGGCGATCCCGAGCTGTGCGCGGCGGCGCGGGAGGCGATGGCGCCGCACCGCGGGCAGTGGGTGGTGTCGCTGCTCGGGTGGGACATCAGCGGCCCTTACGACCTGTGGCTGGCGCTGGTGGACGCGGCCGAGGAGCGCTGGGACGCGGCGGTCGCCGGCTTCACCGCCGCCCGCCGCTCGGCCGACCGTCTCCAGGCACGCCCGTGGTCGGTGCTCGCCCGCGCCCACCTGGCCGAGACGCTGCTCGCCCGCCGCGCCCCCGGTGACGCGGCGACCGCCACCGCCCTGGTCGCGGAGGTCCGCCGGGAGGCCACCGAGCTGGACATGCGCCAGGTCCTGGAGTGGTTCCCCCTGCCACCCACGGCCCACCCACCCCCCGGCACCCCGCCCCGCGAGGAACCTGCGGCACCCGCACCGCCCACGACCCGCGACGGGTCGGCGACGTCCGCGGCGGCCGTCGGCCACCCAGGCCGGGACGGACCGGCGACGTCCGCGCCCACCACCGCCGGCCCGGCCCGCGACGGGTCGTTGGCGCCCGCGGCGGCCGTCGGCCGCCCAGGGCGGGACGGGGCGGCGTCGTTCGCCCCCATCACCGGCGCCCCGACCCAGGACGGGTCGGTGGCGGGCGGGGCGGGGGGCCGGGGTGCGGAGTTCCGGCGGGAGGGGGCGGTCTGGGCGTTGGTGTTCGCGGGGCGGGCCGTGCACGTTCCCGATGCCAAGGGGCTGCGGGACCTGCACCTGCTCCTGTCCCGTCCCGGCGAGGACGTCCCCGCCGTCCGCCTGCTCGCCCCGGAAGGCGGCGAGGTGGTGGTGGCGGCCCGCCGGATGGGCGGGGACGCGCTGCTCGACCAGGAGGCCAGGAGCCGTTACCAGCGGCACCTGGCCCGGCTCGACGAGGAGATCGACCGGGCCGTGGAACTGGGCGACGACCGGCGGGCCGCCGCGTACGACCGCGAGCGCGCCGCCCTGCTGGCGGAGCTGCGGGCGGCGGCCGGGCTCGGCGGGCGCGGCCGCCGGCTGGGCGACGAGGCCGAGCGGGCCCGCAAGACGGTGACGGCGCGGATCCGGGACGTGCTGCGCAAGCTCGACCGCGCCCACCCCGAGCTGGCCGCCCACCTCCGCGCCGCCGTCTCCACCGGCTCCACCTGCCGCTACCAGCCGCCCGCCCCCGGCGAGCCCGCCTGGCGGTTGTGACCTCTATCAGCCCAGGAGCGCGGCGATGGCGGCCATGATCGGGATGGACAGGGTCGTGGTGGTCAGGACGGCGCCGCGGGCCAGCCGCCGCCCGGTGTCGTAGGTGACCGCGTACACGTAGATGTTCTGCGCCGTCGGCAGCGCGGCGAGCAGGGTGGCCGCCAGCAGCGCCCTGCCCTCCAGGCCCAGGGCGAAGCGGGCGGCGGCGTAGGCGAGGGCGGGCTGGACGGCGGATTTCAGCACGACGACGAGGGCCAGCTCGCCCCGGACGCCGGGCCGCTCCTCGGCCGGGGGCGCGCCGCGGGAGCCGTACAGGCTGAGCCCGTAGGCCAGCAGCGCGACGGGCACGGCCGCGCCGCCGAGCAGGTCGATCGGCCGCATCAGCGGGGCCGGCAGGCGCAGGCCGGCCAGCGCGCAGGCCAGGCCGAGGAGGGAGGCGACCGTCAGCGGGTTGCGCAGCGGGAGGAGCAGGGCGGAGCGGACCGAGCGCGCGCCCCGGTCCAGGACCAGGAACGCGGCCGGGGTCAGCACGATGAGCTGCACCAGCAGGATGGGCGCGACCAGGGCGCCGTCGCCCAGGACGTAGATGGAGATGGGGATGCCGAGGTTGCCGGCGTTGACGTAGGAGGAGGCGAGGGCGCCGACGGTGAGCTCGCGCCGGTCGCGCCGCCACAGCAGCCGGGCGGCCACCACGTAGCCGGCCTGGACGCACACCACCGCCACGACCTCGGTCAGCAGCACCGGCGAGGCCAGCGTGCCCAGGTCCGCCCGGGAGACGGTGGCGAACATCAGCGCGGGCGTCGCGACGAAGAACGCCAGCCGCGACAGCACCAGCTCGTCGGCGGCCCGCAACAGCCCGCCGGCCCCGACGAGGTAGCCGAGCACGGCAACGGACACCAGCGCCACGAACGCCGCGACAACCCCCGTCATACCGCCCCTGGCCTCCCGAAATCGGACACCCGGCAGCGTATCGGGTGGGGTCCGGCCGGGTTACGCTGCATCCATGCGTGTAGTGGTGATCGGCGCCAGCGGCCACATCGGCACCTACCTCGTCCCCCGCCTGGTGGACGCGGGCCATGACGTGGTCGCGGTGAGCAGGGGCAAGCGGGAGCCCTACAGCCCGCACGGCGCGTGGAAGCACGTCACCGCGGTCTCGGCGGACCGGGAGGCGGAGGACGCCGACGGCACGTTCGGGCGGCGGATCGCCGACCTGGAGGGCGACGTGGTCATCGACCTCATCTGCTTCCAGGAGCCGAGCGCCCGCCACCTGGCCGAGGCGCTGGCCGGGCGGGTCCGGCACTTCCTGCACTGCGGCACGATCTGGACGCACGGCCCGAGCGCGCGGGTGCCCACGACCGAGGACCGCCCGAAGCGGCCGCTCGGCGAGTACGGCAGGCAGAAGGCCGCGATCGAGGCGTACCTGCTGGAGCGGGCGCACCGCGACGGCTTCCCGGCGACGGTCATCCACCCGGGGCACATCACCGGGCCGGGATGGGTGCCGGTCAACCCGGCGGGCAACGTCAACCCGGCCGTCTTCCAGACCCTGGCCGACGGCGAGGAGCTGGCACTGCCGAACTTCGGCATGGAGACCGTGCAGCACGTCCACGCCGATGACGTGGCCCGGCTGTTCATGGACGCCGTCGCCGACCCGTCGGCGTCGGTGGGCGAGAGCTTCCACTCGGTGGCGGTGGGCGCGCTCACGCTGCGCGGCTACGCCGAGGCGGTGGCCGGCTGGTTCGGGCGGGAGGCGCGGCTGGCGTACCTGCCGTGGGAGCGGTGGCGGGACACGGTGTCCGAGGAGGACGCGCGGGTCACCCATGACCACATCATGTACAGCCCGCACTGCAGCATGGCCAAGGCCGAGCGGCTGCTGGGCCACCGCCCCCGGTACGAGCCTTTGGAGGCCGTCCGGGAGGCGGTGGACTGGCTGGTCCGCGCCGGGACCGTCAAGGTCTGAGCCGGGCGACCGTCCCCAGCCTGTGGACGGTCAGCCGGTCAGCGGGCCGAACTCCTTGCGCGTGTCGATGACCTGGCCGAACAGCTCCCACCGGGTGCCCTTGAACCGCATGAGCTGCATCGACTCGATGGGGAACGCGTCCCCCTGGGCGGTGTTGAGCGTGACGCCCGGCAGCAGCATGTCGATCTTGACGTCCCGCAGGTTGCGCACCGAGTCCCGCAGCCCCTCCCGGGTCGGGCACTTGGCGGCCTCCATCGCCTTGTGGAAGCTGTTGGCGACGGCCCAGCCGAAGGTCAGGTACGGGATGTCGGGGTCGGCCCCGGGCGCGTACTGCTTGATCTTCTGCTTGTAGAGCGTCATCTCCGGGTCGTTCGCCCAGGTCGGGTCGTTCGGGTCCTTGTAGTACGAGCTGGACACCACGCCCTGCACGTTGTCGAACCCGACCGGCTTGAGCACGGTGATCGAGGCGGCGACGTTGTTGACGATGTGCAGCGGGTTCCAGGAGGTGTTCCTGGCGTCGGCGGCCAGCGCCTGCGAGCCGAACTTCGGCGTGGTGATGTCGAGGAGGACGTCGGCCTTGGACTCGGCGAGGTTGCGCATCTGGGGGTCGATGCTGGGGTCGGTGACCTCGTAGCTCTGCTCGGCGGCGATCGTGACCCCGGTGCCCTCGATCGCCCGCTTGAAGCCGCCGAGCAGGTCCTTGCCGAAGTCGTCGTTCTGGTAGAGCACGGCGACCTTGGCCGAGGGCTTCTCCGTCTTCAGGTACTGGGCGTAGACGCGGGCCTCGGAGACGTAGTTGGGCTGCCAGCCGATGGTCCACGGGTGCGCGGTGTCGGTGCCCCACTTGGACGCGCCGGTGGCGACGAAGACCTGGGGCACCTTGCGCTGGTTGGTGTAGTCCCAGGTGGCGGTGGTGGAGGGGGTGCCGAGCGTCTGGAACAGGGCGAACACCTGGTCCTGCTCGACCAGCCTGCGGGCCTCCTCGACGGCCTTCGGCGGCTGGTAGCCGTCGTCGCGCACGATCAGCTCGACCTTGCGCCCGCCGATGCCGCCCTTCTCGGCGTTGACGTAGTCGAAGTACGCCTTGATGCCCTTGGGGATGTCGCCGTAGGCCGAGGCCGGGCCGGACAGCGGGTAGATGCCGCCCAGCTTGATGCTCTTGTCGGTGATGCCGGTCGTCTGCTGGCCCTGGCACTGGCCGGACGCGGCCGTGCCGGTGCCCTCGCCGCTGTCGCGCCCCCCGCAGGCGCCGACGGCGAGCAGGAGCAGCGCCGCGCAGCCGATCGCAGATACACGCATCCCTGTCACTCCTTCCGGGAAACCATCCCGATCAAGCGCCCGGTCAGGCGTGCGGCCAGCCCGGCGAGGCCCGTGGGGGCCACGTACATCACCGCGATGATCAGCAGGCCGAAGATGACGCCGGGCGCGGCCTCGTTGAGGTCCTGCGCGATGCCGGGCACGAACATCACGAACAGCGCGCCGAGCACCGGCCCGGCCGTCGAGCCGAGCCCGCCCACGACGAGCCCGGCGAGCAGGGTGATCGACAGGTTGACGGTGAAGGAGTCCGGGGAGACGAACCCGATCACCCAGGTGTAGACGCAGCCGGCCGCCCCGGCGAGCATCGCGCTCCAGGCGAAGGCCAGCGTCTTGTACGACGACAGCCGCACCCCCATGACCTCGGCGGCGCCCTCGTCGTCCCGCAGCGCGTGCAGCGCCCGCCCGACCCGCGACCGCAGCAGGCTGCCCACCAGCGCGAACGAGGCCACGGCGACCGCGAGCGCGAGGAAGTACAACCACTGGTCCTCGGCCAGCCCGCTCCAGGCCGGCGGCCGCGGCTTGGGCAGCGTCAGCCCCATCGACCCGCCGGTGACGTGCTCGAACCGCTTGAGCAGCGGCACCAGGAAGACCGCCATCGCCAGCGTGACGAGCGCCAGGTACAGCCCGCGCAGCCGCACCGCGGGCACCCCGAACGCCAGCCCCAGCACGAACGCCACCGCCGCGGCGACCGGCAGGGTCACCGGGTACGGCACCGCCCACTCGTGCAGCAGGATCGCGGCCGCGTACGCGCCCACCGCGAAGAACGCCCCGTGCCCGAGCGAGATCTGCCCGGCGTGGCCGACGAGCAGGTTCAGCCCGAGCAGCGCGACCGCGTACACCAGGACCATCGTGAGCTGGAAGACGTGGAAGGGGACGAGCTGGAAGGGCGCGTAGACCGCGGCGGCCAGCAGCACGGCCGGCGCCGCCCACCGCCGGCGGGCCGCGTCCCACCGGGGGCGGCGCGCCGGGGAGGCGCCCACGCCGGCGTCCTTGACCTGCGTCATACCCGCTCCACCACCGCTCGCCCGAACAGCCCGCGGGGCCGTACCAGCAGCACGCCGAGGATGATCACCAGAGGGACCCCGATCTTGAGGTCGGAGCCCACGAAGCCGAGGTAGGCCCCGGCCAGCGTCTCGGCCACGCCGACGATCACGCCCCCGACGACCGCGCCGGCCGGGCTGTCGAACCCGCCGAGCGTGGCCGCCGCGAAGGCGTAGATGAGCACGCCGCCCATCATGTTGGGCTCCAGGAACAGCAGCGGCGCGACCAGCACGCCCGACACCGCGCCGACGGTGGCGGCCAGCCCCCAGCCGAGCGCCAGCGTCCGGCCCACGCGGATGCCGACCAGCCGCGCCGAGACGGGGTTGGCGGCCACGGCCCGCATGCCGAGCCCGATCTTGGTGTGCTGGAAGAGCAGGTACAGCAGGCCCATGACCAGCGCCACCACGCCGAGCACGCCGAGCGTGGAGAAGCCGACGCTCACCCCGCCCAGCTCCAGCGCGCCGCGAGGGAAGGGGTTCGGGAAGTCCTTGATGAGGAACGTCCAGATCCAGCCGGCGGCGGCGTTGACGAAGATGAACAGCCCGACGGTGACGATCACCAGTGTCAGCTCGGGCGCGCCCTCGACCGGCCGGATGACGACCCGCTCGATGAGCATCCCGCCCGCGAACGACACCACCAGCGTGAGCGCCAGCGCCGCCCAGAACGGCAGCCCGGCCGCCACGCCCTGCCAGGCGAGGTAGGTGGAGAACATGGCCAGCTCGCCCTGGGCGAAGTTGACGATCCCGGTGAACTGGTAGATCAGCACGAGGGCCAGCGCCATGCCGGCGTAGATGGCGCCCGCCCCCAGCCCTTCCACGACCTGCTGCAGGAACCCGGCCACGGCTACACCCGGTATCCCAGGTAGGACTGCGCGACCTGCTCGTCCGCGCGGATCCGCTCGGCGGTGCCCGACAGCACGATGCGCCCGGTCTCCAGGACGTGCGCCTGCCCCGCGATGCCGAGCGCGAGGTGGGCGTTCTGCTCCACGACGACCACGGTGGTCCGCTCCTCTTGGTTGATGGCCTGGACGATGCGGAACAGCTCTCGGGTGACCAGCGGCGCCAGGCCCAGCGACGGCTCGTCGAGCAGCAGCACCCGGGGCCGCAGCATGAGCGCCCGGCCGATGGCCAGCATCTGCTGCTCGCCGCCGCTGAGGCTGCCGGCGACCTGCCCGAGCCGCTCGCGCAGCGGCGGGAAGTAGCCGCAGACCCGCTCCAGGTCGTCCTCGACCGCGCGCCGGCCGCGCCGGACGAACGCGCCGAGCCGCAGGTTCTCCTCCACGGTCAGCGGCATGAACGTGCCGCGCCCCTCGGGCACGTGCGCCACGCCCAGCCGGGCCACCGCGTCGGGCGGCCGGCCGGTCAGCACCGTGTCGCCGAGCCGGACCACGCCCCGGGCCCGGACCATGCCGGACAGGGCGCGCAGCAGCGTGGTCTTGCCCGCGCCGTTGGGGCCGAGGATCGCGCAGATCTCGCCCGCCGGCACGCTGAGGCGCACGCCGTGCAGGACGCGGGCACCGCCGTAGCCGGCGACCAGGTCCTCCACCTCCAGGGAGCTCATACCGCCGTCCCCAGGTACGCCTCGATGACGCCGGGGTCGCGCTGCACCTCGGCCGGCGGCCCTTCGGCGATCTTGCGGCCGAAGTCCAGGCAGACGATGCGGCGGCAGACGCCCATGACGAAGCCCATGTGGTGCTCGACGACGACCACGGTCAGGTCGTAGTCGTCCTTGAGCGCGCGCAGCGTGCCCGCGAACTCGGCCACCTCGGCCGCGTTCAGCCCGTTGACCGGCTCGTCGAGCAGCAGCAGCCGGGGGCGGGAGACCAGCGCGCGGGCCAGCTCGACCCGCTTGAGCGTGCCGAACGGCAGCCCGCCGGCCGGATGGCCGGCCACCCGCTCCAGCCCGAGCCGCTCCAGGACGGCGTCGGCGTCGGCCCGCAGCGCGCGCTCCTCGCGCCGCACGCCCGGCAGCCGCAGCGCGGCGGTCAGGAACCCGGCGCGGCCCCGGTGGTGCGCGCCGGCCAGCACGTTGTCGCGTACGGACATGCGCGGGAACAGGCCGAGGTTCTGGAAGGTGCGGGCGATGCCGAGGCGCGCGATCGCGTACGGGGGCACGGCCCGCAGGTCCGTGCCCTCGTAGGCGATCGTGCCCGAGCCGGCCTCGTAGCGGCGGGTCAGGCAGTTGAACAGGGTGGTCTTCCCGGCGCCGTTGGGGCCGATGAGGCCCACCATCTCGCCGCGCGCCACCGCGAGGCTCACGCCGTCCAGCGCCGTGATGCCGCCGAAGCGGACGGTGAGATCGCGCACCTCCAGCATCCGGCCTCCCCGGGGACATCGCCTGGAGAACATTGTTCTGAAGCGTGGGCTCAGCGTAGGATCCGCTCGTCAGAGGCCGCATTGGGCACGGTGACCCAAGATGTCCGCGGCGAGTTGTCCGCTGAGCACAGCGACGGTCTCGGACCGGTCACGACCCGTTGACCGCCTGCCGATGGGCATGGATCATCCCGGCATGTCCGGTCGTTTTCCGACGGAGACGTTCACTGGCACCCAGGCGGTCCGCGCGCAGCGCGCCCGCATCCTCGCCGAGCTGCTGGACGACGTCCAGGGCCTGGCCGACGCCGGAGCGGCGGCGATCCGGGCCGAGATCCCGGCGTACGCGGCGCAGGGCCCCGGCTTCCACGCCGACGTGCGCGACCAGATCGTCCGGCACTACCGGGCCAAGCTCGCGGTGTTGCTGGAGGAGCGGGAGGTGACGGCGGCGGACATCGCGTTCGTCCGGCGGGCGGCGATGCGCCGGGCCAGGGCCGGGGTGCCGCTGGCCGACTACATCAACGCCTACCGCGTCGGGCAGCGCGTCTTCTGGGAGTCGCTGGTCGAGCGGGCCGGGCCGACACCGGCCGGGCGGGAGGCGGCGCTGTCGCTGGCGGTCGCCCAGATGCGGTACTGCGACTTCGCCGGCACGCAGGCCGCGTACGCGTACATGGAGTTCCAGCAGTACGCCGCCGCCGAGACCGTCAGGGAGAGCCGCGGCCTGCTGGAGACGCTGCTGGCCGGCGGCACGCCCACGCGCGGCAGGGAGCTGGCCGCCGCGCAGGCGCACGGCCTGGCGCCCGACGCGCGCACGCCGCTGCTGGTCGTGGTGGCGATGCTGGCCGAGGCGCCCGCCCCGATGGGCGCCGGGCTCGACCGGGACGCCGAGGCCCGGCACGCCGCCTGCGCCGCCCTCGCCAGGACCGGCGGCAACGGCGGCCGCACGCTGTCGGTGGTGCGCCAGTCGGAGATCGTGGCGGTGCCCGTGCTCGGGCCCGGCGCGGAGCCCGGCGAGCTGTGCGACCGGCTGGAGGCCGTGGTCGAGAGCCTGGCCGGGGAGGGCATCCGGCTGGCCATGGGCGTCAGCACGCCGGCGGCGGGGACGGCGCAGATCCCGCAGGCGTACCAGGAGGCCAGGAGGGTGCTGGACTTCGTGCCCGAGGAGGGCGGCGTGGCCGCGCTGCCGCGCATCACCCCGTTCCAGTACCTGGCGCTGCGGGCCGACGACACCGCCCGCCACCTGGTGGACCCGCGCATCACGGCGCTGCTGGAGGAGGACCGGGCGCGCGGCGGCGTGCTGACCGCGACGATCCGGGCGTTCGCCGCCGCCGACCTCAACCTGCGCACCGCCGCCGAGCGCCTGCAGATCCACCCGAACACCGCGCAGTACCGGATGCGCCGCATCCAGCAGCGCACCGGGCGCAGCCTGCGCTCGATCGGCGATCTCGTCGAGCTGCTCGTCGCCATCGCGCTCCAGGACGCCCTCCCCACCAACTCCGGCCGGGAAAGACTGGCCGCCGTGACCGATGAGGGCCGCGGGAGGGCGGACGTACGGTCGTCCCATGAACCTCGCTGACCGGCTCCACACCGCCGCCGGGCGGCTCGGTGGCAGAGCGGTTCTCACGCTGGACGGGGCGGAGCTCACCTACGGGACGCTCGACGAGCTGAGCGCCCGCCTGGCCGGGCTGCTGGGCCGCCGGGGCGTCGGCCGCGGCGACCGCGTCGCCGTCATGCTGCCGAACGTGCCGGAGTTCGGCGTCGTCTACTACGGGGTGCTGCGGGCCGGGGCCGTGGTGGTCCCGCTGGACCCGCTGCTCAAGCGCCGCGAGATCGCCGCCTACCTGGGCGACTGCGGGGCCCGGCTGCTGGTCGCCTGGCACGCCTTCGCCGAGACCGCCGAGGCGGGCTCGGCGGGCACCGGGGCCGACTGCTTCTTCGTGGTGCCCGGCGAGCTGCCGCGGCTGCTGCGGGCCGTGGCGCCGCGGCGCGAGCCCGCCCGCACGGCCGGCGACGACACCGCGGTCATCCACTACACCTCCGGCACCACCGGGCGGCCCAAGGGCGTCGAGCTGACCCACGCCAACCTGGCCGGCAACGCCGAGGCGGTGGCCCGCATGCACGCGCTCGGCGTGGACGACGTGGTGCTCGGCGCGCTGCCGCTCCACCACACCTACGGCCAGACCTGCGCGCTCAACGCCGCCGTGCACGCGGGCGCCCGGCTGACGCTGCTGCCGCGCTTCGAGGCGGGGCGGGCGCTGGAGGTGATCAGGCGCGACGGGGTGACGGTGTTCCAGGGCGTGCCGACCATGTACATCGCGCTGCTCGACCATCCCGGGGTGTCCGACCTGTCGATGGTGCGCGTGTGCACCTCGGGCGGGGCGGCGCTGCCGCTGGACGTGCTGCGCGCGTACGAGACCCGCTTCGGCTGCCGGATCGTCGAGGGGTACGGGCTGAGCGAGACCTCGCCGGTCGCCGCCGCCAACCGGGGCGGGCCCGGCCGCCGTCCCGGCTCGATCGGCCGGCCGATCAGGGGCGTCGAGATGAGGGTCGTCGGCGAGGACGGCCGCGAGGTGGCGTGCGGCGAGATCGGCGAGATCGTCATCCGCGGCCCCAACGTCATGAAGGGCTACTGGAACGACCCCGCGGCCACCGCCGAGGCCGTGCGGGACGGCTGGTTCCACTCCGGCGACCTCGGCCGGATGGACGAGGACGGCTTCTTCTTCCTGGTGGACCGCCGCCGCGACGTGATCATCCGCGGCGGCTACACCGTCTACCCGCGCGAGGTCGAGGAGGTCCTGTACGAGCATCCGGCGGTGCGCCAGGCCGCCGTGCTCGGCGTGCCGCATCCGGAGCTGGGCGAGGAGGTCGAGGCCGTGGTGGCGGTGCGGGCACCGGTGAGCGGCGCGGAGCTGCGGGAGTTCGTGCGCGAGCGGGTGGCGGCCTACAAGTACCCGCGGCACGTCACGTTCGTGGACGAGCTGCCGACCAGCCACACCGGCAAGATCCTCAAGCGGGAGCTGGGCCAGCTCACCGCGGCCCTGCGCCGCTGACCCGCGATCACGTCACGGGCCGGGCAGGTCACCCGATGCCCGGGCGGCGCGGGAGCGGCCGAAGGTCCCCCGGCCGCCGGGGCGTCGGTCACTGTCCCGCCGCCGGGCCGCGGGCTAGCGTGGAACCATGATTCGCGTGTTCCTTGTCGACGATCACGAGGTGGTGCGCCGGGGCGTGGCCGCCCTGCTGGATGCGGAGGACGACATCGAGGTGATCGGCGAGGCCGGCACCGCCGAGTCCGCGATCGCGCGCGTCCCCGCGCTCCAGCCCGACGTGGCCGTCCTCGACGTGCGGCTGCCCGACGGCAACGGCGTGGACGTCTGCCGCGAGGTGCGCTCGCGGGTGCCGGGGCTGGCGTGCCTGATGCTGACCTCCTTCGCCGACGACGACGCGCTCTTCGACGCCGTGATGGCCGGCGCCGCCGGCTACGTGCTCAAGCAGATCCACGGCTCCGACCTGGTCGGCGCGGTGCGCACGGTCGCCTCCGGCCAGTCGCTGCTCGACCCGCAGACCACCGCCGCCATGTTGCAGCGGCTGCGCGACCAGGCCGCCAGGAAGGACCCGCTCGCGGCGCTGTCGGAGCAGGAGCGGCACATCCTCGACCTCATCGGCGAGGGCCTGACCAACCGGCAGATCGGCGAGCGGCTGTTCCTGGCGGAGAAGACGGTCAAGAACTACGTCTCCAACCTGCTGTCCAAGCTCGACATGCAGCGCCGCACCCAGGCCGCCGCCCTGGCCGCGCGGCTGCGCAGCGAGCGCCGCCCGTGAGCGGGCAGCCCGGGCGGGGGCAGCCCGGGCGGGGGCAGCCCGGGCGGGGGCAGTTCGGCACGCCGGAAGGGGACTTTCGCCCCTGAGCGCCGCGGCGGCCGGGCGGCGATGCTGGCGGGCATGGAACTCGACTCGTCCGGACTCCAGGTGCTCACCGAGACCGAGTGCCTGCGCCTGCTCGCCGGCACGCCCATCGGGCGGATCGTCTTCACCGACCGGGCCCTGCCGGCGGTGCAGCCGGTCGCGTTCTGCCTCGACCGCGACGCCATCGTCATCCGCACCGGCACCGGCTCCAAGCTGGCCGCCGCCACCCGGCGGGCCGTGGTCGCCTTCGAGATCGACGACTACGACCCGGCGTCGCGGACCGGCTGGTCGGTGAGCGTGGTCGGGCACGCCCGCGCGGTCGCCGACCCCGCCGAGGCGGCCCGCCTGGCCGCGCTGCCGCTGGAGCCGTGGGCGCCGGGCGGCCGCGACCACTTCATCCGGGTCAGCGTGGAGCGGCTCAGCGGGCGCCGGATCACAGCGGGACGCTCCACCTGAGCACCGTCCCGCCCGGCCGGCCCGGCTCGCCCGGCCTCCTGTGCTCGGCCGGGTCGGCCGGCTCGGCCGTGAAGGAGCCGCCGAGCCGGGTGGCCCGCTCCTCCAGGTTGCGCAGGCCGCTGCGCCGGCCGCCCGGCGGCAGGCCCACGCCGTTGTCGCGGACCACCAGCGACAGCCGCCCGCCCGCCACCTCCACCGCGACGTCCGCCCTGGACGCCCTGGCGTGGCGGACCACGTTGGACAGGGCCTCGCGCAGCACCGCCAGCAGCTGCTCGGCGAGGTCGCCGGAGACGCGGGTGTCGAGCTGGCCGTCCATCCGCAGCCCCGGCATGAAGCCGAGATGGCCCCGCGCGCCCTCCACCAGCTCCACGATCCGGGTGCGCAGGCTCGGGGGCACGCTCTCCCTGGCGTTCTGCAGGGCGAAGATGGTGGAGCGGATCTGCCGGATGGTCTCGTCCAGCTCGTCGATGGCGTGCTGGAGGCGGCTGGACGCCTCGGGGTGCTCGACCAGCCTGACCGTGCTCATCAACGTCATCGCCGTGGCGAACAGGCGCTGGATGACCACGTCGTGCAGGTCCTTGGCGATGCGGTCGCGGTCCTCCAGCAGGCTCAGCCGCTCGGCGTCGCGGCGGGTCTCGGCCAGCTCCAGCGCGATCGCGGCCTGGCCGCCGAACGCCTCAAGAGCGCGCACGTCACCCCTGCTGAACGGCATCCGGCCGGCCCGCTTGGCGAGGGCCAGCACGCCGCGTACCGACTCGCCGGCGCCGACCGGCAGCAGCAGCTCGGGGCCGTAGCCGAGCGCGCGCAGCGGGGAGTCGGCGTCGAGCGGGTGCGGCGAGGACAGCGGCTGCCCCCGGCGGAAGACCTCGCCCGCCGCCGTCCTGTCGAGGGCGTAGGACGGCTCCGCCGGCTCCTCCCCGGCCGCGCCCTCGGCGAACTCCACCAGCAGGCGCTGCCCGGTGGGCTCGGGCAGCAGGATGCGGACGAGGTCGGCGTCGCTCATCTGCCGGGCCCTGGACGCCACCATCGTCAGCACCTCGCGGGTGTCGCCCCCGGACAGCAGCCGGGTGGTGACCTCGGAGGACGCCTCCAGCCAGGTCTCGCGGCGGCGCGACTCCCTGTAGAGGCGGGCGTTCTCGACGGCGACGCCGGCGGCCGTGGCCAGGGCGATCACGATGGCCTCGTCCTCCTCGTCGAACGCGCCGCCGCCGCGCTTCTCGGTGAGGTAGAGGTTGCCGAACACCTCGTCGCGGACCCGGATCGGCACGCCGAGGAAGGTGCCCATCGGCGGGTGGCCGGGCGGGAAGCCGTAGGACTCCGGGTGGTCGGCGATGCGGCCCAGCCGCAGCGGCCGGGCGTCCTTGATCAGCAGCCCGAGCAGGCCGAGCCCGTGGGGCCAGTGCTCGATGGCCGCGATCTCCTCGTCGGTCAGCCCGACCGGGATGAACTGCAGGAGCGTCTGCTCCTCGCCCACCACCCCGAGCGCGCCGTAGCTGGCGTCCACCAGCTTGGTCGCGGTCTCCACGATGGTGCGCAGCACGGTCTCCAGGTCGAGGTCGCCGCCCACGGAGACGACGGCCTCCAGCAGGGCGTGCACCCGGTCGCGGGTGGCGAGCACGGCGTTGAGCCGCACCTGCAGCTCGGCCAGCAGCTCGTCCAGTCGCATGTGCGGCATGAGAGGGCGGTGCCCGTCATCCACCATGCGTTCAGTGTCGCACCCACCCGGGCGGGCCGGACCTGGCGCGCTCGCGCGATCGGGCCCGCCGGCGCCGGCTCAGCCGGTCAGGCCGAGCACGAACGCGACCGGGACGAACGCGACCGCGAGCGCCACCGCCCACCAGCGGGGCGCCGGCCCGGTCCGCAGGACCGCGACGCCCAGCGGGACGAGGGCGACGGCGAGCCCGGCCAGCGCCACCAGCGAGGCCGGGTCGCTGCTGCCCTTGAGCACGCCCAGCGGCAGGGCGGCGGCCGACGCGAGCGCCACGCACCGGGCCGTCCCCCGGAGGCCGGGGCCGAACGCCCCGGCGAGGGACGCGCCGATCGCGAGCACGACCCAGCCGCCCATGATGCAGATGTTGGCCGCCTTGAACACGTGGAAGGCCCCGTAGGTGGCGGCGACCGCCCGCTGCGCGGCCGGCAGGCCGAGCACGTCCACGAGCTGGAAGGCCAGGTGGCTCACGCCGGCGTGGAAGACCCGGCCGAACAGGCCGAGCACCGCCAGCGTGGCGCCCCACGCGGCCCAGCCGGGGCGCCGGGCGCCGATCACGCGGGCCAGGCCGGTCACCGCGGGCCACAGGAGCACGACCCCGGCCGTGTACAGGCCGTAGGAGAGCGCCATCCGGGCCGGGGCGGCGGCGTGGGCGGCGAGCTGGCCGGGGAAGAAGTCGTCCTCCCCGGCGCGGGCCAGCACCCCGGCGAGCAGCAGGAGCGGGCCGAGCACCAGGCCGGTCCCCTCGACCCAGCGGCCGGGCGGGGTGGTGGTGGCGGCGGGGGTGTGCGTGGTCGTCATGGTGACGATCCAAGCGGCGGGGCGGCTGCGGCACACGGGTGCTGCCTGGACGAACCCACTCCATCCAGCACTACCCCGGTTGACTTTCGATAGCCTGCCAAGTCTGGCAAAGCTGTGAAGTTTCATCACGTTCCGTGATGTTCCATGACAGAAGGGATCGTGCCCGTGCTCGACGCCGGCCTTCAGGCGCTCCGGGAGGCGGCGCGCCTCTCCCCCGACAACCTGCCGCTGCGGCGGCACCTCGGCGAGCAGCTTCTCGCCAAGGGGTACCTGGCCGAGGCGGAGGCGGAGTTCCGCGCCGCGCTCGTGCTCGCGCCCCGTGACCTGGACGTGACGGCGGGCCTGGTGGACGCGTTCATCCGGCAGAGCGCGTACGGCGAGGCGCTGGCCGCGCTGGAGCCCGTCCTGGCGACGCCCGGCTACCCGCCGCGCATGGGCGTCCTGGCCGCCCGGGCGCTGCTCGGCGAGGGTGACCTCGGCCGGGCCGCCTACCGCTACTACGAGGCGATCTCCCGCGACCCGTCCGTGGCCGATCCCGAGGTCGCCACGGCCCTCACCATCCCCGCCGCCGGCCCCGCGCACCCGGCCCATCCGGCCAACGCCACCTCCTCCGCGCCCGGCGCCCCGCTCGGTCCCGTCGCCGGCCCGGACGCCGCTCCCGCCGCCCCGCACGCGCCCGCCGCGGCCCCGGCTCCCGCGGAGGCGGACGGGGCCGAGGTGGAGCGGTCGCGGACGACGTTCGCCGACGTCGCCGGCATGGACGCGGTCAAGGAGTCCCTGCGCGTCAAGCTCCTCCTGCCCCTCCAGCAGCCCGAGCTGTTCGCCGCCTACGGCAAGCGCGCCGGCGGCGGCGTCCTGCTGTACGGCCCGCCGGGCGCGGGCAAGACCCACCTGGCCAGGGCCGCCGCCGGCGAGCTGGGCGCGGCGTTCGTCAGCGTCGGGCTGGCCGACATCCTGGACATGTACATCGGCTCCAGCGAGCGCAACCTGCGCGCCACCTTCGACCTGGCCCGCCGCAACCGCCCGTGCGTGTTGTTCTTCGACGAGGTGGACGCCCTGGCCGCCCGCCGCTCCGACGCCCGCCACACCCACAACCGGCAGATCGTCAACCAGTTCCTGGCCGAGCTGGACGGCGTGGACGCCGACGCCAACGAGGGCGTCCTGGTGCTGGCCGCCACGAACGCCCCCTGGTACATCGACGTGGCCTTCCGCCGCCCCGGCCGCTTCGACCAGCTCGTGTTCGTGCCGCCGCCCGACCTGAGCGCCCGCGCGGCCATCCTGCGCATCCTGTGCCGCGACAAGCCGCTGGCCGAGATGGACTTCGAGGCGGTGGCGCGGGCCACCGAGCACATGGTGGGCGCGGACCTGAAGGGCGTGGTGGACCGCGCGGTGGAGGTCAAGCTGCACGAGTCGATCCGGGCCGGCCGCCCCGTCCCGATGACCACCATGGACCTGCTGGCCGCCGCCAAGGCCGCCCGGCCCACCGCCGTACGGGAGTGGATGGCCACGGCCCGCAACTACGTGCTGCACTCCAACGAGTCCGGCGCCTGGGACGACCTGCTGCCCTGGATCAAGGGCAAGTGGTGAGGACCGCCGAATCCCTCCAGCGGGCGCGGACGCTGCTCCAGCTCTCCCGCCCCGCCGAGGCCGAGCGGGAGCTGCGCGGCGTGCTGGCCGCCGAGCCCGAGCAGGAGCTGGCCCACTGCCTGCTGGCCCTGGCCCTGATCGGCCAGGGCAAAGCCGGGGAGGCCGCCGAGGAGGCGCGGGAGGCCGTCCGGCTCGCCCCGGAGAGCTGGTATCCGCACTACGTCGCCGGCCAGGTCCACTACCGCTCGGGCCAGGCCGACCTCGCCGTACGGGCCGGCGAGGCGGCGCTCGCGCACGCGCCCGGCGAGGCGGCGGTGTGGGAGCTGCTGGCCCGCGCCCACGCGCTCGCGGGCCGCTGGCGGCAGATGGCGCGGGCCGCCGGCAGCGGGCTGGCGCTCGACCCGGAGAGCTGCGACCTGGCCGCGTTGCAGTCGATGGCGCACACCCGGCTCGGCGAGGCCGAGCCGGCCCGGCGGGCGGCGGCGCACGCGCTCCGGCTCGACCCGGAGAGCGCCATCGCGCACCTGGCGGCCGGCCGGGCGGCGCTGGCCTTCGGCGAGCCGGGGGCAGCCGCCGGGCACTTCCGCGAGGTGCTCCGGCTCGACCCCGGCTTCGGCCAGGCCAGGGACCTGCTGGTCACGGCGCTCAAGGAGCGCAACCCGCTGCACCGCAGGCTGTCGGCGCTGCGGCGGAGCTACCGGGGCGGCTGGCGGCTGCTGTTCCTGCTGCCCGCGGTGCCGCCGCTGATCGTGGTGTTCGTGCTCATCGCCGTGACGCACTGGCTGGCCTGGGTCGCCGAGTCGGTGACGGTGCTGCGGCTGGCCCGCGCCCGCGCCACCCGGCTGCTGTTCGAGGGCGCCGAGGCGCGGGTCGCCGCCGTCTGCTGCGTGCTGCCGGTCGCCGGGGCCGCGGCGCTCGCGCTGGGGATCGCGCTGGGCGCGGAGGCGCTGGGGACGGCGGGCGCGGCGGTCATGGCGCTGGTGACGCCGGTGCAGGAGGCCGCGCACACCGGCTCGCACGCGGGCCGCGCCGTCCTGTACGCCTGGACCCTCCTGCTGGCGGTGGCCGCCGTCGTGGCGGTGGTGACGGGGGTGCCGCCGGTGGCGCTGATGGCCGCGTACGCCGCGCTCGCCACGATCTGGGTCGCCGCCTGGGTCCGCCGCGCGGCACCGCCCGCGTCCGCGCCCACGTCCGTGTCCGCGTCCGCTTCCGGTTGAAAGTTTCACGCGTTCGCGCAGGTCAGAGCGGCCGCGGAGGCGACCCGCATTGACGGCCCGCGCGGGCGCTGGCGAGCATGGCGCCGCGTTCTCCCTCCTCGAAAGGGCACCCCCATGCACCTGTCCAAGGCGGTGACGTCCGCTCTGGCCGCGCTCGTGGCGGGCGCGGCCGTGACGGTCGCGCTGACCACGGCGGCCCCGGCGGGAGCGGCCGCCGGCACGGGCACCGGCTACCTCCGGACCAGCGGCAACAAGATCATCGACAGTACGGGCGCGACCGTGCGCCTGACCGGCATCAACTGGTTCGGCATGGAGACCGACAACCGGACCTTCCACGGCCTGTGGTCCAGCAACCCGTGGAAGAGCCAGATCGACCAGATGGCCGGCCTGGGCTACAACACCCTGCGCGTGCCGTACTCCAACGACGCGCTCAAGCCCGGCGCGACGGCCACCGGCATCAACGACTACGTCAACCCGGACCTGGTCGGCCTCTCCCCGCTGCAGATCCTGGACCGGGTCGTGGACTACGCGGGCAGCAAGGGCATGCGGATCATCCTCGACCGCCACCGCCCGACCTCCGCCGGCCAGTCGGCCCTCTGGTACGTCCCCGCCACCCCGGAGAGCACCTGGATCAACGACTGGAAGTCCCTCGCGCAGCACTACGCGAACAACCCGACGGTCATCGGCGCCGACCTGCACAACGAGCCGCACGCCCAGGGCACCAACCCGAACGCCACCGGCGCCTGCTGGGGCTGCGGCGACCAGGCCCGCGACTGGCGGCTGGCCGCCGAGCGGGCGGGCAACGCGGTCCTGTCGGTCAACCCCAACTGGCTGATCTTCGTCGAGGGCGTGAGCTGCCCGAGCGGCGGCGAGTCCAACGTGTGGGACGGCGACCCGAGCAACGACGAGGACTGCGGCTGGTGGGGCGGCAACCTGTCGAAGGCAGGCGAGTTCCCGGTGCGGCTGAACGTGGCCAACCGGCTGGTCTACTCCCCCCACGAGTACGCCACCTCGGTCTACCACCAGAAGTGGTTCGACGACCCGTCCTACCCGGCGAACATGCCCGCGATCTGGGACAAGTACTGGGGCTACCTCTACAAGCAGAACATCGCCCCGATCATGATGGGCGAGTTCGGCACCACGCTGACCGCGAACGTGGACAAGATCTGGCTCCAGGAGCTCATGAAGTACACGGGCACCGGGGTCAACGGGATGTCGTTCACGTACTGGTCGTGGAACCCGAACTCCGGTGACACCGGCGGCATACTCAACGACGACTGGACCACCGTCAACCAGGCCAAGCAGGCCATCCTGCAGCCGTACCTGATCCCGCCGGTCGGCAGCGGCTCCACCCCCTCCAGCACGCCGACCGACCAGCCGGGGCAGTGCACGGTGACCTACCGGCAGGCGAACGCCTGGCAGGGCGGCTTCCAGGGCGAGCTGACCGTCAAGAACACCGGCACCGCGGCCATCGGCAACTGGTCGGCCACCTGGACGCTCCCGTCCGGGGTGACGCTGGTGAACGGCTGGAACGCGGTCGTCACCCAGTCCGGCACGACCTGGACCGCCAAGGGGCCGGACTACGCGAGGAGCCTCGCCCCCGGGGCGTCCGTGGCGGTCGGCTTCACCGCCAACGGCCCGGCGAGCACCCCGCAGAACGCGAGCTGCTCCTGACGGCCTGACACCCCGCGGGGCCGCGGGCGGAAACGCGCTCCCGCCCGCGGCCCTCTTCCTGCCGGGCGCCCGTCCCGCGACGATCGCGGGGCGGGCGCCCGTTCATGTCCCGTCGCGGCGGGTTGACCAGGACTGACCGGTAGTGGATAACGGTATTCCGACAGGGGGAGTAAACCTGCACTGTTACGGAGATCCCGATGACACGTCTGGCTACTCCTGCGCTGGTCGGGCGGGACGTTCCCCTACGCACGCTCACCAGCGCCATCACCGGCCCGCCCGCCGTCATCCAGGTGCAGGGCGAGGCCGGGATCGGCAAGACCCGGCTGGTCCGGGCCGCCATCGAGTGCGCGGCCGCCACCGGCCGCGCCGACCGTACCGTCCTGCTCGGGCACTGCCACCAGATCCGCGAGCCGTTCCCGTACGGGCCGGTCCTCGACGCGCTGCGGCACCTCGCCCCCGCCCTGCCCGGCCCCGACCGGCTCAGCCCGGTGACCGGGGCGCTGCGCGCGTACCTGCCCGAGCTGGCCGGCTGCCTGCCGCCCGAGCCGTCGCCCGCGCCTGACGACCCGCGGGCCGGGCGGCACCGGCTCTTCCGCGCCGTGCACGCGCTGCTGGCCGCGGCCGGGCCGGTCGTGCTCGTCGTCGAGGACCTGCACTGGGCCGACGACGGCACCCGCGACCTGCTGCGCTTCCTCATCGGGCAGCCGCCGGACGGGCTGGCGCTGGTGGTGACGTTCCGGCGGGAGGAGCTGCCGGTGCCCGGGCTGCCGTTCGGGCACGCCTACCGCAGGTCGCCCGGGGTGCGCAGCGAGGTCATCCCGCTGGCGCCGCTCGACGTCGAGGAGGTGCGCCGGCTGGCCGGGGCGCTGGCCGGGCAGGCGGCGGCCGGGGCCGAGTTCGCCGCCCGGCTGCACGAGCGGACGGCCGGGGTGCCGTTCGTGATCGAGGAGGTGATGCGCTCGTTGCTCGACGACGAGGGGCGATTACCCGGGCCGGAGGCGCTCGACCGGATGGCGGTGCCGCTGCTGCTGCGTGAGGCCATGGCCGAGCAGCTCGCCGGGCTGTCCCCGGCCGCGCTGCGCGCCGTGCGCGCCGCCGCCGTCCTCGGCGTCCCGGCCGACGAGCCGCTGATCGCCGCCGTCGCCGAGCCCTCCCCCGGCGGCGACGACGAGGGCGGCCTGTGCGCGGCGCTCAAGGCGGGCGTGCTGCTGGAGCACCCCGACGGCCAGTACGCCTTCCGCCACGCCCTCGCCCAGCAGGCCGTCTACGACACGATCCCCGGCCCCGACCGGCGGCTGACCCACCAGCGGGCGATGGACGTCCTCGCCGCCCTCGACCCGCCGCCGCTCGTCCAGCTCGCCCACCACGCCCGCCGCGCCGGCGACCTGGCGGCCTGGCAGCGGCACGGCGCCGCCGCCGCCGACCACGCCGCCGCGATCGGCGACATCCCGCTCGCCGTCGAGGTGCTGGAAGGGCTGCTCGCCGACCCTAAGCTGCCGCGCGAGGCGCGCGGCCCGCTGGCGCTGCGGCTCAGCCGGCTCGCCGCGATCGGCCTGTCCCACCGCCGCGTCGTCCGCATCCTGCGCCACCTGCTCTCGGACGACTTCCTGTCCCCCCGGGTACGCGGCGAGGCCCGGCTCAACCTCGGCGTGCTGCTGTCCAACCAGGCGGGCGCGGTCGCCGCGGGCCGCCAGGAGATCCTGGCCGCCCTGCCCGACCTGCGCGACAACCCGAGCCTCGCCGCCCGCGGCCTGGCCCTGCTCGCCATGCCCGCCTGGGGGTCGGAGCCCCTGGCCGCCCACCAGGAGTGGATGGCGCGGGCGGAGCGGCTGCTCGTCGAGGACCAGGACCCGGAGCTGACCGCCGCCGTGCTGGCCAACAAGGTCACCCTCGCCATGCTCACCGGCGCCCCCGACGCCTTCGCGCAGGTGGCCGCGATGCCGGTGGACGGCCCGTCCGCGGCGGTGCGCCGGCAGGTGGCGCGCGGCTACTCCAACCTGTACGACGCCGCGCTCGCCCTCGGCCACTACGCCGCCGCCGAGCGGTTCGCCGAGCGCAGCAGGCGGATCGCGGAGGAGACCGGGGCGCTCTACCCGGCGTTCCTGGTGGAGATGTCGTCGATCCGGCTCGACCTGCTGACCGGCCGCTGGGCCGGGCTGCGCGAGCGGGCGCTGGCAGCGGTCGAGATGACCTTCGAGGCGCCGCTGCTGGCGGTCGAGGCCCGGCTGGCGCTCGGCGTGCTGGCCCTGGCGCGCGGCGAGTGGGACGAGGCCCGCGAGCACCTGGAGGCGGCCGGCGTCCGGGACGCGGACTCCGGCTTCCTGCCGGTGGCCCTGGCCGGCTCGGCCGCGCTGGTGGAGCTGCACCTGGCCAGGGGCGCCCCGGACGCGGCGCTGCACGAGGCCGGGCTCGGGCTGGAGCGGCTGCGGCGCAAAGGCGTGTGGGTGTGGGGCGACCAGCTCGTGCCCGCCGCCGTGGTCGCGCTGCTCGGGGCGGGGCGGTGGCGGGAGGCGGAGGAGCTGGTGGCCGAGTTCGCGGCCGGCCTGGCCGGGCGGGACGCGCCGGCGGCCCACGCGGGCCTGCACGCCGCCCGCGCCACCCTCGCCCGCGCCACCGGCGACGCCGCCCTCGACCGGACGGCGTGGGAGGAGGCCGTGCGCTGGTACGGGCGGGCGCGGGAGGCGTACGAGGCGATGCCGCGCCCGTACGGGGCGGCCCGGGCGGTCGAGTCGCAGGCCGGCGCGCTGCTGGCGCTCGGCGACCGGGAGGCCGCCGCCGGGATGGCCGCCGACGCCGCCGACCGGTACGCCGCGCTCGGCGCCACCCACGACGCGGCCCGCTGCCGCCGCCTGCTGCGCGACCTCGGCCCCCTCGCGGGCGGCTCCCGCCGGACCAGGCGGGGCCGGGGCGAGGTGTTGTCGCCGCGCGAGAGCGAGGTGGCCCGGCTGGTCGCGCAGGGCCGTACCAACCGGGAGATCGCCGAGGTGCTGTTCCTGTCGCGCCGCACCGTGGACACGCACGTCGCCCAGGTCCTGCGCAAGCTGGGCGTCCGCACCCGGACGGAGATCAGGGAGCCCCGGCCGGACAGGCGGCCGGGGCTCCAGGACGGCGGGGCGCCCTGACGGAGGGTCAGTACGTCAGGGGCCCGCGCCGCCTGAGGGTGCGGATCAGACGGTGATCGACCAGGAGTCCAGGTAGCCGGTGTCGCCGGTGTAGACGTCCTCGATGTCGAGCACCCAGGTGCCCGCCGCCTGCTGGGTCACCGGGACGGAGAACGTCCTGGTGCCGTACTGGGTGCAGGTGGTGCCGCCGTAGGGGTCCACGACGTACCAGGTGCCGTTGGGGCCGCGCAGCCAGATGTCGAGGTCCTCCGCGCACGTGTGGCTGATCGTGATCGACAGCCGGACCGGCGAGGTCGCCGTGCCGGTCGCCGTGGAGGTGATCGAGCTCTGGGTGTTGGCGCCGTCGTTGATCGGATAGTCGGTGTCGTTGGTGAAGGTCCGGCCGTTGGAGGTGCCCTGGACGGTCAGCGCGTACGTCGCCGTCCTGGTCACCGTCTCGCCCGTGCCGGTCACCGTGACGGTGTAGCTGCCCGCCGGGGTGGTCGGCGCGGTGGAGATCGTCATCGTGGCCGAGCCGCCCGAGGTCACCGAGGCGGGGTTGAAGCTCGCCGAGGCGCCGGTGGGCAGGCCGGTGGCCGACAGGTTCACGGTCTGGGCGGTGCCCGCCGTGGTCGTGGTGGCGATCGTGGTGGTGGCCGGCGAGCCGGCCTGGACGGTGCCGGAGGACGGGTTCGCCGAGACCGAGAAGTCACGCGTGGGCGGGTTGCCGCCGGCCGCCTGCTTCCAGACCACGTACATGGCGGCGTCGGCCGCCCGGTCCAGGACCGTGTCGTTGATGTTGGACGTGGTGTCGCACGAGGAGTGGTAGCAGGAGTCGTACGCCCGCCCTGCGGTGCCGCCCCACTTCGCGGCCTGCGCCGACGTCTTCGTCGCGCTGGCGCCCGCGGCCACGCCGGAGCTGGCGATGCCGGCGTTGCGGAAGGAGGCGTCGTCGGAGCGGTTGGCGCCCTCGGTGTTCTCCTCGGGCTGGAGGCCGAGCCGGTCGTAGAACTCCTTCAGGTACGCGGCCCCGGTCGTGGTGATGTTGTTGATGAAGTAGCCGCCGTTGGTCGAGCCGACCATGTCGTAGTTGTAGTAGACCTGGATCTTCGACCGGTCGCTGGAGCTGAGCGAGTTCACGTAGAACTCCGAGCCGTTGAGCCCCTGCTCCTCGTCCGTCCACCAGCCGAAGCGCACGTGCTTGGACAGCGTCGGGTTGCGCTGGGCCAGCGTGAGCGCGACCTCCAGCAGGCTGGCCGAGCCGGAGGCGTTGTCGTTGATGCCGGGGCCGGCCGCGACGCTGTCGAGGTGGGCGCCGGACATGACGACCTGGTTCGTGTCGCCGCCGGGCCAGTCGGCGATCAGGTTCGGGCCCGCGCCGCTCGTGCAGTACGTCGTCGAGCAGCTCTGCCGCACCACCGTGTACCCGGCGTCGCGCAGCTTGCCCTCGATGTAGGAGACCGACTGGAGGTAGCCGTTGGTCGTGGACCTGCGGGTGCCACCGTTGGCGGTCGCGATCGACTGGAACTGCGTCAGGTGCGTCTTCACGTTGGACAGGCTGACGTCCGGCGGGTCACTGCCGCCGGGTCCCTGGCCGACGGTGAGCGTGTACGTCGCGGTGTGGGTGGTGGCGCCCCTGCCGGTCACGGTGATCGGGTACGTGCCCTGCGGCGTGGAGGAGCCCACCGACAGCGTCAGCGTCGAGGAGCCGCCGGAGGTCACCGACGCCGGGTTGAAGGCGGCGGTGGTGCCGCTCGGCAGGTCGGAGGCGCTGAGGCTGACGGTCTGCGCGCTGCCCGAGGTGGTCTGGGTGCCGACCGAGACCGTGAGCTGCTGGCCGGGCGAGGCGTTGCCGGACGACGGGGTCAGCGACATCGAGAAGTCGTTGCCCGGCGCGGTGCCGCAGGCGGGCTCGGTGGAGGCCGCCGCCACGCTGACCGCGCTCCAGGCGGCCTTGGTGGAGGTGCACTCGGCGCTGTTGGCGCCGTACAGCTCGATCGCGGCCGCGACCGAGGCGGCGCGGACGTTGGTGTAGCGCCAGGTCGAGGTCTTGCGGCTGAGCGCGCCCAGGTAGATCTTGCCGGCCTTCTGGATGCCGACGCCGGTCACCGAGGACGGCCCGCCGGAGCAGATCGGGCTGGACGGCTTGCCGCCGCCGGGGTTGTTTCCCTCGGCCAGCAGGTAGAACCAGTGGTTCAGCGGGCCGGCCGCGGAGTGCACCTCGGTGTTCGGGATCGAGGAGGAGTAGCAGTTGGGGTCGCCGAGCGCGGACGGGTTGTACATGTTGCGGATCGGGCCCTGGCCGACCAGGTTGACCTCCTCGCCGACGAGGTAGTCGGGCGGGTCCTGGGCGTGGTTGGCGTAGGCCTCGGTGAGCGCGCCGAAGATGTCGCCGGTGCCCTCGTTGATGCCGCCGTTCTCGTTGCCGGAGCCGGCGCCGCCCGGCGTGGTCTGGAAGATCGCGTGGCCGAACTCGTGGGCCACGACGTCGATGGACGTCGCCTGCTGGCTGTTGGCCTGGTTGTGGCCGAAGTTGGTGTAGCTGCCGTTCCAGTAGGCGTTGACGTCGCTCAGCCCGACGCGGGCGGGGAAGCCGCGGCCGCTGCCGTTGATGCCGTTGCGACCCAGCCAGTCGCGCAGCATGTCCCATTCGCGCTGCACGCTGTAGAGGGCGTCCACGCAGGCGGTCTCCAGGTTGGTGCCGGAGCCGTTGCCCCAGGAGTCGTCGGGGCCGGTGTAGGGGCTGCCGTTCTGGCCGCCGCACTGCAGGCCGGGCCTGGTGCTGTCGGTCATCGAGTACGAGCTGCCCGAACCGCTGGTCTGGATGGTGACCTGGCCGTAGTAGTAGCCGTTGCCGGTGCCCGCGCGGACCAGGTCGTAGGAGTCGGCGATCTTGCCGGTGCGGGCGTCCACGAAGACGTGCTGGATGCTCGGCTTACCGTCGACGAGGCCGCTGACCACGGCCTCCCAGGTCAGCCGGGGCCGCTCGCCCCAGGCCAGCACGACCAGCCGCGGCGCCGCGGTGTCGTCCACCCGTGACAGCTTCGTTCTGGCCACCTCGGTGGCGCGGGCGGCGTCGATCTTCGCCTTGACGGGCACGTCGCGCGGGCTCGGCCCGGAGGCCGCGACCGTGTCCCTGACGTGCCCGGCGGCGTCCGTGACCACGACCGCGTCGCCGCCCACCACGGGCAGTCCCTTGTACGTGCGCTCGTACGCCACGTAGAACATGTCGCTCGCGCCCGGCGTGACCGAGACCCGGCTGTATGCCTCGTCCGGTCCCCTGGTCAGCTCGTCGAGCTGGCTGGCGACGGCCTGGTCGGCCACCGCGGCGGCGCGGGAGACGGGGTCGGCGGCCGCTCTTCCGCTTGTGGCGGGGGCCGCCCCGGGCGGGGCGGCGTGCGCGGGCGGCGCCTGCAACGCCACCGAGGCGGCTGTGGCCAGGCCGGCCACCGCAGCCAGTAAGGCTTTGCTTCTCACGGCTGTCTTGCTCCTTTCGGCGTTCCCCCGGCCGCCGGGGCGCTTGTGAGCGCGTACGGCGGGCACCGCGCCGCCCGGGATCGCCCGGGCCTCGCGTGGACGGCGGGGAAACTGGGGGGTGATGGGGGGTGTCGGGAAAGCGAGCGAACCGTTTCGCTTTGTCCGCCGCCGTACGCTAAGCGCTCACCGGCGGGCGGAAAATACGTATGTGCATCGGTAGGTCATACCGATAATTCCGTTTTCGCTGCTCATCGGGCATGAGGGACAATCGGGACGTGCAGTTCGGCATCCTGGGGCCGGTCCTGGCCCGCACGCCCGACGGCCGGCAGCTCCCGCTCGGCGGCCCCCGCCCGCGTGCCCTGCTCGCCCTGCTGCTGCTGGACGCCGGCCGCACGGTGAGCGTCGACCGCCTCATCGACGGCCAGTACGGCGACCACCCGCCCGCCGGGGCCGCCAACGCCGTCCAGGCCCAGATCTCCCGCCTGCGGCGGGCCCTGCCCGGCGGCCTGATCGCCTTCCACGGGACGGGCTACCGGCTGGCCGTGGAGCGCGAGGACGTGGACGCCCACCGCTTCGAACGCCTCGCCCGCGAGGGCCGCAGGCTGCTCGCGAACGGGCTCTTCGCGGGCGCGGCCACGGTGCTCGGGGACGCGCTGGAGCTGTGGCGGGGGCCGGCGCTCGCGGACGTCTCCGACGCGCCGTTCGCGGCGGCCCAGGCGCGGCGGCTGGAGGAGCTGCGCCTGTCGGCCCAGGAGGACCTGCTGGCCGCCGAGCTGGAGCTGCCCGAGGCCAGCCCGGTGGCGGCGCTGCGGGAGCTGGTGGCCGCGCACCCGCTGCGCGAGCGGGCGCGCGGGCTGCTCATGCGCGCCCTGCACGCCGCCGGGCGGCAGGCCGAGGCGCTGGCCGTCTACGAGGAGACGCGGCGGCTGCTCGCCGACGAGTTGGGCGCCGACCCGTCGGCCGAGCTGGCGGCCCTGCACCTGGAGATCCTGCGCGGCACGGCGCCGCCCGCGCCCGCGGCGGCCCGCAGCGTACCGCCGGCGCAGCTCACCAGCTTCGTGGGGCGGGAGGAGGAGCTGGCCCGCCTCCGGTCGCTGGCCGGGGCCCGCCTGGTGACGATCGTCGGCCCGGGCGGCACCGGCAAGACCCGCCTCGCCATCGAGGCCACGACCCGCGCGGAGCCGTCACGCGAGGTGTGCTTCGTGGACCTCACACTGGTGGACGCCACCACCCCGGAACCCCCCGCCGACGGAACGGACGCGGCGGGTGGAGCCGGTGGAACCAGCGGGGCGGGTAGAGCCGGTGGAACGGGCGCGGCGGGTGGAACCGGTGGAACCAGCGGGGCGGGTAGAGCCGATGGAACCGGCGCGGCCGGTGGGCAGGTGGCGGTGGCGGTGCTGGGGGCGCTCGGGCTGCGGGAGCCGGTCCTGCGCGCTCCCGGCGGGTCCGGCGCTCCCGCGGGGTCCGGAGGGCCCGGGAGGCCCGGGAGGCCCGGGGGGGCCGGGGGCGCGGCGGGGGCGGTGGGCATGGCCGTGGAGCGGGTGGTGGCCGCGTTGGACGAGCGGGAGCTGACCCTCGTCCTCGACAACTGCGAGCACGTCGTCGCCGAGGCCGCCGCCCTCGCCCGCCGCCTGCTCACCGCCTGTCCCCGCCTGACCGTCCTGGCCACCAGCAGGGAGCCGCTGGGCATCACCGGCGAGCACCTCGTCCCCCTCGCCCCGCTGCCCGCCCCACCCCTCGACCCCGGCGCCGGCACCGGGGTCGGCACCGGGGTCGGCGACCTCGCCGCCTACCCCGCCGTCCGGCTGTTCGCCGACCGGGCGGCGGCGGTGCGCCAGGGCTTCGCGCTCGGCCCCGGCAACCTCGGCGCGGTGGCGCGGATCTGCGCCGCGCTCGACGGCCTGCCGCTGGCCATCGAGCTGGCGGCGGCCCGGGTGCGGACGTTCGGCGTCGCGGAGATCGCCGCCCGCCTGGCCGAGCACGGCCGCTTCACGCTGCTCTCGCGCGGCGACCGCACCGCCGCCGCCCGCCACCGGACGCTGCGCGGGGTGGTCGAGTGGAGCTGGGGCCTGCTGGAGCCGGAGGAGCAGGAGCTGGCCAGGCGGTTGTCGGTGTTCGCGGGCGGGGCGCGGCTGGAGGCGATCGAGGCCGTCTGCGGCACCGGCGCGGCGGACACGACGGACGCGGCAGACGCGGCAGACGCGGCAGACGCGGCAGACGCGGCAGACGCGGCAGACGCGGCAGACGCGGCAGACGCGGCAGACGCGGCGGACGCGGCGGACGCGGCGGACGCGGCGGACGCGGCGGACGCGGCGGACGCGGCGGACGCGGACGTCCTGGTCGGCCCGTTGACGGGCCTGGTGGACAAGTCCCTGGTGGAGACCGACGGCGAGCGCTACCACATGCTCGACACGATCCGCCTGTTCTGCGCGGAACGACTGGCCGAGGCGGGCGAGGAGGAGCGGCTGCGCCGGGCCCACGCCGCCTGGTTCCTGGAGCTGGCCCGGCGGGCCGACGACCACCTGTACCGGGCCGAGCAGCTCGAATGGCTGGCCCGGCTGTCGGCGGACGACGCCAACCTGCGGGCCGCGCTGCGCTGGAGCGTCGAGCACGACAGGCCGGTCGCGCTGCGGCTGGTCGCGGCGCTGGCCATGTACTGGTGGCTGAGCGGGCGGCGCGCCCAGGTCGTCGCGCCCGCCGCCCGCCTCCTGGCCGCGGTCGGCACCGAGCCGCCCGCCGGGCTGGGCGAGGAGTACGTGCTCACTGTGCTGCACGCCGTACCCGAGACGGGCTCGCCGCACTGGGAGCGGGCGCGCGCGATCCTCGCCTCGCTGGACCGGCCGATGCGCCACCGGTTCGGCCTCGCGCTGTGGGGCATGGTCGCCGGGCCGCCGGAGGAGGGCGAGGACGCCGGGCTCCTGCTGCCCGCCGACCCGTGGAGCCGGGCGCTGAACCGGCTGGGCCAGGCGCTGCTCGCCCTGCTGCGCGGCCGGGTCGGGCCCGCCGAGCGCGAGCTGGAGAGGGCGCTGGCGGACTTCGACGCGGTGGGCGAGCGCTGGGGGAAGGCGCAGGCGCTCGACTGGCTGGCGCTGATCACGAGCTGGCGCGGCGACCCGGCGCGGGCGATGCGGCTCTGGCGGGACACGATCGGGCTGCTGGAGGAGCTGGACGCGACGGAGGAGCTGGTGGACGTCCTCGACCACCGGGCCGAGGCCCGCTGGCGGGCCGGCGACCTGGAGGGCGCGCGCGCCGACTGCGACCGGGCGGCCGAGCTGGCCAGGCGAACCGGCCGGCCGGCCCTGACGGCCAGGATCCACCTGCGCCTGGCCGAGATCGCCCGCCGCCGTCACGCCCTCCTCCAGAACCCCCCGTCCCCCCATCCCGGCTCGCCCGACGAGCGGGGTCACGTGGCGCTCTCCTTCCCGCCCCCGTCCCCCCATCCCGGCTCGCCCGACGAGCGGGGTCACGTGGCGCTCTCCTTCCCGCCCCCGTCCCCCCATCCCGGCTCGCCCGACGAGCGGGGTCACGTGGCGCTCTCCTTCCCGCCCCCGTCCCCCCATGCCGGCTCGCCTGGGGATACGGGTGGTGGCTTCCTGGAGGAGGCCGCCGAGCGGCTGGCCGTCGCGTTGAGGATCGCCTCGGAGGCCGGGGCGTTCACCGCCGCCGGTGTCAGGTCGCGGGTGCTGACGGCCCTCGGCCGGCTCGCCGAGGCGGAGGGGGACGCGGCCGGGGCGGTGCGCAGGCACCGCGAGGCGCTGGCCGCCGTCCTGGCGTCCCCGCTGGCCGACGACCTCGCCACCGCCGCCGAGGGCCTGGCCGGCGCCACCCTCCTGCCCGCTGCCGGGAACACCGCCGGGGACACCCCCAGGAACACCCCCAGGAACACCCCCGGGGACACCGCCGGGGACACCGCCGGGAACCCCTCCTGGGACGCCGGGCGGGCGGCGATGTTGCTCGGGGTCGGGGTGGCGCTGCGGGGCATCGCCGTCGCGGGCGACCCGGACGTGGCCGCCACCGCCGCCCGCGCCACCGCCGTCCTCGGCGCGGACGGCTTCGCCGCCGCGTACGCCAAGGGCGCGGCCATGAACCGGACCGAGGCCCTGCACCTGCTGGCGAACGCCCGCTGAACCCCCGGCCCGAGGAGCGCTGACGGAGGCGCCGGCGGCTGTCAGCCGGTGATCGGCGGGCTGTCAGCGCCGGCCGCGAGGCTCGGCGCATGAAGAACGCGAGCATCCTCATCTCCGGCGCGAGCATCGCCGGCCCCGCCCTCGCCCACTGGCTGATCCGCCACGGCCACGCGGTCACCGTCGTCGAGAAGGCCCCGGCCCTGCGCCCCGGCGGCCAGGCCGTGGACTTCAAGGGCGCGACCCACCGGACGGTCCTGTCCCGCATGGGAATCCTGGACGACGTCCGCGCGCTCCAGACCGGCGGCACCGACCAGCGCATCGTCGACGCCGCCGGACGCACGCTGGCGGTCCTGCCCGGCGAGTTCACCGGCGGCGAGCTGGAGATCAGGCGCGGCGACCTGGCCCGCCTGCTGTACGAGCGCACCGCGCCGGCCTGCGCGTACGTCTTCGGCGACTCGATCACCTCGCTCACCGAGACCCAGGACGGCGTGCACGTGACCTTCGAGCGCGCCGCGCCCCGCACGTTCGACCTGGTGGTGGGCGCGGACGGCATCCACTCCAACGTCCGCCGCCTGGTCTTCGGCCCCGAACGGGACCACGTGCGCTTCCTCGGCCACTACTACGCCCTCGTCGATCTCGACCGGGATTTCGGCTCGCCGAAGATGTACAACGAGCCCGGCCGGATGGTGGCCGTGGGCGGGCCGAAGGCGCCGGCGTTCTTCGTCTTCGCCTCCGGGCAGCTCGACTACGACCGCTACGACGCCGCCCAGCAGAAGGACGTCCTGGCCCGCGTCTACGCGGGGATGGGCTGGCGGGTGCCCGAGGTGATGGAGGCGGTGGAGCGGTCGTCCGGCGTGTACCTGGACTCGCTCAGCCAGGTCGGCGTGGACGCCTACAGCCGGGGGCGGGTGGTGCTGCTGGGGGACGCGGCGTACGGCAACACGCTGGCGGGCTTCGGTACCGGCCTGGCCGTGGTGGGCGCGTACGTGCTGGCCGGCGAGCTGGCGGCGGCGGGCGGCGATCACCGCAGGGCATTCGCCGCGTACGAGCGCCAGATGCGCCCGTACGCCAGGATCGCCAGGAACGGCAACGCCGGCCCCTTCCTCGCGCCCGGCACCCCGTCGAGGATCCGGATGCGGAACTGGATGTTCAAGTACCGCCTGCTCTTGACTGTGATGCAGAAGATGACCGACAAGTTCGCGACCGGCATCGACCTGAAGACGTACGGAGAAACTTACTGAGCCGGGTCCCCGAAAGCGCCGAACCTTCGCGGCCGGCGCCGCATCCAACCCGGGCATGAACACCTTCCAGCGGCTCCTGGCCCTGTCGGCCGCCGCTTCGCTCGCCGCGACCCTGGTCGCCGCCCCCGCCGGGGCCACCGCGCACCGCCCCTCCTGCCCGAGCCCGTCCAAGGCGGAGGCCAGGCGCTCGTTCGACGCGAGGACCGACCGGCCGCCGAGGGGCGCCACCGCGATCAGGGGCGTCCGGGTGGACCACCTTCCCCGGGGGTTCACCTACGGGCAGGTCGTGGTGAACCGCCACGGCGGCATCACCGAGTACGGCTACCAGTGGTCCGACGACCGTGACGACGTGGACCGCCGGCACCGCTCGTTGTGGGTGCGGGTGGTGTGCTGGCCGCAGGCGCGCCGGTTGGGCCAGCTCAGGAACGCCCCGTTCGATCTCGGCACGTTCTCCGGCGACCCGCGGACCGTCCGGTTCGGCGGCCGGACGGCGCTCGTCCAAGAGGGTGACGGCGCGCTGGGGGCCGGGCTCTACGCCGGATGGGTCGAGCGCAGGGGCGTCGTCGTCACGGTGATGGCCGGCGAGCCGTTCCGCTCCCAGTTGGGTGCGATCATCAAGGGCATCCGGCTCTGAGGCCGCCCGCGCGGCCGGCCGGACCTCGTTCCGCCAGAAAAAGCGGCCCCGGAGGGGAAAGAGAGCCGGATGGCCGATGCGGTGGCGGCCCTCGCCTGTGCATCCTGGTGGGGAAGGGTCCGGCGGGGGCCGGTCCCTCTCGGAGAGGAGTCACGAGGGCATGGACTACGCGGCAGGCCGCCCCACCGTGATCTTGGACAATGGCGTCGTCGGCCAGGTCGTGCTGGCCGATCCGGCACGGCGTGACCTCGTGCTCGTGCTCTGCATGAACGGGATCCTGCTCAGCGTGCAGCTCGACGGCATCGCGTGCGTGGTCGGCGGCGCTCCCCTGTGCCGCGAGCCCTGACCGTCCCCCGCTCCCGCCCCCGTTCCCACCCCCGCCCCCGCCCCCGCACCGGCACCCGTTCCGGGCGGGGCCTCACCGGCCGGTGACGAGCTTGCTGATCGCCTCGACGGCGGCGAAGTCGTTGGTGAGGCGGTTCTTGGTCAGCGCGAACGCGAGGCCGGTCGCGGTGTCGGCCCAGGCCGCGCTGCCGCCCGCGCCCGGCACCCCGAAGACGGTCGGGGTCGCCTCGGGCGTGGAGGTGGGGTCGCCGATGGCGTACCCGAGGCCCCAGGCCGACGGCATGCCGAAGATCTCGTCCATCCCGCTGGAGACGACGGCCGTGGCCTCGCGCAGCCGCCCGGGGCCGATCAGGCGGACGCCGTCCACCTCGCCGAGCAGGGCGGCGTACATGCGGGCGATGGCCCGGGCCGAGGTCTTGCCGCCGGCCGGGATGTCGGCGGACAGGTAGTCGGGCCGGCTGCCGAGGGCGGCGGTCGGCATGAGCGTCATCGGGCCGGCCTTGAACATCGGCAGGTCATCCGGCATCTCGGCGAAGGCCGACATGTCCACGGGCGCGTCCTCCAGCCGGGCCAGCCGGGCGTGCTCCGCCTCCGGCATCCCGAAGTACAGCTCGCCGGCCACGCCGAGCGGGCCGCTGACCTCCTCCAGCAACACCTGCGAGATGGGCTTGCCGGTGACCCGGCGGACGATCTCGCCGACGAGGAAGCCGAAGGTGTAGGCGTGGTAGCCGACCTTGGTGCCCGGCTCCCACCACAGCTCGGCCTCCTCCAGCGCGGCGACCATCGTGCCCCAGTCGCACACGTCCTCCGGCGTGGTGTCGAGCGGCACGCCGGGCACGCCCGCCGTGTGCGACAGGACGTGCCGCACGGTCACGCCCTCCTTGCCGTGCTTGCCGAACTCCGGCCACAACTCCGCCACCGGCGTGTCGTAGCCGAACAGCCCGCGCTCGGCCAGGACGTGCGCGACGGTCGCGGTGGCGCCCTTGCCGATGGAGAAGTTGTAGAAGGGGGTGTCGGAGGTGACGGGCCGCCCGGTCCCGGGGTCGGCCACGCCGGCCACCACGTCCACGATCTGCTCGCCGTCGCGGTAGACCGCCACCTGGAGCCCGCGCTCGTCGCCGGACTCGACGAGCCGGTCGGCCGCTTCCTGCACCCGCTGCTGAAGGTCGCTCATGACGTGCCCGCTCCTTTTCTGGTGATTCCCTGGTCAGCTCTGGAACTAGACGGTACAGTACTCATGCCAGTACGGAACTGTCTAGTACTATTTCTCCAGGAACGCGAGAGAGGGCGGCCATGACGGCGGAAGAGGACGGGCGGGCGGCACGGAAGCGCAGGCAGATCATGGAGGCCGCGCGGCCGGTGTTCCTGCGCAACGGCTACGTGGGCACGAGCATGGACGAGGTGGCGGCGCTCGCGTCGGTGTCCAAGCAGACCGTCTACAAGCACTTCACGGACAAGGAGCAGCTCTTCACCAGCCTCATCCTGGACACCACCGACCAGGTGGAAGGGCTGGCCAGGATGGTGACCACCGCCCTGGACGACAGCACCGACCTGGAGAAGGACCTCGGCGAGCTGGCCCGCAGGTTCCTGGACTCGATCATGCGGCCCGACCTGCTGCGCCTGCGCCGGCTGGTGATCGCCGAGGCCGACCGCTTCCCCGACCTCGGGCGCACCTGGTACCAGCAGGGGTTCGAGCGCTCGCTGGACACCCTGTCCCTGGCGTTCGAGCGGCTGGCCGGACGCGGGCTGCTGCGCCTGGACGACCCGCGGCTGGCCGCCGAGCACTTCGTCGGGCTGCTGCTGTGGATCCCGGTGAACAAGGTCATGTTCTGGGGGGCGGGCGAGCACTACGCGGAGGCGGATCTCGACCGGCTCGCGGCGGCGGGGGTGGAGGCGTTCCTGCGCGCCTACGGCACCACCGGCGACGGCGGCTGAGCGGTCAGGTCAGGCGGTCAGGCCAGGCGGTCAGGTCAGGAAGTCGCGCACCCCGGCGGCCAGCGCGGTGGCCATGCGCTGGCGGAAGGCCGGCCTGGAGAGCTTGGCGGCGTCGCCCGGGTTGCGCATGTTGCCGCACTCGATGAAGACGGCCGGCCGCGTCGACAGGTTGAGGCCGCCCAGGTCGGTGCGGGTCTGCAGGCCGTCCTTGGCGGTGTAGGTCGCGTACGGCAGGCCGGTGCCGGCGCGGTAGGCGTCGCGGACGGCACGGCCCAGCTCGCGGGAGGGCTGGACGACCTCGTCGTTGTGCCCGCGCAGCAGGCCCGGCGTGATCACGTGGAAGCCGTGCCCGCCGGCCGCCGCGCCGTCGCCGTGGATGGACAGGACCGCGTCCGCGCGGGCCTGGTTGCCGATGGCCGCCCGCTCGGTGACGCACGGGCCGACGCCCTTGTCGTCCGGCCGGGTGAGCACGACCCTGGCGCCCATGCGCTCCAGGATCGGCTTGAGCCGGCTCGCGACGTCCCAGGTGAAGGCGTGCTCGGAGTAGCCGTCGGCGGTCTCGGTGCCGGTGGTGTTGCAGGCCTTGCGGCCGTTGATGACGTCCACCTGGCGGTTGATCTCGCGCGGGTGGGAGGCGTTGCCGCCGTTGTGGCCAGGATCGAGGACGACCGTCCTGCCGCGCAGCGGGGAGGCGGCGGTGGAGGACGGGGTGGAGGGCGTGGCGGGTTGCGCCGCCTCGGGCGCCCGGGAGGCCGCCGGGCCTCCGCACGCGCAGGACAGCGCGGCCGAAACCGTGAGGGCCACCAGGTACGCGCGCATGGCCCCGACCGTACCGGGCACCGCGCGGCAAACCCAATACATACGCTGACCTGCTATTTCGTGTCGCCTGGCGGGGTAGGTCGGGCGATGTGATCCGAGGCTATGTGGAGCAGCCGAGCCCGCGCGCGGGCGGGACCCTGACGCTGCGGGCGGCGACGGACGCGCCGCGCTTCCGGGTGGAGTTCCACCGGTGCGGCGACGGGCTGACCGCGTGCGGGACGTCGCCCTGGCTGCCCGGCTCGGACGCGCCGCCGCACCTGCCCGCGCACGACTGGGGCAGGGACGGCACCGGCCCCCGGGGCGAGCCGCTGCGGGCGTGGGCCGGTCACGAGCTGCCCGCCCCGGCCGAGCCGGGCGTGTACGTGGCGGTGCTGGTGGAGGGCGACGGCACCGGGCACGACCGTGCCGGTTCCTGCCGCACCGGCGCGTACGCCCCGGAGGCCCAGGCGCTGTTCGTGGTCCGTCCTGCCGCCCCGTCGGCCCCGATCCTCTACAAGCTGCCGCTGCTCACCTACCACGCCTACAACGTCTCGGGCGGCTGGTGCCTGTACGACCATCCACAGCCTGGGGACGTCCCCGGCGATCCGGCGCCCGGGGTGTCGCTGCACCGGCCGGGCGGCGGCACCGGCGCGATCCCGTACGACGTGGCGAACTTCGACCCGTACGACCCGACGCCGCGCCAGACGTTCGCCCACTGGGACGGCCGCTTCGCGGCGTGGCTGGCCCGGCGCGGCTACCAGGTGGACTACTGCACGGACCTGGACCTGCACCGGGACGGCGACGCGCTGCTGGAGCCGTACCGGCTGCTGGTCAGCGCCGGGCACGACGAGTACTGGAGCGAGGCGATGCGGGCGGCGGTGTCGCGGCACGTGGCGGCCGGGCGCAACGCCGCCTTCTTCGGCGGCAACACCTGCTGGTGGCGGGTGGTCTTCCACGACGAGGTCACCTTCGAGCGCACCGGCTTCTGGCACGAGCACGGGCCGCCGGAGAACGAGCTGATCGGCGTCAGCTTCCGCAACGGCGGCGAGCGCGACCGCGACGACCACCCCCTGCCGGTCGGCTACAGCGTCCAGCACGCCGGCCACTGGGTGTACGAGGGCACGGGGCTGCGCGAGGGCGACCTGTTCGGGCTGGAGGAGTGCCTGGTGGGCTACGAGTGCGACGGGGCCGAGTTCGACCGCGCGGCCCCGCCGCCCCACGTGCCGACGGGCGCGGACGGCACCCCGGACGGGTTCACGATCCTCGCGGTGGGCGACTGCGCGGCGGCCGGGTGGGGGTTCGGCAACCGAGCCGCCACCATGGGGCTCTACCAGGCGGGCGGCACCGTCTTCAACGGCGCCACCACCGACTGGGCGCGCGGCCTGGACGGCTCGGCGGCGGTCGGGCGCATCACGGCGAACGTGCTCGACCGCCTCAGCCGGGCGGAGCCGCCGCTCAGTCCACCTTCCTGATCAGGTACGGCGGCATCACCAGCGCGTGCATGCCGGTCGTGCGCAGCGTGTCGATCGAGTGCTCCGGCGTCTCGGTGAGCGGCTGGCCGGGGCCGTTGAGCGAGGTGTTGATCAGCACGGGCAGGCCGGTGCGCTGGTACCAGCGGGTGAGCAGCGCGTGCAGGAACGGCGTGCGCCGCGGCTCCACGGTCTGCAGCCGCGCGGTGCCGTCCACGTGGGTGACGCCGGGCAGCAGCTCGCGGTACTCGGGGCGGACGTCGGCGGCGTACTGCATGAAGGGGGCGGGCCGGTCCACGTCGAAGATGTGCCCGGCGTGCTCGGCGAGCACGAGCGGGGCCAGCGGGCGGAACCACTCGCGGCCCTTCACCTCGTAGTTGATGTAGTCCTGCATGTCGGGCCTACGCGGGTCGGCGATGATGCTGCGGTTGCCGAGGGCGCGCGGCCCGGACTCGCTGCGGCCCTGGTGCAGGCCCACGACGCGGCCGTCCTCCAGCAGCGCCACCATCGTGCCGATCAGGTCCTCCGGCTGCTCGGCCACCAGGCCGTCGGGCAGGCTGCCGACGGCGGCGGCGATCTCGCTCTCGTCCGGGTCGGGGCCGAGGAAGTCGTCGTTCCAGCGCCAGCGGCCGCGCAGGCCGAGCACGGCCTCCAGCCCGTACAGGGCGCAGCCGATCGCGGTGCCGCCGTCGTGCGGGCTCGGCGGGATGAAGACCTCCCGGAACGGCCCCCGCCTGATGAGCAGGCCATTGGCCGAGCAGTTGAGCGCGGTGCCGCCGGCGAAGGCCAGCCGGTCCAGGCCGGTCCTGGCGTGCAGCCAGCCGGCGAGGGCGGACAGGGCGTTCTCGAAGGCGCGCTGCCCGGCGGCGGCCAGGTTCGCCGCGCGGCGGAACGGCTCGCCGCCCGGCTCGTAGAGGAAACCCTCGCGGCGGGTGAGCAGCTCCGTCCACGCGGGCGGGATCAGCACCTCGTGCTCGCGCACGTCGAGCTCCGGCAGGCCGAGCGCGTACGGGTCGCCGTACGGGGCCAGGCCCATGACCTTGCCCTCGTTGCCCTCGCCCTCCGGCCAGAGCGCCTTGGTGAGCAGGGCGTAGAAGCAGCCGAGCCCGGCGGGGGCCGACCAGTCGCCGTCCCAGAGCTGCTTGGCCAGGCACTCGACGCCGTCGCGGGTGCAGCGGTAGAAGGAACTGACCTCCAGCAGGTCGCCGCCGGCGCCCGGCGGCGGCGTGAACGCCTCGGTGAAGTGCCGGACGGGGCTGCCCTGGTTGTCCACGACCAGGCCGGCCGCCTGCTCGAACGGCGAGGGGTGGAAGGCGCTGTAGAGATGGCTCAGGTGGTGCGAGACCTGGATGATCGGGGCGTCCTCCTTGAGGCTGAGGGTCTCGCGCAGCTCCTCGTGGTACTCCTCCAGGTTCTCGATCTCGGTGTCGGAGGAGTAACCCTCGACCACGAGGTCCACGGGCTCCTTGAGCAGCGGCATCGCGGGCAGGTAGCGGTCGGGCAGGTCGCCGGGCCGGCCCCAGTGGTGCTTGCGGCGGCTGACGCGCTCCTTCTGCAGGCTGTACATGCCCGAGTCGCCGACCGCGACGGCGATGGATCCGTCCTGTGTGCGGTTGATACCGATGACGATGGGAAAATCGGCCATCTCCGGTGCCTCCTGGTTGTGATCACGGCACCCGTACCCGAGCCCAGGACAAGTGGATCTCCCAAGGACGTAAGAGACACGCCAGCGCCGGCGGGGCGGTTCGGGCGCTCGTCCTGCGCGCCGGGCGGCCGTCCGTCTACGCTCGGGGTCGGGACGAGCGCCGAAACGACCACCGCACAGGACCCCCGCCTGATCGGAGGAGAACAGCGCCATGAAAGAGACCTTCACGATGCGCCCGGACGTCCGGCCGGCGTCGGCCGCCGACGTCACCCGGGTCGCCGAGCTGATCGCCACCGCGTTCGCCGGGCTCAAGGTCGTGACCTACCTGGTGCCCGACCGCAGGGAGCGGCACCGCGTCCTCACCGCCGCCTACCACCTCCTGGTCGAGCACGCCCTGGAGCACGGCGAGATCCACCTCGCCGAGGACGGCCGCGCGGTCGCCGTCTGGCTCCCGCACGCCGTGCCGCCGCCCCCGATCCGCGACTACGACCGCCGCCTGGCGGAGGCCACCGGTGAGTGGCTGGAGCGCTTCCAGGCGCTCGACGCGCTCTTCGCGCGGCACCGCCCCGCCGAGCCGCACCACTACCTGGCCTTCCTCGCCGTCCACCCCGACCGGCAGGACCAGGGGCTCGGCTCGGCGCTGCTGCGCCACCAGCACGGGCGGCTGGACGGCGGGGCGGCGTACCTGGAGGCCAGCAGCACCGGCAGCCGCGACCTGTACGCCCGCCACGGCTACCGGGTACGCGAGCCGTTCGCGCTGCCGGACGGCACCATGTACTGGCCGATGTGGCGGCCGGGAGCCGCCTAGCGCCATCCGGAATTCATCCGCCGCCCGGTTCACAAAGGGGCGTCCGTGGACGATCGTGTGTCTGCTGCCGCGAAACGCCCCCACCGGACGGCAGCGGATGGAGCAGGGATGATGCATCGCCGTACCTTCTTACGCACCGTCTCGGCCGGGCTCGGCGCCGTGGCCTTCTCCGGCGCCGTGTGGCACGACGCCGCCGTCTCGATGGCCGCCGGGGTCTCCAGGGTCTCGGCCGGCGCGAGCCCGTACGGGCCGCTCGGCGCGCCCGACGCGAACGGCATGGCGCTGCCCGCCGGGTTCACCGGCCGGATCGTGGCCAGGTCCGGCCGGTCCGTCGGCGGGACCCTCTGGCACCCCGCCCCGGACGGCGGCGCCTGCTTCGCCGACGGCACCGGCTGGATCTACGTGTCCAACTCCGAGGTGCCGCTGGTCGGCGGCGCCTCGGCCATCAAGTTCCGGGCCGACGGGTCGATCGAGCGGGCCTATCGCATCCTCAGCGGCACCACGCTCAACTGCGCGGGCGGCGCCACCCCCTGGAACACCTGGCTGTCGTGCGAGGAGGTCTTCCGCGGCCGGGTGTACGAGACCGACCCGTACGGCTCGCGCGCCGCCCAGCCCCGCCCCGCCATGGGCCGCTTCAAGCACGAGGCCGCCGCCTGCGACCCCGACCACCGGGTCGTCTACCTCACCGAGGACGAGAGCGACGGCTGCTTTTACCGCTTCACCCCCACCACCTGGGGCGACCTGTCCAGCGGCCGGCTCGACGTGCTCTGCGGCGCGGGCGGCGACGCCGTCGAGTGGCGCCAGGTGCCCGATCCCGGCCCCGCCGTGCTGGAGACCCAGACCCGGCACCAGGTCGCCGCCGCCCGCCACTTCAGCGGCGGCGAGGGCTGCCACTACGCGAACGGGATCTGCTACTTCACCGCCAAGGGCGACCGCAAGGTGTGGGCGTACGACGTCGCCCGCCAGACCGTCACCGCGATCTACGACGGCACCGGCACCCTCGACGGCGTGGACAACATCACCGGCCGGCCCTCCGGCGACCTCTACGTAGCCGAGGACGGCGGCAACATGGAGATCAACATCATCACGCCGGACGGCGTCGTCGCCCCGGTCATGCGGCTCGACGGCCAGGCCCAGTCGGAGATCACCGGGCCCGCCTTCTCCCCCGACGGCACCCGGCTGTACTTCTCCTCCCAGCGCGGCACCAGCGGGGCCTCGGCCGGGACGGGCGGCATCACGTACGAGGTGAGCGGGCCCTTCCGGCACTGAGCCCGGCACGCGGGAAGGCCCCGCGGGGACCGGGCGGGGCCTTCGTCCGCGGGGGCCGGCTACTGGCCGGTCAGCTTCAGCCTGACCGTGTAGGTGTAGTCGGTCTCGTCGTGCCCGTCCACGATGGTGGTCTCCGTGGTGGTCGCGCCGACCGCCAGCCCGGCGCACGTGGTGCCGTGGGCGATCGCGGAGCCCAGGCTGTCGCCCTCCCCGATGATCGGCGGGGTGACCTCGCGCAGGTCGAACGAGACGTTCTCGGTGCCCACGAGGAGCGTGGTCGGGTTGCCGAAGTCGGCGGGGTCGCCGTCGTCGCCGCTGCGCATGGCGAAGTACTTGGCGCCGAACTTCGGGAACAGGTTGCCGTCCACCTTGAAGCGCAGCTCGTCCTGGCCGTCCCGCTCGGCCACGTTGTTGGCGTCGATGTCGTAGAGGTCCACGCGGCACGAGCCCGCGGCGTGCGCCGGGCCCGTGGCCACCAGCACGGGGGCGACCATCCCGCCGGCCAGGGCGAGAGCTGCGACCAGCTTGTGAGAGCGCATGCTGACTTCTCCTTGCGTCCGGTGCTCCGCGGCCTTCGCGGAACGGGCACCAGAGTGGGCGGGCCACCGTGAGCCGATCGTGAGCACGCAGGTCAGTGGCACGGAACACACGTGTTGTGTGCCCTTTCCCACAGCCGCGCGCGCCGCCCCCGCCTACCGTGCGGCCATGGCGAAGTCGCTGACCCTGCTGCTGCTCGGCACCCCCGAGCTGGCCGTCGGAGGAACGCCCGTGGGCATCCGCTCCGCCAAGAGCCGGGCCCTGCTCTGCTACCTCGCCGCCGTGCCCGGCGCCCGGCCGCGCGCCGAGCTGGCCGGCCTGCTGTGGGGCGAGCGGCCCGACGCCAACGCCCGGGGCAGCCTGCGGCTGGCCCTGTCCGAGCTGCGCAGGGAGGTGGGCGGCTGGCTGGACATCCACCGCGACCAGGTGCGCCTGCGCGCCGAGGACGCCTGCTTCGTCGACCACCGGCAGCTCAGCCGGGAGCCGACGGTGGAGGGCGCGCTGCGGCTGTGGCGCGGCGAGTTCCTGGACGGCGTCTCCTTCCGCGACGCCCCCGCCTTCTCCGGATGGCTGGAGGCCGAGCGGCGGCGGGTGCGGCTGCTGCTGCGGGAGGCGCTCGTCCGCGCCGGGGGGCAGGGCTGTACGGGCGCGGACGGCGGGCAGGTGACGCGGCTGGCGCGGCTGGTCGCCGAGCTGGACCCGTACGACGAGGAGGCGCACCGGCTGCTGATCGCCCGCCTGGCCGCCGGCGGCAACCGCGCGGCGGCGCTGGCCTGCTACGAGGAGCTGCGGCGGCGGCTCGCCGCCGAGCTGGGCGTCGAGCCCGCGCCCGAGACGCTGGCGCTGCGGCGGGAGCTGGCGGCGATCCCGCGCCCCGCCCGGCGGGCCGCCGCCCCGCCCGTGCCGGGCACCGCCCTGGTCGGCCGGGACGGTGACGTCCGGCGGATCCGCGACCTGCTGGCCCGCGAGCGCCTGGTCACCCTGCTCGGCCCGGGCGGCATCGGCAAGACCCGCCTCGCCCTCGCCGTCCCCCGCTGTGCCGGGCCGGGGACCGGGGGGCCCGGTGGGGGCGCCCCCTCTCCTCCGGTCGCCGGCCGGGCCGGGGGGCTCGGTGGGGGCGCCCCCTCTCCCCCGGTCGCCGGCCGGGCCGGGGGGCCGGGGGAGGATGTCGCGTTCGTGTCGTTCGCCGGGGTGCGGCCGGAGGCGGCCGTCACGACGCTCGCCCGCCATCTCGGCGTCGACCTCTCGCCGCCCCGCCCCGCCGCCGACCTCCTCCTCGCCGCCCTGGCCGGCCGCCGCGCCCTGCTCGTGCTGGACAACCTCGAACACCTGCCGGCCTTCGACCCGTTCATCGCCAGGATCCTGCGGCACGCCCCCGGCGTGCGCGTGCTGGTCACCAGCAGGCGGCGGCCGGACCTGCCCGGCCAGCACGTCGTCCGGGTGGAGGAGCTGCCGCCCGCCGACGCCGAGGCGCTGTTCGCGGCGCGGGCGCCACGCGCGCAGCCGACGTTCGACGCCGGCCGGGAGGCCGCGCACGTGGCCGCGATCTGCGCCGCGACCGGCGGCCTGCCGCTGGCCGTCGAGCTGGCCGCCGGCCTGCTGCGGGCCGTGCCGTGCGCGGAGCTGGCCCAGCGCCTCGGCGCGGACCCCGGCCTGCTCGCCGCTCCCGGGCCCGCCGCCCGGCCCCGTCACGCCGGGATGCGGGCCGTGTTCGACACCTCGTGGGGATTGCTGGACCGGGCGGGGCAGGAGGCGCTGGCCGCGCTGTCGGTGTTCGGCGGCGGGTGCACGCTGCGGGCCGCGCTGGAGGTCGCCGCGACGACGCCGGCGGTGCTCGTCCGCCTGGTGGACCACAGCGTGATCCAGCTCACCCCGGCCGGCCGGTACGCCGTCCACCCTCTCGTCCAGCAGCTCGCCGGTGCCCGGCTGTCGCCCGAGCGGCGCCGGGCCGCCCGCGAGCGGCACGCCGCGCACTTCGCCCGCCTGCTCGACCGCCACGCCACGGGCCTGCGGGACGGCGCGGACCCGGAGGCCGTCCGCGTGCTCGCCCCCGAGCTGGACAACCTCCGGCTGGCCTGGCAGGCGTCGCGCCACCCCCGCTTCCTGGACCACTACTGGACGTTGTGCCTGCGGCTGCGCCTGTACGAGGAGTCGGCGGCCGTCGTCCACGAGCACCTGGCCAGGACGCCGGAGGCGGCGCACCTGCGGGCCCGCTGGTCGTGGATGGCGGCGCTGAGCGAGCACCAGCTCGCCAGGGAGGGCGAGGCCGTCCGCCTGGCCCGCGCCGCGCTCGCCACCCTGGGCGAACCCCTCCCGGCCTCCCCCGCGCCCATCGCCGTCGCCACCGCCGGGGCCGCCCTCCACCAGATCGCCCACCACCTCACCCACCACCCCCGGCACCGCACCGAGACCCCGAACCCGACCGGGACCCCGAGCCGGACCGAGACCCCGAGCCGGACCGAGACCCCGAGCCGGACCGGGACCCCGAGCCGGACCGGGACCCCGAGCCGGACCGAGGTCTCGCGCCGGGGCGGGGCCGAGGCGGCGCAGGCGCTGACCCTGCTGGCCAGGCTCGCCTTCCTCCAGCAGGACCTGCCCACCATGCTGCTGGCCTCGCTGCGCCAGCTCAACGCCGCCGACCGCGCGGCGGACCCGGCGTTACAGGCGGAGGCCCGCGCGAACTTCGCGACGATCGCCCGCATCGCCCGCCTCCGCCGGCTCGCCGACCATTACGGCACGCTCGCCGACCGCGCCCTGTCCGGCCTGCGGCACCCCACGGACGCGGCGAGCCGCGCCCACCTGGCACGCGGCCTCGACCGGCTCCACGCGGGCGCGTTCGAGGACGCCCGCCGCTCGTTCACCGAGTGCCGGGACCGCACGCTCGACCCGCGTACGGCGGAGAACTGCGCGGGCATGCTCGCCGAGACCGCCCTGTGGCGGGGCGACTTCGCCGTGGCGGCGGAGCTGTACGCCGCCACGGAGGAGCTGGCGGTCCGCCGGGTCGGCGGCGACGACATCGGCCGCCACTGGTGCCTGACCGGCCGCGCCGAGGCCCTTCTCCGCCTCCGCGCCGCCCCCTCCGAGCGGCCGGAGGAGATCGCGGGCGTCCTGGCGGCCGCCCACGCCTCGGCCGAGCGCCGCCGTACGCACGGCGAGGCGTTCGGCCTGCGCGACAGCGACGCCGGCCGGACGATCCAGCGCATGCGCCTGGTCGCCGCCGCCGCCCGCCTCGGCCTGCGCCCGGCGCGGGAGGCGCTGGCCGAGGCGCTGGAGCTGGCGGCCCGGCTGCCCGCCGCGCAGCCCGGCATGCTCGAATGCTGGACCGGCCTGGCCGAGCTGCTCTGGGAGCACGCCCGCGACGACCGGGCCCTGGCCCGCCGCCTGCGCCCGTACCTCTCCCGCTACCTGGCCCGCAACCCGGGCGCCGCCGCCCGCCTCGGCTGGGCGGACGCGCTCGTGCTGGCCGCCGCCGGCCGGCACCGGGCGGCCCGCCGCGCGGCCGGGCGGGCGACGGCGGCGGCGGCCCGGCTGGCGGTCCCGTACGACCACCACCGCGCCATCGAGACCGCCCGCCTGATCACCGCCGGGCCGCTGGAGCGCCCCGCCTCCCTCCGCCGGATGAAAGTTTCACGGTCTTGAGTGGCAGATGGTGCGTGCCCGTTGACGCGGCCATTCCCGCCCAGGAGGATTGGGAGCGCTCCCAATCCCCCCAAGAGGACCTTCATGACCCGATTCCGGGCCGCCTTACTGGCCTTCCTCACCCTGGTCGCCCTGTCCCCCGCGACGTCCGCCCGCGCCACCGCCGCCGCCGACGAGGGACCCGAACAGATCGTGAACGGCACCTTCGACGCCGGCACCGCCCCCTGGTGGGGCACCTCCAACGTCACCCTCGCCGTCACCGACGGCCGCCTGTGCGCCGACATCCCCGGCGGCACCGCCAACCCCTGGGACGTCATCATCGGCCAGGACAACATCCCCCTGGTCCAGGGCGAGACCTACGCCTACCGGTTCTTCGCCTCCGCCACCCCGGCCAAGGTCGGCCGCGCCCTGATCCAGCTCCCCGTGGACCCGTGGACGCAGTACCTGTCGGCCGCCCCCGAGATGAGCGTCTCGGGCAACAGCTACTCCTACACCTTCACCGCCCCCGTGTCGCTGCCGAACGCCCAGGTCGCGTTCCAGCTGGGCGGCAGCGCCGAGCCCTGGAGGTTCTGCATGGACGACGTGTCGCTCAAGGGCGGCGCGGAGCCCGAGGTCTACGAGCCGGACACCGGGCCCCGCGTCCGCGTGAACATGGTCGGCTACCTCCCCTCGGGCCCCAAGAAGGCCACCGTGGTGACCACCGCCACGACCCCGCTGGACTGGGAGCTCAGGAACGCCGACGACGAGACCGTCGCCAAGGGCAGGACCACCCCGAGGGGCGTGGACACCAGCTCCGGCCAGAACGTCCACACGCTGGACTTCAGCTCCTACCGCAAGCCGGGCGAGAGCTACACGATCAGGGCGGACGGCGAGACCAGCCGCCCGTTCGACATCGCCGCCGACCTCTACGACCAGCTCCCGACCGACGCGCTGAAGTTCTACTACACCCAGCGCAGCGGCATCGAGATCCTGGGCAGCCTGCGCCCCGGCTACGCCAGGCCGGCCGGCCACGTCGGCGTCGCGCCGAACCAGGGTGACGTGAGCGTCCCGTGCCAGCCGGGCGTCTGCGACTACTCGCTGAACGTCAAGGGCGGCTGGTACGACGCCGGCGACCACGGCAAGTACGTCGTCAACGGCGGCATCTCGGTCTACCAGCTCATGGCCGCCTACGAGCGGGACAAGGCCGCCTTCACCGACGGCCAGCTCGCGATCCCCGAGAGCGGCAACGGCCGCCCGGACATCCTGGACGAGGCCCGCTGGGAGCAGGAGTTCCTGCTGAGCATGCAGGTGCCGGACGGCAAGCCGCTCGCCGGCATGGTCCACCACAAGATCCACGACCGGAACTGGACCGGCCTGCCGCTGCTGCCGCACCTCGACCCGCAGCCGCGCGAGCTGCACCCGCCCTCCACGGCGGCGACGCTGAACCTGGCCGCGACGGCGGCGCAGGCGGCCCGGCTGTTCGCGCCGTACGACGCCGCGTTCGCCGCCAGGAACCTGGAGGCCGCGCGCAAGGCGTGGGCGGCGGCCAAGGCCAACCCCGCCAGGTACGCCGACCCGAACGACGGCGTCGGCGGCGGCGCCTACAGCGACGGCGACGTGAGCGACGAGTTCTACTGGGCGGCGGCCGAGCTGTTCATCACGACGGGCGAGAAGGAGTTCGGCGACTTCGTGCTGGCCTCGCCGCACCACACCGCCGACATCTGGCGCGAGCGGGGCTTCGACTGGGGCAACACGGCCCAGCTCGGCCGCCTGGACCTGGCGACGGTGCCCAACGCGCTGCCCGACCGGGCGCGGGTGCGGCAGTCGGTGGTCGAGGGAGCCGAGAAGTACCTGGCGATCCAGCGGGAGCACCCGTACGGGCTGGCGTACGACCCGCCGGACTTCGACTGGGGCTCCAACAACCTGGTGCTGAACAACCTGGTCGTCGTGGCCACCGCCTATGACCTGACCGGCGAGGAGAAGTACCGCGCGGCCGTCCGCGAGGGCATGGACTACATCCTGGGCCGCAACGCGCTCAACCAGTCGTACGTGACGGGTTACGGCGAGGTCGCCTCGAAGAACCAGCACAGCCGCTGGTACGCCCACCAGCTCGACTCCTCGCTGCCCAACCCGCCGCGCGGCACGCTGGCCGGCGGCCCGAACTCCGCCATCCAGGACCCCGTCGCCCAGCGCCTGCTCCAGGGCTGCAAGCCGCAGTTCTGCTACATCGACCACATCGAGTCGTGGGCGACGAACGAGCTGGCCATCAACTGGAACTCCCCGCTGGCCTGGGTCTCGGCGTTCCTGGCCGACAAGGCCGAGCGCGCCGACTGCCGGGTCGCCTACACGGCGCACGGCGCGTGGCCGGGCGGGTTCACCGCGCAGGTCGTGATCGAGAACACCGGCAAGCACGCGGTGGACGGCTGGGCCCTGCGCTGGTCGTTCCTGGCCGGTCAGGAGGCCGGGCACGTCTGGGGCGCGACGTTGTCGCAGTCGGGCTCGGTGGTGACGGCCAAGGCCCTGGGCTGGAACGGCAAGATCAAGCCCGGACAGAAGGTGACGTTCGGGTTCAACGGCACGAACCCCTCCGGCCCGAACCCCGCACCCGAGGTGTTCCACCTCAACGGGGCACGCTGCCGGTAGGCCCTGGCGGGTCCCCTGGGCGTTGCGGACGCTCCGTTGAACGGAATACTGTCGTCCCCATGCCCAGGGGAACCTCTGAAGTCAGCGAGCCGATGTACTTCGTGCTCACGGCCCTGCGCGCGGGCCCGCTGCACGGACACGCGATCAGCAAGTCGATCAAGGAGCTGTCGCGCGGACGGGTCCAGCCGTCCGTCGGCACGCTCTACGGCATCCTGGAACGGCTCAACGAGCGGGGCGTGATCGCCGTGGACCGCGAGGAGACGGTCAACGGCCGCAACCGGCGCTACTTCAGGATCACCGACGAGGGCCAGGCGCTGGTGGAGGCCGAGGCCAGGCGGATGCAGGAGGCGGCCTCCCTGGTCCTGCGCCCGTCCGGCGCATGACGGCACCGGACGACCCCGCCCTGGACGACCCCGCCCCGGACGCCCCCGCCCCGGACGCCCCCGCCCCGGACGCCCCCGCCCTGGACGCCCCCACGCCGAACGCCCCCGCGCCGGGCCCGCTCGAACGGCGCTACCGCAGGCTGCTGCTGGCCTACCCGCGCCCCTACCGGCGGGCGCACGGCGACGAGCTGCTGGACGTGCTGCTGGAGGACGCCGCCCCCGGCAGGCGGATGCCCGTCCTCCGTGAGGCGTGGGGCCTGCTGACGGGCGGCGCGCGCAGCCGCATCGCGCACCAGGCGACCGGCAGCGCCTGGGAGGACGGCCTGCACCTGGGCGTCACGGCCGTCGCGGTGACGAACCTGGCCGCGCTGCTCCCGTACGCGCGCGAGCTGCCGCTGTGGACGCTGCTGTCGGCGCTGGCGCTGCTGGCGATCCTGCGCGGGCGGCTGCGCGCGGGCCTCGCGCTCACGCTGCTCACCGGCGTGAAAGCGGTCGCGCTCGCCTCGGGCCGGCAGTGGTTCGACGTGACCCTGCTGCCCGTGCACCCGGGCGCGCTCTCCGGCCGGGCCCTGTTCCAGGACAGCGATCCGTTCCTGGTGGCGGCCGGTTACGCGGTCGTGCTGGTCGGCCTGGTGGTGCCGGTGTCGCTGCGGCGGCCGGTCCGGGCCAGGTCCTGGTGGTGGTGGGCGGCGGTCGTCCCGGCCGCGTGGGCGGGCCCCGCGTGGATGGCGGAGGGGACGGCGCCCCCGATCAGCCTGAGCAGGATGGCCGTGGAGGCGGTGGCGCTCGGGCTGGCGGTGGCGGGCGGCTACCTGGCGCGCGACCACCGGTGGGCGCTGGCGTCGGGGATCTACCTGCTCGTGGTCGTCGCCGAGCTGGCCTTCCACGCCCAGGAGCTCGGGAGGCAGCACCTCGCCTACGCGGGCATCCTCGTCCTGCTGACGGTGGCCGCCGCGTTCGTGCCGCTGCGGCAGCGACGGCACTGCCTGGATTGACCGCTCGAATTGACCATGCTTCGTTTAACGGAGTATGGTCTCGTCCCATGCTCAAGAGATCCCGCCTGACCCTTGCCCTGTCCGCCGCGGCGGCCGTCCTCTGCGGCTGCGGGGGCGCCGCCGCGAGCCCGGCCGCCGCCCCGAGCACCGCGGTCCAGGACAAGAAACGCCAGTTCGAGACGGTCAAGGCCGACTGCATGAAGCAGAAGGGCTTCACGTACGTGCCGTACGTGAAGCCGGAGAAGCAGGAGAGCGACCAGGAGCGCGAGCTCGCCTCCGGTGACTACGCGGCGATGCGCGCCCACCGCGAGAAGTACGGGTTCGGGATCTTCTCCCTGCACATCTACCCCAAGGAGCTCGGCGACCCCGCCCAGGACCCCAACGTCAAGATCGCAGGGGCGCTCTCGCCCTCCCAGGGAGAGGCCTACCAGCAGGCCAAGGACGCCTGCACCGGCGTGGCGGGCAAGCAGGTCCTCGGCCTGACCCTGAAGTCGGGCATCGACTACTACAGCCAGCTGGCCCAGGCCCACAAGCGGGCCAAGGCCGCCGAGCTCGACGGCGACCCCGAGCTGGTGAGCCTGGCCGGCTCCATGGCGACCTGCCTCAAGGGCAAGGGCTACACCGTCAGCGACACCAGGCCGACCGCCATGGCCGGGCGCGGCGAGACCGCGTTCATGGAGCAGCAGAGCACGCTGGGCCGCGAGCAGCAGGGCGACCTCCCCGACCGGCCGAAGATGACCAAGGACACCAAGCAGTTCCAGATGCCGACGCTCACCCCCGAGCAGGCCAGGCCCTATCTGGCCAAGGAGATCAAGGCGGCCCTCGACGACCTGGAGTGCGGCAAGGACTTCTACGCGGCCTACACACCCCGGGAGACCGCCCTCCAGCGGCAGGTCAACGACCGGTTCGCCTTCTGACCGGCTCTCATGGGATCCCCACGCAGGCTCCTCGCCGGCGTCGTCGCCGGCGTGGTCGTCATCGCGGGCGCCGGCTGGGCGGTCGGCACCCGGCTGCGCTCCCCCGCCGATGAGGCGGCCCGCCGCGCCGCGCCCGCCGCCTCGCTGGTCACCGCCGCCGTGGAGCGCCGCAAGCTGGTCAGCACGGTGGTGCTCAGCGGCATGCTGGAGTACGGCTCCCCGCTGCAGGTCACCCTGGCCGGCGTGGTCGGCGGCGACGCCGAGCCGCAGCGGACCACCCGCGCGCCGCGCAAGGGCCGGCTCAGGGAGGGCGCCGTGCTGATGGAGGTCAACGGCCGCCCGGTGTTCGCCCTGCGCGGCACGGTGCCGATGCACCGCACGATCGCCCCCGGCAGCGAGGGGGACGACGTCCGGCAGGTGCAGCGGGCCCTGCGCAGGCTCGGGTACCGCACGCCGGCCTCGGGCGTGTTCGACCGGGCCACGATCGCGGCGGTGACCCGCATGTACGCCGGCAAGGGGTACGAGGTTCAGCGGCCGACGCCGGCCGAGCGGCAGACGTACGAGACGCTGCGCAAGGCCGTGCGGACGGCCAGGGAGAGCCTGGCGACCGAGCGGCAGGCCCTGGACCGGGGGCGTGACGTGCTGCCGCTGAAGGTCCGGCTGGACAACGCCGAGAAGGACCTGAAGGCGGCGCGCGCCGCGCTGGCCGAGGCCGGGGCCCGCGAGCTGACCCCCGCCGACGAGGCCGACCTGGCGGCGGCGGACGCGGCCGTCCGCGCGGCGCGGGAACGCCTGCTCGAAGCCGAGCAGGCCCTCCGCCAGGCCACCTCCCCGCCGTCGGCCGGACCGTCGGCCGGACCGTCGGCCGGGGTCACGGCCGCTCCCCAGCCGACCTCCCCCCAGCCGACCTCCTCCCGACCGGCCACCCCCGGGCCGACCGCCACCGTCGACACGACCCTGCTGGAGCTGAAGGTGGCCCATGCCAGGGCGGACCTGGAGGCGGCCCGGCAGGCCCGCGACCTGGCCCTGCGCAAGGCCGGCGAGGCCAGGAAGACCAGGCTGGCGGAGCTGCGCAAGGCCGTCAGGACCGCGAAGGAGGCAGTGGTGACCGCCGAGCAGGCGTTGCGCCAGGCCAGGCAGCTCTCCCCGGCCCGCCTGAAGGTCGCCGGCGCCAGGGCGGACCTGGCCGCGGCCCAGGGGATGCTGGCCGAGTACACCCGCACCTACGGCGTGTCGATCCCGCCGGGCGAGGTGGTGTTCCTGCCGAAGCTGCCCGCCCGCGTCCAGAAGGTCGCGGCCAAGCCGGGCCGGCCCGTCGAGGGCGAGGTGGCGACGGTGACCGGCTCGGCGTTCGCGGTGACCGGGTCGGTCGAGGCGGCGGAGGCGGAGCTGCTGCGGCCCGGCATGAAGGCCACCGTCGAGCCGGCCTCGGGCCGGACGTACCCGGCCCGGCTGAGCGCGATCGGCGAGAAGGCCGGGCGGCCCGGCGGGGAGGAGCCGCCGGAGGGCTCCGAGCCCGTGCTGCTCACGCCGAGCGGGCGCGCGGGCCTGCGGGCGGGCGTCGCGGTGACCGTGCGGGTGACGGTGGGGGCGACCGGGAAGCCGGTGCTCGTCGTCCCGGTGGCCGCGGTGATCACCTCGGCCGACGGCAGGGCGCGGGTGCGGGTCGAGTACGCCACGGACCGCACCAGGGACGTCGAGGTGCGCACGGGCCTGACCGCCGACGGGAACGTCGAGGTCAGCGGCGCGCTCAAGGAGGGCGACCGGGTGGTGGTGAGCGGTGGCTGAGCGGGGGACGCCGCCACCCGTCGTCGAGCTGGTGCGGGTCTCCAGGGAGTATCCCGCCGCGCCGCCGGTCCGCGCGCTGCACGAGGTGTCGCTGCGCGTGGAGCGGGGCGAGCACCTGGCGATCGTCGGCCCGTCGGGCTCCGGCAAGTCCACGCTGCTCAACGTGGTCGGGCTGCTGGACCGCCCGACGTCCGGCGGCTACCGCCTGGACGGCGTGGAGACCACGACGCTCCGGGACGGCGCTAGGACCCGGCTGCGCGGCGGCCGGATCGGCTTCGTCTTCCAGTCCTTCCACCTGCTCCCGCACCGCAGCGTGCTGGAGAACGTCATGCTCGCCGAGGTCTACGGCGCCCGGCCGCGCGGGGGCAGGCGGGAGCGGGCCCTCGCGGCGCTGGAGCGGGTGGGGCTCGGCCACCGGGCGGGGTTCGTACCGGACCGGCTGTCCGGCGGCGAGCGCCAGCGCGCGGCCATCGCCCGGGCCCTCCTGGGCGGCCCGTCGCTGCTGCTGTGCGACGAGCCCACCGGCAACCTGGACAGCCGCAACACCGAGGCCGTGCTCGACCTGTTCGACGAGCTGCGCGAGCAGGGCCTGACGATCGTGGTCATCACGCACGAGCGGGAGGTCAGCGAGCGGGCCGGGCGCCGGGTGCGGATCACCGACGGCGTGCTGGTGGAGGAGTGATGCACGTACGCGACCTGGCCGGCGAGGCCGTCGCCGGCCTGCTGGCCCGGCCGGTGCGCACGGCGCTGACCACGCTCGGCACCGTGCTCGGCATCGCCACGCTGGTCGTCACGCTGGGCGTGGCCGCCACCGCGGGCAACCAGATCGTCGGCCGCTTCGACGCGCTGGCCGCCGCGGCCATCACCGTGGAGGTGCCGGGCTCCACCACCGGGGCGCCGGTGGTGACCTGGGACGCGGTCGAGCGGCTGACCCGGCTGCGCGGCGTGGAGTCGGCCGCCGCAGTGGCCGACGCGGAGGAGGGCGCGAACCTGTCCGTGCGTTCCAACGATCTCGTGGACCCCGCCCGGGTCACCACGCACGCCCTGACCGTGCTGGCCGCCACGACCGGGCTGCCCGGGGCCGCGCGCGGCCGGATGACGCGGGGCCGTTTCTACGACGAGGGGCACGTCCGGCGCGGTGACCGGGTGGCCGTGATCGGCGAGGACGCGGCCAGGATGCTCGGGATCACCCGGCTCGACCGGTCACCGGCGATCTTCATCGACGGGCACGCGTACACCGTGATCGGGGTCCTCGGCGACCTGCGGCGGGAGCGGAGCCTGAGCGCGGCCGTGATCCTGCCGCCCACCGCGGGGCGGCGGTTCGGGCTGCGCGAGGTCACCAGGGTGCTGGTCAACACCAGCCTGGGCGCGACGGACCTGATCGCGCGCCAGGCCCCGGTGGCGCTCAGCCCCGGCGCCGGCGACCTGTTGCAGGTGATCACCCCGCCCAGCCCCGCGAGGGCCAGGGACGCGGCGCGGGGCGACGCCGACGCGCTCTTCCTGATCCTCGGCCTGGTCTCGCTCGTCGTGGGCGCGCTCGGCATCGCGAACGTCACGCTGGTCACCGTCATGGAGCGCGTCCAGGAGATCGGCCTGCGCCGGGCGCTCGGCGCGGCCAGGCGGCACGTCGCCGCCCAGTTCCTGCTGGAGTCCACGCTGATCGGGCTGGCCGGCGGCGTGATCGGCGCGAGCCTGGGCGTGGTCGCGATCGTCGCGGTCTCGGCCGTCCAGCAGTGGACGCCGCTGCTGGACGTGCGGCTGGCGGTCGCCGCGCCGCTCGCGGGAGCGCTGGTGGGGCTGCTGGCCGGGCTGCATCCGGCGTGGCGCGCGGCCCGGATGGAGCCCGTGGACGCGTTGCGGTGAACCCGACCGGCCCCCCGGAACGTCAAAGAGGGCATGAGGATCTGGCGCATCGCGCTCACGCCGCTGCTGGTGCCGGCCCTGGTCGCCGCCCCGGCCGTCCCGGTGTCCGCCGCCGTCCAGCGGAAGGTGTTGGTGGAGTACCGCAGGCAGGGCGGCTTCGCGGGCTTCGACGACCGGGTGGTGGTGTACGGGAACGGCTGCCTCCGGCTGAGCCGCCGTACCGGGCCGACCGTGGACAAGTGCCTCACGGGCAAGGAGGAGCGCAGGCTCCGGGCGGCCCTGAAGGGGCTGCGGATCGGGCGGTCGCAGCCGCCTCCGCAGGGGGCGGACTTCCTCAAGTACACCCTCGTCCACAAGGGGCACCGCGCGAGCCGCTACACGCTCCCGAAGAGCTGGCAGCCGGTGGTGAAGCAACTCGACGCGGCCATGACGAAGTACTGGGCGCCGGACTGAGCCCGTACTCAATCAAATGATTGACCGGCGGGCCCCGGCGGCTCTATGTTCGGGCGCATGACCCCAGCGGACGGCGGGCAGGTCGCCCTGATCGTCAAGGTCGCGACGCGGCTGTTCGCGGCCCACGGCTACGACGGCACCTCCACCCGCCAGATCGCCGAGGCCGCCGGCCTCAACATCGCCACCGTCAACTACCACGTCGGCGGCAAGCGGGAGCTCTACCTCGCCGTCATGGAGCGCGCCCACCAGGCCGAGCGGGCCGCGCTGGAGCGGGCGCTCGCCCGGCCGGCCGGCACCGGCCCCGTCGCCGCGATCCACCGGCTCGTGGACGACTACCTCGACTTCTGCGTGGACAACCCGGAGATCCCCGCGTTGTGGATGCACCGCTGGCTCTCCGACGCCGGCGACATCACCGAGCTGGAGCGCGAGTACGTCCAGCCGCTCGTCGCGAACGTCGGCGCCGCGCTGCTCCCGGCCCGCGACGCGGGGATCATCGACGCGACCGTGGACCTGGAGTACACGATCTGGACCGCGATCTGGTCGATCCACGGCTTCGCCAAGGGCGGCGTGCTGGACGCCGAGGGGCGCCGCAGGGGCGCCGGCGACCGGGCGGCCCTGCGGCGCTTCCGCGCCCACCTGCACCTGTCGCTCCACCGCACCCTCGGCCTGCCCGGCGACCCTCCGTGAGCCGCGTGGAGGCCATCGGGTCCGGTGAGGGGAAGCCCGGCGAGAAGCCAGACGGGGAACCAGGTGGGAAGCTCGGCGGGAAGCGGCTGCTCGGCTACGGGATCGGCTCGGTGGGCACCGGCGTGTTCTCCGCCGTCCCCGGCCTGCTGCTGCTCTACTACCTGACCGACATGCTGGCCGTCCCGGCCGCGGCGGCCGGCGCCGTGCTCGTGGCGCCCAAGATCTGGGACGTGCTGCTCAACCCGCTCGTCGGCGCGGCCAGCGACCGCGAGGCCGTGCGCACCGGCCGGCGCACCCGGCTGCTCGCGATCGGCGCGGTGACGCTGCCGGTGGCGTTCGCGCTCATGTTCGCCGTCCCCGGCGGCCTTCCGGGTGCCGCGTGGTCGGGGGCGGCGTGGTCGGGGGCGGCGTTCCTGCTGGCGGCCACCGCGTTCGCCTGCTTCCAGGTCCCCTACGTGGCCCTGCCCGCCGAGATGGCCGGCACCCGGGCCGCGCGGACCCGGATCATGTCCTGGCGGGTGGTGTGCCTGACCGTCGGCATCCTCGTCGCGGGCGGCCTGGCGCCGGCCGTGGTGGATCTGGCGGGCGGCGGCCGGGCCGGGTACGCGGTCATGGGCGTGGTGATCGGCGCGGTCATGGCGGCGGCCCTGGTGGCCGCGACGCTGGCCACCCGCTGGGTGCCGTCCAGGCCGGGGCCGCGCCAGCTCGGGCCGGTGGCGGCCTTCCGGCTGGCGCGCGGCAACCGGCCGTTCTTCGTGCTGCTGGCGGCGTTCGTGACGCAGGCGCTGGCGGTGGCGGTGATGCTGGCCGGGGCGCCGTACGTGGCCTCGTACCGGCTGGGCGACTACGGCCTGACGTCGGTGATGTTCGTCTGCCTGGTCGGGCCCAGCATGCTCGCGGTGCCCGGCTGGGCGTGGCTGGCCCGCAGGCACGGGCCGGTGCGCTGCTACCTGGCCGCCTCCGCCGGGTTCTGCGCGGTCGCGCTCGCGCTGGTCCCGGCCATCGCGGCGGCCGGTCCCGGGTCCGGCTTCCCGGCGGCCGGGCTGGCCGCCACGCTCGCGCTGACCGCCCTGGCGGGGGTCTGCTACGCGGCCCTGCAACTGCTGCCGCTGTCCCTGCTGCCCGACACCGTCCACGCCGACGCCGCCCGCACCGGGCACGCGCAGTCGGGCGCGTTCACCGGGTTGTGGACGGCGGGCGAGACCGCGGGGCTGGCGCTCGGGCCGGGGCTGTTCGCGCTGGTGCTGGCGGGGTCGGGGTTCGCCTCCGCGCCGGCCGGGGCGCCCGTCGCGCAGGAGCCCGCCGCCCTGACCGGGCTGCTGCTCGGCTTCACCGCGCTGCCCGCCCTGCTCATGCTGATCAGCCTGCCGTTCGTGGCCTGGTACGGCCGCCTCGCGAAGGAGCCCGTGTGAAGGAGCCCGTGTGAACCTGCCCCCGTCCGGACGCGCCACCGCCGACCTGCTGGCCGAGCTGGCCCGGCTCAAGCGGCACGACCTGCCGGTGCGCGGCGGCCAGGTGACCGCCTACGTGTACGACACCGGCCGGGCCGAGATCAACGACGCCGCGGCGCGCGCCTACTTCGAGATGCTGGAGGTCAACTGCCTGGACCCGACCGCCTTCCCGAGCATCGTCGAGATGGAGCGGCAGGTCGTGGGCGCGGTCGCCGACGAGCTGGGCGGCGGCCACGGCATCTTCACCAGCGGCGGCACCGAGTCGATCATGCTGGCGGTGAAGGCGGCCCGCGACCTGGCCGGGCGGGAGCAGCCCAACCTGGTCGTGCCGGTCACCGCCCACCCCGCCTTCCACAAGGCCGCCCACTACCTCGGCGTCGAGGTCGTCGCCGTGCCGGTGGACCTGGAGACCTACCGGGTGCGGGCGGCGGACGTCGCCGCGGCCCTGACCCCGGACACGATCCTGGCCGTCGTCTCGGCGCCGTCCTATCCGCAGGGCGTCATCGACCCGGTCGAGGAGGTCGCCGCCGTCGCCGCGGCGGCCGGGGTGCCGTGCCACGTGGACGCGTGCGTGGGCGGCTGGCTGCTGCCGTGGCTGCGCGCGGCCGGGGCCGACATCCCGCCGTTCGACCTGTCGGTGCCCGGCGTCACCTCGATCTCCTGCGACCTGCACAAGTTCGGGTACGCGCCCAAGGGCGCCTCGGTCGTGTTGTTCGCCGACCCCGCGATGCGGCGCGGGGCGTACTTCGCCTCGGCCGCCTGGCCCGGGTACACGATCATCAACGCGACCGTGCAGAGCAGCCGGTCGGCCGGCCCGCTCGGCGGCGCGTGGGCCACGCTCCAGGCGCTCGGCCGGGACGGCTACGTCGAGCTGGGCCGCGCCACCCTGGAGGCGGCGACCCGGCTGCGCGCCGGCATCGCGGCGATCCCCGGGCTGCGGGTGCTGGGCGAGCCGGAGTCGTCGCTGGTGGCCTTCGCCGGCGACGGGATCGACGTGTTCGTGCTGGCCGACGAGGCCCGCGCGCGCGGCTGGTTCCTGCAGCCGCAGCTCTCGTACGCCGGAATCCCGGCCAACCTGCACATCACGGTCACCGGCGTGACGCTGGCCGGGGTGGACGCCCTGCTCAAGGTGATCGCCGAGGCCGCCGCGGCGGCCCGCGAGCGCGGCCCCGTCGCGCTGCCGGACGGGCTGGTGGAGCTGGTGGCCGGCCTGGACCTGGACGCGCTCGACGACGCCGCCTTCGCCGAGCTGGCCGCCTCGGTCGGGACGGATCTGCGGCCGGGCGCGGGCCAGCCGGAGATGGCGGTGGTCAACGCCGTGCTGGACGCCCTGCCGGCGAGCGCCCGCGAGGCGGTGCTGGTGCGCTTCCTGTCGGTGGTCTACGGCGCGGGCTGAGGCTCACCGCAGGTCGTCGAGCTGCTCCAGGGCGAACGAGCGGATCTCCTCGTCCTCCACCGTGGCCGCGTGCGCGAGCAGGTTCATGTCCTCCTCGTCGGACAGCCGCGCGGCCGCGGCGGCGGCGAACATCCGCACCACCCGGTCGTCGCCCTCCAGCCGGGCGACGATCTCGCGCGGGTCGACCTCCTCGCTCTCCAGCCGCACCAGCCACTCGGTCAGCGCCTTCAGCTCGGGGTCCGGCGAGGCGGCGGCGCCGGCCGCGAGCTGCTCGGGCGAGGCGGCGGCCAGGAACGCGAGCACCTTCCAGCGCACGGCGTCGTCGAGGTCGCGGCTCAGCGCCAGCACCCGGGCGGCGAGGGGGCCGTCCTCGGGCGTGCCGGCCGTCAGCGCGGCCTCGATCGCGAAGAAGCGCACCTGGCGCAGCGGGTGGGCGAGCAGGGCGGGCAACTCGCCCGCCAGCGGCGCGGCGAGGTCGCCCAGCTCCGACAACAACCAGGCGCCCGTGCGCACGGCCTTGTCGTCGCCGCTGCGCAGCAGGCGGAGCAGGTTGTCCACCGGGTAGCCCGCGAACAGCTCCTCCAGCAGGTCGTTGGCCGCCGGGCCCAGGAAGTCGTCGTCGGCCGGGTGCGCGAGGACGCGCGCGACCAGCTCGTCACCTGTCCGTTCCTCCACCGGCCACCCCTGCCTTCCGAAGAGCACGGGCCCGCGGGGCGCGGTCCGCCGCACCCCGCGGGCCTCCCGCAAGCACCGGCGAGCCCATCGGCCCTCGCGGGAGCTTCATGGCGCATGACCATATAGGCCCTCATATCGCTCTTGGCCACACTTTCCGTTCATGAGATCTACATCTCACCGCCAAGAGGGCGAGGACGTGCTTCCGGGCCTCGCCGGGGCGGTCAGCTCGTGGGCAGCGTGACCATCACCAGGAAGCCGCCGTCCTCCTCCGGGCCGGCCTTGAGCGTGCCGCCGGCCAGCTCCACCCACTGGTTCACCTCGCCCAGCCCCTCGCCGCCCGGGCCGGCCGGCGGGGGCTCCTCCGCCGGCCGCGCGTTGCGCACGCTGACGCGCACCACGCCCGGCAGGTAGCGGACCTCCACCCGGGTGTCCGCGCCCGGCGCGTGCTCGCGCACGTTGTCCAGGGCCTCCTGCACCACCCGGTACGCCGTCCGCCCCACCATCCCCGGCACCGTCACCGGCACGCCGCTCACCACCAGCTCCACCGGCACGCCCCTGAAGGCCGCCTCCGACACCAGCGACCGCAGGTCGGGCAGCGGCAGCCCGAGGTCGAAGCCCTCGCCGGTGCCGCGCCGCAGCAGCCCGCTCATGTGCCGCAGCTCGTCCAGCGCCGCGCAGCCGGTCGCCCGCAGCTCCTCGGCCGCCGCCCGGGCGCGCTCGTCGCGCGTCTCCTCGGCCAGCGTCCCGGCCCGAACCACCATGTGGCTCACCCGGTGGGTGACGACGTCGTGCATCTCGCCGGCCAGCCGCTCGCGCTCCACCCGCCCGGCCCGCTCCTCCAGCGCGTGGCGCAGGCGCAGGTCGGCCTCGGTGTACAGGCCGTACAGGAGGGCGAGGGCGAGCACCACCTCGGTACGCAGGACGAGGGGCGCCGCGCCGGGCCATTCGGCCAGCAGCAGCACGGCCAGGCCGAGCACGATCACGGGCAGCCAGCGGCCGGTGGCGCGGTGCCGCTCGGCCGTGAACGCCATGACCGCGTACACGGCGAACGGGCCCGCCGGCGGCCACACCAGCAGGCCCTCCAGCGGGGGCATCGCCGCCGGGGCGAGCACGCAGAGCACGGGCAGCGTCGCCGCCGTGCCCGCGCCGATCCAGGCGACGGTCAGCGGCGCGCGCCGCATCCAGGCCAGCGGCAGCGCCGCCGCGAGAAGGACCGGCAGGAACGGCCCCCGGGGGCAGGCCGCCAGCGTCAGACCCGCCGCGACCAGAACCGCGACCGCCTCGGCCGGGTGCGGGCGGGCATCGTCCACCGGCTCATCGTACGGTCATGGACCGCACCTGCCCAGCGTCCCTCACACCTTGGTGACCCGGACGGCGTCGGCGACGACGTAACCGCTCGCCGAGGTCCAGCGGCTCACGCCGACCACGTTGTACGTCCCCGCGTTCAGCGGGAACGTCCCCAGCACCCGCCAGACCCCGCCGCCCGACCGCTGGTCCACGGTGACGGTCTGGTTGCCGCTCGACGTCGCCACAATGTACGGCGTCGCGCTGTTGTAGCCGGGATCGGACGGGTACCAGACCTCCACCCGGTAGGTGCCCGCACTGGGGATCGCGGCCGAGTACCAGGCCGGGTCGCTGGCGGCGACCGGGTCGGCGAAGCGGTAGTCGCCGCCGTAGCGCTGGCCGGAGTAGGCGGAGGTGCCCCAGCTCGCGCTCGCGGTGAAGCCGGTGCCGGCGTTGTCGAGCACCACGCTGAACCCGCCGCTCCCGGAGCCGGCGGTCCGGCCCGCGCTGGGCGCGCTCTCCTGGTGGGTCCTGGTGAGGGCGGTGACGTAGTAGGTCTGCGTCCCGCTCGCGGTGGTGTCGGTGAACGTCCTGCTCCTGGTCGTCCCGACGAGGTTGCGGGCGTCGGCGAAGAAGCACGGGTCGGCGGCGGACGGGGAGCCGGCGACCCGGTAGACGGCGTAGGAGGTGCCGGAGCCGGTCCAGGTGAGCTGGACGCCGCCCGTCCCCTGGGTGGCCGCGGTGATGACGGGCGCGGCGGGGGCGGCGGCCGTGCCGCGGGCGGGCAGCAGGGCGGGCCTGGTGTAGTGGGTGGCGACCAGGCGGGTGATCGCGCCGATCCGGTCGGCCTTGACGTCCTTGGCGCTGAAGTACACGTCACCGCTGATCTCGGGGTGCTTCCTGTTGTCGAGCAGGTGGTCGCTCAGCTCGGCCGGGTCCTGCCAGGCGGCCTCCTGGCCGGAGGCGCCGGCGCGGTAGGCGGCCTGGCCGATGACGAGCTGCACGCCGGTGTCCCGGACGACGTCGGACCACCAGGCGGTGAGCACCTCGTAGGCGGCGGTGGAGAAGCCGAGGTGCCAGTAGATCTGCGGGGAGATGTAGTCCACCCAGCCCTGCTTGACCCAGGTGCGGCTGTCGGCGTAGATCGCGTCGTAGGACTGCAGGCCCGAGGTACGCGAGCCGAGCGGGTCGGTGCCGGCGTTGCGCCAGATCCCGAACGGGCTGATGCCGAAGGAGACGTGCGGCTTGGCGGCGTGGATGCGCTGGTCCAGCTCGCGGACCAGGAGGTTGACGTTCTCCCGCCGCCAGTCGGCGACGTTGGTGAACGAGCCGCCGTACTGGGCGAACGTGGCCGAGTCCGGGATCTGCTCGCCGCTCGCCGGATAGGGGTAGAAGTAGTCGTCGAGGTGGACGCCGTCCACGTCGTACCTGGAGACGGCGTCCATGATCGCGTCCTCGATGAAGGCGCGGACCGCCGGGATGCCCGGGTTGTAGTAGAGCTTGCCGCCGTAGGCGAAGCGCCAGCCGGGGTTCTTGCGGGCGGGGTGGGTGGAGAGCAGCTTGCTGGGGTCGTCGTGGTTGGCGATCCGGTACGGGTTGAACCAGGCGTGCAGCTCCAGGTCGCGGGCGTGGGCCTCGCTGACCATGAACGCCAGCGGGTCGTAGCCCGGGTCGCCGCCCTGGGTGCCGGTCAGCCACTGCGACCACGGCTCGTACGGGGAGGGCCAGAAGGCGTCGGCCGTCGGCCTGACCTGCACCATGACGGCGTTCATGCGCTTGGCCACGGCCAGGTCCAGCCAGGCGCGGAACTCGGCCTGCTGGGCTGCGGCGCTCAGCCCGGTGCGGCTGGGCCAGTCGATGTTGGCCACCGAGGAGATCCACATGGCCCGGAGCTGGCGCTTGGGGGTGGCGGGGTCGGTGGCGCAGGCCGCCGCCACGGCGGTGGGAGCGGGGCCGGGCGCGACGAGGGTGACGAGCGCGGCGGTGAGCGCCGCCAGGACGATACGCGGGAGCGCGGTCACGAAGGGAAGTTTCAGCGCCCCGGCCGGAAAGCGCAATAGTTTTCACCGATTTGCGGGGGCCCAACTTCGGACACGCTGTCAACAAAGATGAAAAGTTTCACCCGACCCGTCGGTAATGTCAATTATCGACATCGGTCAGATGCTGACGTAACGTGCGAGCCGTCACTCCTGTGACCCAGCACTCCTGTGAACGAGGAGCCCCCCATGACATTCGCCCGCACGCGATTAACAGCCCTCGCCACCTCGATCCTCGCCGCCCTCCTCCTCATCGCCGCAGGCCGGCCCGCCCTCGCCGCGCCGGCCACGCAGGACGGCCCGCTCCCCGCCGCCTTCGCCGAGGCGGCCGCCCGCTACGACGTGCCGCGCGACCTGCTCGTCGCCCTCGCCTACGCCGAGACCCACCTCGACGGCCACAAGGGCGAGCCCAGCGCCAGCGGCGGCTACGGCGTGATGCACCTGGTCAGCAACCCCACCAACCACTCCCTGGAGAAGGCCGCCGAGCTGACCGGGCAGCCGGTCGAGAAGCTGCGGGCCGACGACGCCGCCAACGTCCTCGGCGGCGCCGCCGTCCTGCGCTCCCACGCCGACGCCCTCGGCCTCGACGAGACCGCCAGGAAGGACACCGGCCGCTGGTACCAGGCGGTCGCCAAGTACGGCAACGCCACCACGCCCGAGCTGGCCCGCCTGTACGCCGACGCCGTCTACGAGGCGCTCGGCCTCGGCATCGACATCCGGGGCGTCCAGGTCAAGCCGCAGGAGGTCACCGCCGACCGGGGCCCGTACGCCAAGGCCCGCGACCTCAACGCCAAGGCCGAGGCCGGCGTGCTGAGCACCGACTACGGCCCCGCCGCCTGGGTCGCGGCCAGCTCCAGCAACTACACCGCCTCCAGCCGCCCGTCGAGCTACGCCATCGACCGCGTGGTCATCCACGTCACGCAGGGCTCGTACGCCGGCACCATCTCCTGGTTCCAGAACTCCAGCGCCCAGGTCTCCGCGCACTACGTGGTCAAGTCCTCCAACGGCGCCATCACCCAGATGGTCCGCGAGAAGGACATCGCCTGGCACGCCGGCAACTGGACCTACAACACCCGCTCGATCGGCATCGAGCACGAGGGCTACGTCAGCGACGCCTCGTGGTTCACCGACGCGATGTACCGGGCCTCGGCCGCCCTGACCAAGGCCATCTGCGACAAGTACGGCATCCCGAAGGATCGCAGTCACATCATCGGCCACAACGAGGTCCCCGGCGCCACCCACACCGACCCCGGTTCCTACTGGAACTGGACCACGTACATGAACTACGTGACCGGCGGCGGTGGCACCCCGTCGTGGACCACGACCGTGGACAACACCACCTCCGGCCAGTTCACCGCCAGCGCCAACTGGGGCACCTCCGCCTACTCCGGCCAGCGCTACGGCAGCGACTACCGCTTCGCCGACCCGGTCGCCAGCAGCGACCCGGCCTGGTACGCGGCCGCGATCCCCAGCGCGGGCACCTACCGGGTTGAGGTCTGGTACCCGTCCGATCCCGGCTACAACAGCTCGGCGCCGTACATCGTGGCGACCTCGAGCGGCAACCAGACCGTCTACGTCGACCAGCGCAGCGGCGGCGGGACGTGGAAGAGTATCGGCACGTTCTCGCTGAACGCGGGCACGTACAACGTGGTCGGCGTGAGCCGCTGGACCTCCGGCACGGGCTACGTCATCGCCGACGCCGTCCGCCTCAGCCGCCTCTGACCCACCCACCCCCCGGCCCGCGCCCCCACCCGGGGGCCGCGGGCCGCCCTTGAAGGCAGTCCCCGCCGCCGCCTCCCGAACCGCGCGAAGCAGTCGTCAGCCTGGGACCCGCCCCTCCATCCGATCGTCACGCCCCGGACCAGCACCGGTGGCCAGGACCACCCACCCCGCCGCGACCGCGGCGGCCACGGCCAGCGCTGCCAGGGCCACCAGCGTCCGCCCGTCAGGATGCACCAACGCCTGCCCCCGCAACGCCTGCCACGTCACCAGAACGACCAGCCCCGCGTACGCGCCCGCCGCGACGAGCATCAGCCCCACCCGGGTCCGCTCCCCCCGCAACCAGCCCACCCGACCGGCGAGAGCCCCGAGCACGATCGCCACGACCACCATCACCTGCAACCCGTGCAGCCCCACGAAGTGCGGAATGCGCAGATCACCCCCAACCGTGCTCCACCCGGTAAGAGGCAGCCCAGGCCCCCCATCCGGCACCCCCACGTTGTGCTGGGCCGCCAGCGGCACCGCATGCCCGAGCGCATCCTTCGCCCTCCACACCCCGCTGGACCTCGCCGGTATGAAGATCCCCAGCCCGATCCCGACGACCACAAAGGCCAGCCCCGCCCGCACGGCCCAGCCGAACACCCGATCCCCGACCCGCTGGAAGACCAGCAGCCCCGCGAGAACGAAGTTCGCCAGCATGAGCAACTGCACCCCCACACCGAATATCAGCTGAATGACATCGGTGAAGGGATCATCCGCCTGGTTGAAATGGCTGAACGTCCCCCGCGCCGCCTGCACCACCACGACGCCGACATCGACCATGCCGGTGACGGCCAACAACGTCGCCGTCCACCAGGTCCACCGGCTCGCCTTGTGCGGCAGGCTCAGCAGCCACACCAGCGTCAGGCCGTACACGATGAACGACACGGCGAACTTGAGCGGCTTCCCCCACACCGGCGCCCCGAGCAGCACCCGCCCGTCCACCACCATGCCGACGGCCGATACGGCCAGCAGCACCACCATCGAGGCGACCATCACCAGCAGGGGCCGATGCAGCCGGCGCCCCGCCGTACGGACTGGTTCGAGAAGTGCGGACATCGGCACGCCTTCCGACAGGCAACCCGCAACAAAGGACCAGTCCCGACGCTAGGAAACCGCCCCGCCCCCACCCCACCCCGCCACCCCCCGAACCGAGGAACGGCCAGCCACCCCACCCCCGGTAGTGCCGGCCACACCCCATGCCGGCGACGAGCCGCCCTCAGAAGTCGAACTCCCCGAGCTTCGCCCCGCCGACGAACGCCCGGAAAACACCACCCCGAAGAATCATCGGCGGGACATCGGGCTGCTCGGAATCACGAACCGCATAACGGTCGCCGCTCAGCTTGGCCGCGTATAGGCAGTCTCCGCCGTCCGGTCCCGAGAGCGAGGACTTGACCCACCGCGCGGCCTCCAGCTCAGCACGCAGCTCATCGCTGATCTTCATACCTCGCCACCGCCTCACGGATCAGCCGCTGGCTCATCGACAGGGAAGTACCCGTTCTCGTATGGCACTGAGCAGCACGGGAGTGCAGATCGCCCTTAGAAGTCGAACTCCCCGAGCTTCGCCCCGCCGACGAACGCCCGGAAAACACCACCCCGCAAGATCATGGGCGGGACATCGGGCTGCTCCGAGTCACGAACCGCATAACGGTCGCCACTCAGCTCGGCCGCGTAAAGGCAGTCCCCTCCGTTCGGTCCCGAAAGCGAGGACTTGATCCACCGCGCGGCTTCCAGCTCGGCGCGCAGCTCATCGCTGATCTTCATACCTTGCCGCCACCTCACGGATCAGTTGCCGGCTCACGTGTACGGGGTGCGCCCACTTATGAATTGCGTCGTATATGACGTTAACTCGCCGCACCATGTCTTCGCGAGGGGAGACGGTGCCCTGGACGACGTCCTCGACATAAACGTGTTCCGCCATGTCGTTGCCTTTGGCGAGAGCGAACCCCCCGAGCACGCCAGCGGTCGCGCCTACGTCCAGTGGCACGACCTGGATGCAGATGTTGGGTTGCTCAGCCGCCTTCAACAGGCGCGCCAGTTGCTCGCGCATCACTTCGCTCCCCCCGACCGGCCGCAGGAGAGCGCATTCATCGATCAACACCCAATACATGGGCGGAAGCACCCGCTCAAGTATGGCCTGCCGTCGAAGCCGAGTCTCGACAGCATCCTCGATCCATTGATCAGTGGCTCCCGGTGCAGCACTGAGCACGGCCCGCGCGTAACGGGCCGTCTGGAGGAGGCCAGGAATGACGAGGGGCTGCCAGGTGCGGATGGTGTGTGCTTTTTCCTCCGCCTTCGGCCACTCGCTGAACCAGCGTGGCGTGGACATCACCGTCGTGTTGGGCAGGAGCCCGTAGAGCTCCCCGTTCAGCCCCAACGCGGCCTCCGCCGCCAGGGTGAATCCCTTGCTCGGCCGCCGTTTGCCGCGCTCGATCAGGCCGACCAGGCTCTCGCTGCACGAGAGCAGCTCGCCCAGCGCCATCTGCGACATCCCCGCCGCCTCACGCGCCTTTCTCAGGACTTGGCCGTACACCTCTGTCGTCATGCCACGCCCTTTCCCAGGACCCGGACAAGCGTCGGAGCGTCTGTCCGACAACGGACGGTGACGGGTCGATTACAAAATAATGGTCACGCGGCAGTCTGAGAAGTGTTCTCGGACATTCGCTCGACCGAAGCCGGTGATTACGTGCGGCCTGGAGTGGTACCTACAGATTTCGTCCTGTGGCGGAGTACGACGCTGCGCCGCAATCCCAGAGTCTCCTGGCAGGCGCGGCAGGCGGTCGGGTTGTGGCTCGCCGACGCCGAGCCCGGGGTCCGTTCCGACGCGTTGCAGATCGTGGCCGAGCTGGTGGCCAACGTCCTTCAGCACGTGCCCGGCGGCCCGGGGCGGGACTGGGTGGGGGTCCGCCTCGGGTTCGGGGGCGGGTTCGTCCGCGTGGAGGTGATCGATCCGGGCGTTCCGGACCCCGGCCCGTGTTTCGTGCCCCGCCAGGTCGGGGCCCTGGCGGAGGCGGGGCGGGGTCTCGGCATCGTGGCGAGCCTGAGCGCCGGCCGGGGGACCCGGCTCGTCGCGGGCGGACGCCGGGTGGTCTGGGCCGACGTTGCGGCGGGATGACGGCGTCCGGGCGTTTCCCGGGTGGCGGGTCATCGACGGTGCGGGAGGTGGCTACATCGCCGTGCGCGTTGTCCTGGTGCCGGCCGGAAGCGGCCTGTCCAATGTGCGGTGCGGGGTGACCCTGGCCGAGTTGCAGGAGCACCTGGAGGAGGAGGCGCGGCGGGGGTGTCAGGCGGTGGCGCCGCCGTCGATCACGTGATCCTGGCCGACGACGAAGCTCGACTCCGGCGAGGTCAGCCAGAGCACCGCTGCCGCGATCTCCTCGGGGGCCGCCACCCGGCCGATGGGCAGGGCGCCGCGCAGCCGTTCGTCGCGCTGCTCGCGGGTCTCGCCGGGACGGGTGGACATCGGGGAGTCGATCGGGCCCGGGCTGACGGCGTTGATGCGGACGCCGTCGGCGATGTGGTCGCGGGCGGCGGTGCGGGTCAGGTGGCTCACCGCGGCCTTCGAGGCGGCGTACGCGGCCGCGCCCGGCAGCCGCCAGTGCGCCCCCAGGTTGGAGGCGACGTTGACGATCGCCCCGCCGCCGTGCGCGCGCATGTGGGCGACCTCGTGCTTCATGGACAGGAACACGCCCTTGAGGTTGACCGCCAGCACCTCGTCCCAGACGTCCTCGTCGTAGTCGGCCGCGGGCGCGAGCACGCCGAAGATCCCGGCCGCGTTGCAGGCCACGTCGAGCCCCCCGTGGCGGGAGACCGCGGCGGCGACCATCGCGGCGGCCTCGGCGGAGCGGGTGAGGTCGGCGGGGAAGGCGCTCGCCCGCCCGCCGGCCGCCTCGATGTCCTTCACCAGGGCGCCCAGCCGCCCGGCGTCGCGGCCGACGGCCAGCACGGCGGCGCCCTCCTGGGCGTACGCCCGGGCCACCGCGCCGCCCACCACGCCCGTGGCACCGGTGACGAGCGCGACTTTCCCCGCAAAACGATCTGCCATCATTTAAGACCAATCATTCTCATATTTGGACGGCTGTCATGGCCTGATCGACCGCGTCACGCAGCCGGCGCGGGTCCGGGTCGGCCCGGCCGAGCACCCTGACGCCCTGCAGCAGCACGAGCAGGAACCTGGCCAGCGCGTACGGGTCCTTGTGCCCGGGGATCTCCCCCTGGGCCCGCGCCCGCACCAGCGCGGCGGCCATCGCGGTCTCCAGCTCCGCCCAGCTCTCCGCCACCCGCCGCGACACCAGCGCGTCGCGGGAGCCGAACTCGACGGCCGAGTTGACCACCATGCACCCCCGCCGCAACTCGTCGGCCAGGCATTCGGCGACGTAGCCGTCGAGGAAGGCGCGCAGCGCGGGCAGCGCGGGGCCCGGCTGGGACAGCGGCGCCACCACGTCGCGCCGGGCGAGATAAAGCTCCAGGGCCCTCAGGTAGAGCTCGCGCTTGCCGCCGAAGGTGCCGTAGAGGCTCGCCCGCGCGATGCCGAGCCGGGCCACGAGGTCCGCCATCGACGTGCCCTCGTAGCCGCGCTCCCAGAACAGCTCCAGCGCCTTCTCCAGCGCCTCGTCGGGGTCGAACTCCTTGGTGCGTGCCACGCGGGACACGCTAGCAGTATCGAGAACGATTGGTCAAAAATCAGCGTGGCGTCAGGATCCAGCGCCAGGCGCCCTCCTTGTCGCTGTCGCGGTTGGCGGTGAGCTGGGTCATGCGCTTGCCGTCCACGCTGACCAGCACCAGGCCGTTGTCGAACTCGTCGCCGCAGGTGCCGGCGCAGCCGAGCGCGAGCACGTTGTCGTCGTCGGCCCAGGCGTGCAGTTGCAGGACGTTCTGGCGGCCGGCGATCCGGCCGGTGGCGCGATCGGTGATCTCGGTCGGCAGGCCGTCCTGGCCGAGCACGTGGCGGCCGTCCGGGGAGATCGCCGACTCGGCGGAGTAGTCGACGTACTGCTGGCCCTCCGGCGCGTCCCGGGGCTCGCCGTCCGGGGTGTACCAGACGCGGTCCGGATGGGTGTGGGTGGGTGCCCAGATCGCCGTGCCGTCCAGGCTCCAGCCGAGGTCCTGGCGGCCGTTGGAGTTGGCCGGGACGTCGTCGCGGGTCCGGGCCGGCAGCTCGTGGTAGTCCGCCTCGCCGGCCGCGACGTCGAGGATGTAGTAGCCGGTGCGCGAGCTGGGAAGCGCGATCATGTTCCCGGGCCGGGGGCCCTCCTCGAACTGGTCGGGATGGCCGGAGTAGGCGGTGGCCAGCACCTTCGTGCCGTCGGGCGACCAGGACAACCCGGCCACCGGGTGCTCCAGGTCGATCCAGCCGAGGATCCGGCGGCTCTCCAGGTCGAGGATGCCCACCCGGCGGGCCGGCAGCTCGCGCTCCAGCACGGCCGCCACCCGCAGGCCGGGGGCCACGTCCAGCCAGCCCCACGAGGTGCGCTCGTAGCCGCCGGTGCGCGGGTCGTACAGGGACCAGGTGCGCACGAACCGCTGGCGATTCTCCCCGGCCGCCTCCTTCTTCGTGGTGTAGAGCGCCGACACGGCCAGGCGGCCGGCGGCGACCAGCGTGGCGGGCGGGTTGTGCTCGGTGTCGGCGCGCACGTCCGTCGGGGTCGGCGAGGGCCGGGGCGGGAGCGTGATCCCGCCGGCCGGGCGTACCGTCAGCTCCGGGCCGCGCTGGCCGGACACCACGAACGCGACGCCCGCGACCAGCACCGCGACCAGCCCGGCCGCCAGGCCCGCCAGCAGCAGCGGCGAGCCGATCGGCAGCCGGACGCGCCTCCGTAGCGCCCGGTCGGCCAGGTCGTGCGGGACGCGGGCCTCCCCGGCCCACTCCTCCATCGTGTCGCGCAGCAACCGCGTCATCGGGCCACCTCCAGCGGGTCGTACGGCGAGCGGGTCACCGGGCCACCTCCAGCTCCCGTGCCAGTTCCGGGGCGATCTCGCGCAGGCGCGCCAGGGACCGGTGGGCGGTGCTCCTGACCGTGCCCACCGAGCAGCCGAGCGTGCGCGCCACGTCCCGCTCGGGCAGGTCCTCGAAGTAGCGCAGCACCAGCACCGCCCGCTGCCGGGCGGTCAGCCTGGCCAGCGCGGCGCGCAGCACCAGGCGCAGCTCGCTCTGGTGGTTGAGGTCCCGGTCGGCGGCCTCCGGCAGGTCCGCCCGGATCACCTCGCCGCGCCGCACGCTCGTCCGCCACCAGCTGATCTGCTGCCGGTACATGATCTGCCGGGCGTACGCCTCCGGGGCGTCCACGCGCCGCCACCGGGCGGCCAGCTTGGCCAGCGCGCTCTGCACCAGGTCCTCGGCCGCGTGCTGGTCCCCGCCGGTGAGCAGGAATCCCAAGCGCATGAGGGCGGGAGAACGCGCGGCGACGAACTCGCGGAAACGCTGCTCGTCCGCGGCGTCCACGATCACCTCCAGAGGGGTTTCGACGTCACCCCCCTGAGACGCCGCGCGGGGCCGTCCGCTATGCGCCCGGCTCGCGGAAAATGTTCTCGGATCGCGCCGGGTCGGAGTAGTCGGGGCCGGAGCCGTCCGAGCCGGAGCCGTCCGGGTCTGAGCCGTCCGAGCCGGTGCCGTCCGGGCCGGTGCCGGACGGGGGCTGGTTCAGGGAGTCCAGCGTGGTGTCGTCCAGGATCGCGTGCTCCGCCTCGATGGTCTCCTCCACGGGTGTGTCCATCACGGGCGGTTCCGGGGCGGCGGGTTCGGCGGTCGAGGCTTCCGGGACGGGCGCGGCCCGGCGCGGCCCGTTCAGCAGCCCGAGGCTGTCCTGCTCGCCGCGGCGGCGGATGACGTCGTCGATCGCCTCGGTGAGCTCCTCCTTGCTGTAGGAGCCCTCGTCGGGCACCTCGTTGAGGTGGGCCAGCAGGTCCGCGGGCAGGTTCACCCGTGCGGAGGCCCGCGCGTACACCTCGCGGACGGCCACCCGGTCGCGGTCGCCGAACGCCTCGTCGATGGCCTGGCGCAGCTCGTCGAGCACCGCGTGCTCAGCAGCCATGTCGGTCCCTCCCCTTCATCGCGAGCAGGTCCTCGGCCTGCTCCAGCACACTGCCCACCGGCACGTCGCTCACCCACGGCAGGTCGTGCGGGCAGCGCTCGCCCCGCGGGTCCACGCCGTCCGCGCCGCAGGCCGGGCAGGTCGTGGTCCACGAGATCAGCGGCCGGTGCCAGGTCCTGGAGAGGGGGCCGAAGGTGATGAGGTTGGCGCACCAGTAGACGGCGACCGTGGGCGTGCCGACCGCCGCCGCCAGGTGGCGCGGGCCGGTGTCGTTGCCGACCACCAGGTCGCAGCGCTCGTACAGCGCGGCCAGGCCGCCGAGCCCGAGCGTGCCCGCGACGGCGGTGGCGGGGCGGCGCATCGCCGCGACGACCTCCGCCACCAGCTCCCGCTCGGCGGCCGAGCCGGTGACCACGACCGGCCGGCCGAGCCGGTCGGCGACCTCCGCGAACCGTCGCGCGGGCCAGCGGCGGCGCGGGTCGCGCGCGCCCGGGTGCACGGCGACCAGGCCGGCCGGCGGCTCGCCGAGCGCGGCGGCCAGCTCCTCGCGGTCGCGGGCGGTGACCGCCACGCGCGGCTCCAGCCGGCCGGCGCCCGCGCCGACCAGCGCGGCCACCTGGAGGAAGCGCAGCGTCTCGTGGTGGTGGTCGGTGTAGGGCAGCCAGCGGTCCAGCTCCTCGGCGTCCGGCGTACGCAGCCCGGCCGTCGTCCGTGCGCCCAGGCGGCGTACGAAGGGGTTGGAGTAGCGGCCGCCGCCGTGGATCTGCACGGCCAGGTCGAACGCGCGCCCGCGCAGCTCCTCGTACAGCCCGTCGGGGGCGGCGTGCCCGTCCTCGGCCGTGGACACGCCGGTGACCGGCGGCAGCGCGATCACCTCGTCCACCGGCCCCGGCCGCCCGGCCAGGAACCCGGCGTGCCACGGCAGGCCGAGCAGCGTCAGCCCGGCATCGGGGTAGGCGGCCTTCAGCGCCTCCAGGGCGGGCACGGCCAGCAGGAAGTCGCCGATCGCGTTGGCCCGCAGCACGGCGATCCGCTCGACGCCCGCCACGCGCCCGCTCACCGGCCCTCCAGCACGTAGTCGTAGCACTCGGCCCGCCGGTCCACGACGGTGGTCGGCAGCTCCAGGTGGTAGGCGCGGCTGGGCAGCAGTCCCGCCCCGCCGTAGCGCTCCATGACGCGGAGCTGGGCCACGACGTCCTCGCCGGCGTGCGCGGGCGGCACCGACCGCCAGAAGCCGAACCCGCCGCACTCCACCAGCCGCTCCCGGTCGTAGAGCACGCAGCCGCCGATCCAGGCCACCTTGTACGCCTTCCACGGCCCGTCCGCGCCGGCCTTCTCGGCCAGGTGCAGCGGATTGGCGGCGTTGTGCAGGCGGTGCCGCCACCAGGCGGGCCCGTCCCTGCGCACCCGCTCCGGGCGCACCGGGCCGGGCCACTCCTCGTACGACACCAGCTCGTGCGGCCGCGGGTCGTCCCGGTACGACAGCCCGTGCAGCGCGTACCCCACGAACCCGCACGCCAGCTCGTCCAGCGCCCCGGCCAGCGTGCCGAGGGCGCCCGGCTCCAGCCACACGTCGTCGTCCAGGTAGAGCGCGAACCTGCGCCCGGCCTGCTCCAGCAGGAACTGCCGCTGCTCGGCCAGCCCCCGCGCGGGCACGTGCCGCAGCAGCTCCACCGGCGAGCCCCGGTGCGCCAGGATGCGCAGCGCCGCGGCCACCAGCGGGTCCTCGCCGGCCGGCCGCGCCGACTGGTCGGAGACGACCACCCGGAACCCGGCCGTGTCCTGCGCCGCGAGCCCGGCGAGCGTGACCGCGAGCGCCCCCGGCCGGTCCTTGGTGGGGACCAGCACGTCCAGATCAGCGGCGAGATCCGAGCTGTCCATAGGCGCCCGGCTACCCGCAGGAAACCCCTCCATACCTGGTGTAACCGCAGGCCCGGGGTTTGAGGGGCCCTCCTGCAGGTACTCGCTTCTCATGGGCACCTCTGACGGGAAGGTCATCGACGCCGTGGTCGTCGGTGATGTCATGCTCGACTCCTGGCTGCACGGCTCGGCCAAACGGCTGGCGCAGGAGGCGCCGGTGCCCGTGATGAGCCTGGAGGCCACCGAGAACGCCCCGGGCGGCGCCGCCAACACCGCCGCCAACCTGGTCGCGCTCGGCGCCCGCGTCCGCCTGATCGGCGTGGCCGGCGACGACGAGCCCGGCGGGGAGCTGCGGCAGGCGCTGAGCCTGCTCGGCGTCGAGCCGGACCTGCTGACCGTGCCGGGGCGGCGCACGTCGCACAAGCGGCGGCTGGTCACCGACGGCCAGCTCACCGCCCGCTTCGACGACGAGGACCCGGACCCCCTGCCCGAGACGGCCGAGCGCGAGCTGCTGCGCCGCATCGAGGCCGCCGCGCCGGCCGCCGACGTGGTCGTGGCCTGCGACTACGCGGGCGGCGTGTGCACCCCGTCGGTACGCGCCGCGCTGGCCGGGCTGCCCCTGCTGGTGGTGGACGCGCACGCCGTGGCCCCCTGGCGGGAGAGCCGGCCGACCGCCGTGCTGCCGAACTACGCCGAGGTCGTGCGGCTGCTCGCCGAGGAGGGCGGGGAGCTGGACCGGCTGGCGTACCTGGTGGCGCGCAGCGACCGGGTGCTGGAGCTGACCGGCGCGGACATGGTGGTGACCACGCTCGACGGCGAGGGCACGCTGCTGCACCGGCCGGGGCTGCCGCCGTACCGGACCTATGCCCGGCCCGCGCCGCAGCACATGGCGACGGGCGCGGGCGACACCTACACCGCCGCCTTCGCGCTGTGGCTGGCGGACGGGGCCGCGCCGGAGGAGGCGGCGGAGGCCGGGCAGGCCGCCGCCGGGGTGGTGGTGCGCCGCCCGGGCACGGCCGTGTGCACCCGCCACGACCTGCTGCGGGCGCTGCGGCGCCGCGAGGGCGCGGTGCAGACGCCCGAGCGCCTGGCCCAGCTCCTGGACGAGCACCGGCGCGGGGGCGAGCGGGTGGTGTTCACCAACGGCTGCTTCGACGTGCTGCACCGCGGCCACGTCACCTATCTGGAGCAGGCGGCGCGGCTCGGCGACGTGCTGGTGGTGGCAGTCAACAGCGACGCCGGCGTGGCCCGCCTCAAGGGCCCGGGGCGGCCGGTCAACCCGTGCGAGGACCGCATGTCGGTGCTGGCCGCGCTCAACGACGTGGACTACGTGGTCGAGTTCGACGAGGACACCCCCGAGCGGCTGCTGCGGATGATCCGCCCCGAGCTGTACGTCAAGGGCGGCGATTACACGCCGGAGATGTTGCCCGAGGCGCCGCTCGTCCGGGCGATGGGCGGCGAGGTGCGGGTGCTCGACTACCTGCCCGACCGCTCCACGACGGCCATCATCGGCCGCATGAGATCCCTTCCTGAGAACGCGTGAGGAGCACCATGAGGAACCAGGCCACGACCACCCCCGCCGGGACGTCCGCCACGGACGCCGAGGAGAAGCCGGGACGCGGGTCCAGGCGCCGGCCGGTGACGCGCGCCGCGGCGCGCGGCGTGATCGCGTCGATGGCCATGTCCGGCCTGCGGCGGGTCACCACCACGATCGGGCTGGTGTCGGAGACGCCGCCGGAGGCCGTGCTGGAGCGCACCGCGCCCGAGATGCTGCGCCGCCTGCCCAAGGAGCGCCGGCCCGCTCTGGTGGAGATGGTGCACTGGACGTACGGGGCGGCCGGCGGCGCCCTCTACGGCCTGCTGCCGCGGGCGGTGCGCCGGCAGCCGTGGGCGGGCCCCCTGTACGGGCTGCTGTTCTGGGAGGCGTTCGAGCGGGGCCTGGCGCCCGCCCTGGGCCTGTCGCAGCCGAGGTCGACCGGCGAGCGCCTGGCCCTGCTGGCCGACCACCTGCTGTACGGCTCGGTGGTCGGCGCCTCCCCCTGGCCGCACGAGGACCGGTAGGCCCACCCCCTACAGCAGGGTGCGCTCCAGCCACGGCCGCAGGACCGGCAGGACGTTCTCGGGCCGCATGGCCCCCATGTGGTCGAGCCCGTCGAGCACGACGACGTCCCAGCCGCGTGCCTCCAGCTCGGCCCGGTGCCGCACCAGCGGCCCGCCGATGTCGACCCGCGTGCCGCCCCACTCCTCGGCGTAGACGATCTCGTCGGCCGACCCGGCGAAGCACAGGCGCGGGCAGGTCAGGGTGACGGCCTTGTCGTCGAAGCCCTGCAACGCCCGGTAGAGCGTGACGAACTGCCGCGCCTGCGCCTCGCCGGGGACGTTCTGGACCGACGACCAGTCGCCGGGCTCGACCGGCCGGTCCGAGGGCGGGGGCGGGGCGAGCGACTTCTCGTGGGTGGCCGCGGTGACCTTGAGCATCTCGGCGTACGGCCCGTCGTAGGGCGGGTACCCGCCCATGACCAGCGCCGAGAGCCGGTCGGTGCGCAGCGCGAGCTGCAGGCCGCTGAGCGCCAGCCACGAGTAGCCGTAGTAGGCGAACCGGCCGGCCCCGGCGGCGTCGGCCACGGCGAGCAGGTCGGCGGCCACGTTGTCCGGAGTGAGGGTGTCCGGTTTGGGGGCGGCCATGACGTGGCCGGTGTAGTCGAAGGCGGCGACGCGGAAGGCGTCGCCGAGCCCGTCGATGAGGTTGCGGCCCAGTGCCGGGTCGGCGCCCCACTTGCGCATCTCCTCCGCCTGCTCGCCCTCGACCGGGCGCGGATCGACGGGCAGCAGCACGACCGGCCCCGAGCCGCGCACCTCCACCTCGATGGCGCTGCCGTCGTGCAGGATCGCTTCGGCCATGCCTTCCTCCATCTCATTACACCGTAAATTATTACGGTGAGGAGGATAGCTTAGGGCGTAAAGAATCTCAACGGATTAGGTACGGGCACGCAGCGCATCGCCTCCCCCTCGGCGTCCGACCAGCGCAGCAGCAGGTTGGCCTTGGCCGGGACGTGAGGTCCTGACAGCAGCGCCCGCAGCTCCTCCGGGTCGGCGTGATCCCGCCCGGCGTCCTTGAACACCGCCCTCGCCCGCGCCCACAGCTCGTCCCGCAGCAGGGGATGGCGCTCGGTCACGGCACCGGCGATCTCCACCAGGTTGTTGACCACCAGGCAGTAGACCAGCCGCTCCCAAGCGTAGGCCCGGCTCACCGAGGCCGCGCCGGGCAGCCCGGGGCGGCGCTCGGCCAGGACGCGCACGCCCTCGTGGTCGCGGAAGATCGCCTGTGCGGGCAGGCCGCGCCCGTCCACGCCGACCAGCACGTTCTGCAGGTGGCATTCGAGCACGACCCCGTGCCGCAGGTACGCGTGCAGGACCGGCGGCACCACGTGCTCCAGGTAGCGCTCCCACCACAGCAGGGCCGTGTCGTCGTCCAGGCCGTCCAGCGGGTTGCCGGGGAAACCCTCGCTGATCCCCGCCGCGTGCACCGCGGTCAGCCCGGGCCGCAGGTGCCGGCGCAGCCCGTCCCGGACGATCACCGCCAGCGCCTCGCCGCCGTCGCCGTCCAGCTCGGCGGCGCGGTAGCCGCGGTCGCGCAGCACGGCGGGCCGCGGGAGGTGCTCGGCCAGGTCCTCGAAGGCCCCGTCCACCAGGTCGGCGATCTCGCTCAGGCGGCGCAGGTCGCGCAGCCACAGGCGGCGCACGTCGTTGGTGATCCGCACGTCCAGGCTGAACTTGCAGAACAGGTCGGGCCCCGGCAGGTACACGGTGCGGACGGACGACGTGGCCACGGCCTCGTCCGCGGTGTCGCCGAGGTGGCGCAGCCGCCCGCCGCGCAGGCCGCCGAGCAGCTCCACCTGCCAGGGGTGGGCGGGCAGCGGCACCAGGCCGCCGGCGCGCGCGGCCGGGGCCAGCACGTCGAGCGCGGCCGGGTCGCCCTCCTCGACGAGGAGGTCGGCGGGCACGCCCAGCAGCCGCAGGGGGAAGCGCGCGCGGACCTCGGGCGAGTACCGCAGCCACTCCTCCGGGCCGCCGCCGCCCCGGGCCTTGGGCGCGGGATGGTAGCGGTGACCGGCGACGAGGGCCTGCTCCGAGCGCAGGTAGAGGTCGGCCGGCGGCTCCGTGGCCCGCCGGGCGGCCAGCAGCACCGCGGCCACGTCGCGGCTGTGGCGGATCTCGGCGGGCAGGGTGTCGTTGTCCATCCCCGTGCGGGCGCGCAGCTCGGCCGCGGCGAGCTCGATCAGGCCGTCCAGCGGGAGCGGGCGCCAGCCGTCCGGGGTGCGGAGGGCGGGGTCGCCCGGGAAGCGGCGGCCGGTGGCGCGCAGCACGCGGCCGGTCGCGGGCAGCTCGTACGTCTCCGGCTCGGGGCCGGGGCGGGCGATCTCCCTGACCAGGCAGTTGAGCAGTGCCGTCACCGTGAGGGCGGTGGCGCTCGCCAGGGTCTCGGGCTCCGGCCCGCCGGGCGGCAGGAGACCGTCTGTGGATGGCATGGTGACCTTCTCCTACCGTTTGTCCCTGTTAATACCTACAGGCTAGCCAACCAGGATGTTCATGATTATCGAAGGGAATGAGGGGCGGATGGAGCGGGAGTTCGCGGCTCAGCTCGCCGTCGTGCGTCCCGACCTGTCGGCGGCCTACGCCGCCGCCGTGCCCGGCGCGCGCGCCGCCGTGCTGGGCCGCCTGTGGCGCGGCCTGCTGCACGAGCCGCTGCCCGGCGTCGCCTCCGCCCGCCCGGACGAGGGCCTCGTGGTGCTGGCCGACGGACGGCGGGCGCGCGGCCCGGAGCGACGGCTCCACGACCTCGGCGAGGTGCCCGCCGTGCTGCTGGACGAGCGGCCCGACGAGCAGCCGGGCGGGCGGCCCAACGGGCAGCCGCCCGGATCGCCGGGCGGGCGGCCGTACGCGCGGCCCGCCGACCTGCTGGCCGCGCTCGGCCTGCCCGGCTCCGGCCGGCTGGCCGAGGACCTGGACAACAGCGTCGCCTCCCTGGCGCTGTCCCGCGCGAACGCCCGCCCGCTCGCCCCCCGCACCCCGGAGGACCACGAGCAGGGCGTCGTGGACGGGCACCCCTACCATCCGTGCTGCCGCAACCGCCCGGGAGTGTCGGTGGCCGAGCAGCTCGCCTACATGCCCGAGCACCGCCCGGTCGTCGCCCTGGACCTGGTCGCCGTCCCCGCCGCCGACTGCCTGGTCTCGGGCCCGTGGCCGGCCTCGCTGACCGACGGCGAGCGGCTGCTGCTGCCCGTGCACCCCTGGCAGAGCGAGCACGTGCTGCCCGACCTCGGCATGCGGCCGTACGCGCGGGGGGCGATCCCGGCCCGGCCGCTGATGTCCGTGCGCACCCTCGCTCCGCTGGACGGCGGCCCGCATCTCAAGACGGCGTTCAGCACCCGGATGACCTCGGCCGTCCGGGACATCTCCCCCGGCTCGATCCACGACTGCGTGCTGCTGTCGGACCTCCTCACCGGCCTGTCCCGCCGCGCGCGCGGCCCGCGCATGATCCGCTACCTGGCCGGGGCCGCCGCGACCGCCAAGGGCGAGTTCAGCGCCGACGTGTCGGTCATGCTGCGGGAGCCCACGCGGGCCTTCGCCGGGCGGGCGACCGTGCTGCCCGTGTCCGCCGTGACGGCCGCGACCGCCGCCGCGGCGGGCGGCCCGGACACCTGGCTCGCGGCCTTCGCCCGGATCGCGCTGCCCGGCGTGCTGCGCCTGCTCTCCCTCGGCGTGGCGCTGGAGGCGCACGGCCAGAACCTCCTGGTCGTGCTGGACGGCCGGGGCCTGCCCGCCCGGCTGGCCTACCGCGACCTGGCCGACGTCCGGCTCAGCCCCGCCCGGCTGGCCCGGCACGGCACCGAGGTCCCGCCGGTCGCCGCCCGGCTGCTGCACGACGATCCCGGGGTGCTGCACGCCAAGCTGTTCGGCTCGCTGATCGGCACCACGTTCGGCAGCCTGATCGCCGGTTTCTCCGGCGGTGATGACCGCCTGGAGGGGTATATGTGGCGGATCGTACGCGACGCCGCGCAGGAGGCGTTCGATGAGCTACCTTGCAACCCGGACGTACGGGCCGACCGCTCGGCGTTCTTCGCTCCGCGCATCGCGATGAAAGCACACCTGCTGGCGCAGCTGGAGGGCGCGCCATCAGGCGACAATTGGATGAAGGTGCCGAATCCCCTGCGGTCCGCGACGGACTGACTGCGAATCGTCTAGCTCTGGGCCGCGTAAAGAGGGACTATGGCCTGGAGCCGTGTCTGCACCGCGCCCCTCGGAGCACACGGATTGAGGAGACTGTCCGATGATGCAACTGTCAGTACGGCTCGTCCCCGTCGGGGAGACGACTCTGGTGGTGGCCCTCACAGGAGAGCTGGATTCGACGACCAGGCCCGTCCTGGCCGCCTTCCTGGACCCGCTGCCGCAGTCCCTGGTCAAGTACGTCGTCATCGCGGCCGCCGACCTCTGGTTCTGCGACCTCAACGGGCTGGAGCAGCTCGCGGCCACCCATCGCGCCATGCAGGCGAGGGGCGGTCACCTGGCGGTGGCCGAGGCCAAGCCGCCGCTGCGGCGGCTCATCTCGCTCATGGCCGAGCAGGCCCAACCGGCGATCCCGGTGTACGCGACCATGCCGGAGGCACTGGCGGACACCGACGTGGACGTCTACGAGGTGTCCAAGCCGCCCGTGCCCGTCCCCCGGCACATGCCCCGCCTGCGCAACGTGCGCACCGCCCCGCTCAGCGACAGCGTCCGCGAGCGGCTCCGCCAGCGGCGCCAGCAGCGCCCCGGGCCAGTGGTCCTTCCGCTGTCCCTGGTCATGGACCAGTCCCGCCACCTGCGCGAGCAGACCCTGCGCCAGCGCTACACGATGACCCGCCAGCTCATGGAGGCCGCCGAGTCCTGCCTCCTGCTGGTGTCGGCCCGCGAGCGCTGCGCCGCCAGCCTGGCGGCCCTGCGCAACAACCGCACGACGATCCAGTCGGCCGTGAGAGGGCCCGCCACGGGACCGGCCACGGGATCGGCCACGGGACCGGCCACAGGACCGGCCACGCGGGGCGCGCCGATCGTCGCACCCGCCGCCCCGGCGACGGCGCCGGAAAGTTCCGCCGACAGGCATACGACGGCCGTTCTGGGACAGGGAAAGAGGGATGCGGACACCCGGACGTGACATCGTGGTCGTCGCCGCCAGCGCCGGCGGCGTCGAACCGCTGCGTACTCTCCTGGCCGGCCTGCCCGCCGGCCTGCCCGCCGCCGTGCTCGTGGTCCTGCACGTCCCGGCCCAGGGCAACAGCGTGCTGGCCGGCATCCTCGACAGGGCCGGCGAGCTGCCCGCCGCCCCCGCCGTGGACGGGGAGGAGATCCGGCCGGGCCGCGTCTACGTCGCCCGCCCCGACCACCACCTCCTGGTCAGCGACGGCAAGGTCCGCCTTTCCCGGGGCCCGCAGCACAACGGGCACCGCCCGGCCGCCGATCCGCTGTTCATGAGCGCCGCGCTCGACGCCGGCCCGCGCGTCGCCGCCGTCGTGCTGAGCGGCACCCTCGACGACGGGGCCAAGGGCAGCGAGGCCGTCCACCGGAGGGGCGGCGCGGTCGCCGTCCAGAGCGTCGGGGAGTGCGCCTTCACCGGCATGCCGAGCGCCGCCCTCGCCGCGGTGCCCGAAGCCGAGGAACTGCCCGTGCGCAAGCTCACCGCCTGGATCGAGCAGCAGAGCCGTACTCCTGTGAGGGGGGAGGACCCGATGCCCGACGACGACCTGGAACGCGAGATCGACCTGCTGTTGCGGGAGTCTCCCGCGCTCGGCGACCCGGACGGCGAGCTGATCGGCTTCAGCTGCCCCACCTGCAACGGCCCCATCTACGAGCAGCAGAGCGAGCGCAACATCCGCTACATCTGCCGGGTGGGCCACGCCTGGTCGCGCTACAGCATGGTCGACGCGCAGTCGAACGCGGTGGAGCGGGCCCTGTGGGTGGCCGTCCAGCGGCTGGAGGAACGGGTGCAGATGCTGCAGCGCATGTGCCGCTCGGCGGAGGAGCGCAAGCAGACCCTGTCCTTGCAGTACTTCCGGGAGGAGGAGGAACGCACCCGGGAAGCCCTGGAGACGCTGCGGGCGCTGCAGAGCGGCATCGGCCGTGGGGCCGAGGCTCCCGCGGGGGCCGAGCGCGGCGAGTCGGCGTAGGCTGGCGCCGTGACACCTGAGGAAGAGCGCGAGTTCGACGATCTCCTCCTCCTGCTGAAGGAGACCCGGGGCTTCGACTTCACCGGATACAAGCGGAACACCCTCATCCGCCGGATCGCCCGGCGGCTGGAGGCGCTGAAGCTGCACACCTACAGCGAGTACCGCGACTATCTGGAGCTCCAGTCGGACGAGTACGGCAGGCTGTTCGACAGCCTGCTGATCAACGTGACGAGCTTCTTCCGCGACGCCGCCGCCTGGCAGCGCCTGCGCGAGACCGTCATCCCCGCCCTGCTGGAATACAAGGACACCGGCCAGCCCATCCGGGTGTGGAGCGCGGGCTGCGCCACCGGCGAGGAGGCCTACACCGTCGCCATGGTGCTGGCCGAGGAGCTGGGCCTCGACTCCTTCCGCGAGCGCGTCAAGATCTACGGCACCGACCTCGACGAGAAGGCGCTCCAGGCGGCGCGGACGGGCGTCTACACCGACCGCTCGCTCGCCGAGGTCCCCCTCGACCTGCGGGAGACCTACTTCGAGCCGGCCGAGGGCGGGTTCACCTTCCGCCGCGACCTGCGCCGCCAGCTGATCTTCGGCCGCAACGACCTGACCCGCGACGCCCCCATCTCGCGCGTGGACCTGCTGCTGGCCCGCAACACGCTGATGTACTTCAACACCGAGATGCAGCTCAACATCATCCGGCGATTCCACTTCGCGCTGGCCGACCCGGGCTTCCTGTTCCTGGGCAAGGCCGAGATGCTGCTCAACCACAGCGACAAGTTCGAGCCCGTGGACCTGCGAATGAGGTTGTTCAGGAAGATCAAGCCGGTCAATCAGAGCAACCGGGCGACCTGGTCGGTGGTCGGCACCGCCTCCGACCTGGCCGCGCGCCTGCCCACGCTGGCGTCCGTGGCGCTCGCCTCGGGGCCGGTGGCGCAGATCGTGCTCGACCTGACGGGCAACCTCGCCCTGGCCAACGCCAAGGCCGAGGCCCTGTTCAACCTCAATCCGCGCGACGTCGGCCGCCCGTTCCAGGACCTGGAGGTGTCCTACCGGCCAGTCGAGCTGCGCTCGGTCATCGAGCAGGCCCGTCACGACCTGCGTACGGTCGAGCTGCAGGAGGTGGGCTGGCACCGTCCCGGCGTCCCCGAGGACAACGTCTTCGACGTCTCCGTGGTGCCGCTCCTGGCTTCCGGGAACCTGGTGGGGATCAGCATCCACTTCAACGACGTCACCCGCTACCGCAAGCTGCGCGACGAGCTGGAGGAGGCCAACCGGCAGCTCGAACAGGCCTACGAGGAGCTGCAATCCCTCAACGAGGAGCTGGAGACCACCAACGAGGAGCTCCAGTCCACCAACGAGGAGCTGGAGACCACCAACGAGGAGCTCCAGTCCACCAACGAGGAGCTGGAGACCATGAACGAGGAGCTCCAGTCCACCAACGACGAGCTGCAGCAGATCAACGACGCCCTGACCGCCCGCACGATCGAGCTGGACGAGGTCAACCGGTTCGTCTCCTCCGTGGTGCGCAGCCTGGGCGACGCGGTGGTGGTGCTGGACGACCAGCTCCGGGTGATCGTCTGGAGTCCGGGGGCCGAGGACCTGTGGGGCGTGCGCTCCGACGAGGCCGTGGGCAAGAACCTGGCGGCGCTCGACATCGGCCTGCCGCTGGACGTGCTCGCCCCGCGGTTGCAGGCGGCGCTCAGCGACGGCGCCAAGCCGCCCGAGGAGGTCGAGGGGCTGGTGCTCGACGCGGTCAACCGCAGGGGGCGGCCGGCGGCGCTCTCGGTCCAGGTGTCCCACCTGCGCGCCGAGGACGACAACACGCACGGGCTGATCATGGTCATGAACCTGATCAACGCCGACGTCTCATCCGAGCGCTAGCCCGGCGAGCGGGATCCGGCGGAAGGCGATGCTCTCGTACGGCCCGAAGTCGCCGGTCTCGAACAGCAGCCCCACCGTGCCGGCGTCCAGCCGGACCAGGTCGGAGTAGGCGGCCGGCAGCCCGGAGACGGTGTGGGCGACCCGCCAGGTGACGCCGTGGTCGAAGCTGGCCCGCACGGTCATCAGCGCCCGCGCGTCAGGGGCCGCCGGGCCGGAGAAGAGCAGCACGCCGGGCGGCTCGCACCACAGCAGGCTGCCCTCCACCACCGGGCCCACCAGCCCGGCCTGTGGGCGGAAGGGCAGCTCCAGCGTCTGGCCGCCGTCGGCGGAGCAGGCGTCGGCGCGGGTGCCAGGAGCCGTGGAGTCGGTGCGGGTGTTGAGGTAGAGCCGGCCGCCGGGCAGCTCGGCGGCCGTGGTCTCGTTGACGTTGACGTAGCCGTCGGGGTTGTCGTCCACGTAGCCGATGCGCCAGGTCCGGCCGCCGTCGTCGCTGAGCAGGGCGTGGCCGCCGTTGTAGGCGCCCTCGGTGCCGTCGTCCCCTCCGGCGGGCGGCAGGGAGTGGTTGGCGGGCACCACGACACGGCCGGCGTACGGGCCCTCGCGCAGCTCGATCGCGTGCCCGGGAGTGGTGGCGTACCAGCGCCACTCCGGCTTCTTCACCTGGTCGGTGATCTCGCGGGGCGTCGTCCAGGTGACCCCGTCGTCCTCGCTGACCTGAGTGAACACCCGGCGTCCCGCGGCGGCGGGCACCTGGCCGCGGCGGATCTTCTCCTCCGTGGCCCCCGGGCCCTGCCGGACGTGGACCAGCAGGATCCGGCCGTCGGACAGCACGACCGGCGCCGGGTTCCCGGCGGTGCCGCCGTCCGGCTCGGTGGCGACGACCTGGAGCGGGCCCCAGGTGCGGCCGCCGTCCTCCGACCGCTTGAGCACCAGGTCGATGTGGCCGGAGTCGCCGGCCGAGCCGCGCCGCCCCTCGGCGAACGCCAGCACCGTGCCCGCCCGCGTCGCCACCGCGGCGGGGATCCGGAACGTGTGATAACCCTCGCTCGCCCGCCGGTACGGCAGCGACGTCGGAAAGGACTCGGCCATGCCGGGCACGCTACGGCCCTCCGGTGAACGCTTCCCGAAGCCCGCCCGACCCGCGGCCGAACTCCCGGCCCCCCGGCAGGCGGCCCCCGCCCCGCCGCGCCGCCCCGCCGCGCCGCCCCGCGAGGCCGGTGGCCCGGGGAGGGGACGGGCGTGAAAGAGTGCGGTGAGGAACCGAGTGCATGGGGAGGCCGGGGTGGCTGACGAGTTCGACGTGATCGTGATCGGCGCCGGTCCCGCCGGCGAGAACGTCGCCGACCGGGCCGTGCGGGGCGGCCTGACCGCCGCGATCGTGGAGGAGCGGCTGGCCGGCGGCGAGTGCTCCTACTGGGCGTGCGTGCCGAGCAAGGCGCTGCTGCGGCCGGTGGACCTCGCCGGCGAGGTGAGCCGGGTGCCCGGCCTGTCGCTCGGCGAGATCGACGTGGCGGCCGTGCTGGCGCGGCGCGACGAGGCCGTCTCGCACTACGACGAGGGCGGCCAGGTGCGCTGGATCGAGGGCGTGCCGGCCACGTACGTCCGCGGCCGGGGCCGGCTCGACGGCCCCAGGCGGGTCCTGGTGGCGCTGGAGGACGGCGGCGAGCGGGTGCTGACCGCCCGCCAGGCCGTGGTGCTGGCCACCGGCAGCACGGCGGCGGTGCCGCCGGTCCCCGGGCTGGCCGAGGCCGAGCCGTGGACCAGCCACGAGGTGACGGCGGCCACCGCGATCCCCGGGCGCCTGGCCGTGCTCGGCGGCGGCGTGGTCGCCTGTGAGATGGCGCAGGCGATGCACGGGCTGGGCGCCCGCCAGACGACGCTGCTCGTGCGCGGCGACGGGCTGCTGGACCGCATGGAGCCGTTCGCGGGCGAGCTGCTGGCCGAGTCGTTCGCCGAAGCCGGCATCGAGGTGCGCACCCGCGCCGAGGTGGTGCGGGTGGAGCGGCCCGAGCCGGGCGGCAAGGTGACCGTCCACCTGTCCGACGGGCCGCCGCTGGAGGCCGACGAGCTGCTGGTGGCCACCGGCCGCCGGCCCGCCACGGGCGAGCTGGGGCTCTCCTCGGTGGGCCTGGCCGACGGCGACTACGTCGAGGTGGACGACAGCATGCGCGCGACCGGCGTGCCCGGCGGCTGGCTGTACGCGGTGGGCGACGTCAACGGGCGGGCGCTGCTCACCCACATGGGCAAGTACCAGGCGCGGATCTGCGGCGACGTGATCGCGGCGCGGGCCCGCGGCGACGAGCTGCCCGCCATGCGCGACCTGGCGGGCGGTTACGGCGCGCCGCAGGTGGTCTTCACCGACCCGCAGGTCTGCGCGGTCGGCCGCACCGAGGCGGCGGCCAGGCAGGAGGGCTTCCGGGTGCGGGTGGTCGACTACGACCTCGGCTCGGTGACCGGGGCCTACCTGCTGGGCGACGGCTACCGGGGCAGGGCCAGGGCCGTCGTGGACGAGGACAGGAAGGTGCTGCTCGGCGTGACGTTCGCCGGGCCGGGCGTGGGCGAGCTGCTGCACGCGGCCACGATCGCGGTCACCGCCGAGGTGCCGCTCGATCGGCTCTGGCACGCCGTGCCGTCGTTCCCGACGGTCAGCGAGGTGTGGTTGCGCCTACTGGAGGCGTATGGACTGTAGGGGGCGGGCCCCCGCGGGGCCGGCCCTGGGGGGCGCGGAGCCGCTGGGTCCGCGCTCCAGCGTCAGCTCGGCCACGGTCTCCTCGACGCTGTCACGCAGCTCCACACGTGACAGCAGGTCCGTCAGCCGCAGCACGGTCAGCAGGTGGTCCGAGGGCCGGACCAGGATGATCCGGCCGCCGGCCCGCTCCTCCTCCATGCGCTGCATCGCCATCGCCAGCACCCCGATGACGGAGGCGTCGTAGAAGTCCAGCTCGGCGAGGTCGAACACGAGGACCGGACCGGCCGACCAGCCCCAGACGGCGTTGACGCAGGCGCTGAAGCGAACCCGTCCGGGATGGTCGAGCCGGCCGCTGGCGCGCATGACCGTGCACTGAAGATGTCGGGTCGTCTCGATGCGCAGGCCGCTCCCAGTCACCCTTTCCCACTGCCCTCTGGACGGCGTTATCACAGGTGATCGCCAATTTTCCGGCGATGGCCCAGGGCACGGCGGCCCTAGTCCTGGCGGGACATCTCCATCGCGTACGAGCGCTCGCCTACACTGCCGTACTCCAGGGTCGGCACCACGCCCGGCACGGGCGTGAGGAGCACCAGCAGCGGCGAGCGGGCGGGGCTCGGCACCTCCAGCTCGGTGAGGTTGCCCTGGACGCGCTGCTCGGGCACCCCCAGGTCGCCGTCCCGGAAGCTGAGGACCTGCTCCACGTTGGGGGCGGCGGCCCGCATGAGCTTCCTGGTGGCGTGCCGCAGCCAGCGCCACTCGCTGTTCATCCGCCGCCAGGTCGCGGGGATGACGCTGGCCGGCTCCGCCTTGGAGCTGAGCCGGAAGGTGATGTAGCCGCTGGAGCCGAACGTCTGGCGCAGCACGGGGTTGACCACGAACATGCCGGAGCGGAGCGGGCGCGGGCCCTGCCGGTTGAGGTTGACCAGGCCGCCGGAGCTGACCAGCGAGTACAGCTCGCAGCGGCACCCGTCCACGGTGTCGGAGTCGTAGTCCACCGCGGGCGGCTCCTCGAAGACGACCTTGTCGATGCGCAGCCCGGCCACGCCGTCCGGCATGATCCGGCCGGAGACCAGCTCGCGCACCTCGGGGCCGACGCCGTCGCCCTCCATGATGTCCAGCGCCTCGACGCAGATCAGGCCGTCGTCGGGGATCTCCTCGGCGGACAGGTCGAAGGCGACCTGGGCGTGCGCGCGGCGGCCGCGCAGCAGCACGCACTGGCGCAGCCGGCCCTGGGAGCGGATCTGGACCAGCCGGGGCAGCGTGCTGGCCGGCTCGGTGGCGCCGAGGTGCCAGCCGCTCACCGAGTGCTCGTCCACCGACAGGGACATGCGGACGCGCAGCGGGCGCCCCTGCGCGGCGATCTTGAAACCGGCCAGGCCGGAGCCCTCGAACCGGCCGACGATCTGCGAGCCGCGGTGCAGCCGGTCGGTCACCTGGAGAGCGGCGATCTGGCCGCTGAGCAGGTGGGCGGGCGGGATCGCGGGCAGGATCACCTGGTCCAGGTCGGTGGCGGATCCTACGCTGCTCATCGGGCGCTCCTCGCGGGGGTGAGTGTGGTGGACAGCCCTGCCGGGTAACGGAAGTCGAAACGGGTGAGCAGGGGTTCACGCCGCTCCCACATGCGGTGGACCGCGCTGAAGAGGGGGTCGCCGTCGCGCTCGACGTAGCGGAGGTTGACGGCCAGCACGCGCGGGTAGTCCGCGCCGTGCGCCCAGTGCGGCAGGAGCTGGGTCGGCACGTCGGCGCCGCAGCGGCGCATCCACAACCACAGGCGGGCGCGCTCGCGCTGCTCGGGGCCGAGGATGGTGTCGCCCTTGGCGTGCCTGGCGATGGCCTCCTCCAGCAGCATCCGCTGCTCGGCGGGCGTGCGCGACAGGTGGGTGGCGCCGCAGCAGGCGCCCTCCGACCAGCCGGACTGGATGACGGGGATGCCGAAGGCGGGCAGGTCGCTGTCCTGGAAGGTGACGGCGACGTCCGTGAGGCTCCACAGGATGTTCGTGGACAGGCCGCTCGTCCCGGATCTCATGCGCGCGTGGCCGGCCGCGATGGGGTCGAAGAACAGCCAGTTCGCCGACTCGTCGGAGGCGGCGAACTGCGCCGTGGTCTCGAACAGCTCGGTGTCCCTGCCGGGCGCGTGGCCGGTGACGGCGATCGTCGGCAGGCCGGGGTCGAGGCCCAGGCGGGCGCAGCCGTAGTTGCGGAGCTGGCGGCGCTCGGTGTCGGTACGCACCTGGTAGCCGCTCTTGGCCTGCCAGGCCACCCGCTCGGCGCTGGGCCTGATCACCTCGCGGTGCGGCCAGACGTACTGCTCGAAGAAGGCGGCCACGCGGCCGGGCAGCTCCTCCTCGAAGGAGCTCGGCCCCTCGTCGGGGAAGAGCGCGTACGCCTGCAACGTGCCGGTGCCGTGGACGTGCACGACCGGGATGTCCCGGGGCACGCCGCGGTCCACGCGGCCGGTCACCAGCGCGACCGGCGGCGTGTCCGGTTGCAGGTCGGCGGTGGCACCGAAGACCTCGGCGAGTTGCCGCGACTCCGGGTCCCCGAGGACCACCAGCCGCGCGGCGGCGGCGCCGCACACGGCCTTGGCCACCATGAGGGTGCGTACCACGGCTCTGATGTCCTGGTCGAACACCTCGGCCACGACGCAGCGCTCGCCCCCGGGGTTCTCTCCCCAATAGGTGCGGGCGGCGCGAAGCAGCCGATCGAAATGCCCGCCATCTCCGACACGACGCATGAGACCTCCAACGGGCCAGGTAGATATGCCCTGGTAGAGGCTGCCAGAGGGTCGTACGTCCGCCATCGCGCCGCGACGACGTTTTGCCGAGGTCTGACGGGAACCAGAAGGAATCGTGCCGCGCCCGGCCCCTGTGCCGGAAGTCACGCGCGTCAGGATCGAACCAACCAGCTCCCACCGGGGTCCAAGCTTTTACATGGAGCACGCATGGCCGGGTTTAGGATGCACCCTATTGCCACGAGGGGGAGGAATTTCCGCATGGGTTCCCGCATGTCGAGTATCGCGCGCCTGACCGCGGCGGCGGCCGCGGCCGGCGTGGTGGCCGCCGCCATCGCGCTGCCCGCGGTCGGCGGCACGGGAGCGATGTTCGTGGGCGCGTCGGAGGATCTCGGCATCAAGCCCGAGGAGCTCAAGGAGCCCCCGCTGGCCGAGCGCACCACCGTCCTCGACGCCAAGGGCAACGAGATCGCGTGGTTCTACGAGCAGTACCGCGAGAACGTCACGCTCGACCAGGTGGCCGACGTGATGAAGAAGGCCATCATCGCCATCGAGGACTACCGCTTCTACGAGCACGGCGCGATCGACATCGAGGGCACCATGCGCGCCCTGGCCAAGAACCTCGCCTCCGGCGGCATCGCCCAGGGCGGCTCGTCGATCACCCAGCAGTACGTCAAGCAGGTGCTGCTCAACTCGGCGACCACCGACAAGGAGCGCAACGCCGCGCTGGAGGCCAGCTACGCCCGCAAGCTCAAGGAGCTGCGCTACGCGATGGCCGTGGAGGAGAAGTACACCAAGGACCAGATCCTGGAGAAGTACCTCAACATCGCCTACTTCGGCGCCGGCGCGTACGGCGTGGAGGCGGCGGCCCAGCGTTTCTTCGGCGTCAGCGCCTCCGAGCTCAGCCTGGTGCAGGCGGCCACCCTGGCCGGCGCCGTGCAGGACCCCAACGCGACCGACCCCAACCTGGGCAAGAAGCACCGGGCCAAGCTGCTCGACCGGCGCAACGTGGTGCTCGCCCGGATGGCCGAGCTGAAGAAGATCACGCCGGAGGAGGCCGAGGAGGCCAAGGCCAAGAAGCTCGGCTGGAAGAACATCGCGATCCCCGGCGGGTGCAGCTCCAGCAAGTACCCGTACTTCTGCATGTACGTGCGCAACGAGATCCTCAGCAACTCCGACTTCGGCAAGACGGCCAAGGCCAGGGAGCAGTTCCTCAACCGCGGCGGCCTGACGATCAAGACCACGATCGACCCGAAGATGCAGAAGGCCGCCGAGCGGGCCATCAAGAAGCACGTCTTCGCCTCCGACAACCCGGTGGCCTCCGAGGCGCTGGTGCAGCCGGGCACGGGCGCGATCAAGGCGATGGCCGCCAGCCGCGAGTACGGCACCAACAAGCGCAAGAAGGAGATGTCCTTCAACGTCGTGGCCGACGCCACGCACGGCGGCGGCGTCGGCTTCCAGGCCGGCTCGACGTTCAAGACCTTCACGCTGCTGACCGCGCTCAAGCAGGGCATGAAGATCAACGACGGCTTCACCGTCGGCAGCGGCTACCGCGCCCCCTACTACTCCTCGTTCAAGAACTGCAAGGGCGAGAACATCGCCGACCCCACCCACACCGTCACCAACGACGAGGGCGGCGGCGGCTTCAAGTCGCTGGCCACCGGCACCTGGGGCTCGGTCAACACCTTCTTCATGATGCTGGAGCAGAAGGTGGGGCTGTGCAACGTGGTCAAGACGGCGAAGGACCTCGGCATCGAGCGCTCCGACGGGCAGCCGCTGCAGGAGTACTCCACCTTCACCCTCGGCATCAACGAGATGGACCCGGTGACCGTGGCCAACGCCTACGCGGCGATCGGCGCGCGCGGCAAGTACTGCGCGCCCATGGCCATCACCTCGATCAAGGACCGCAACGGCAAGGTCACCAACTACAAGCCGAAGTGCAAGCAGGTGATCGACCCCGAGGTGACCGACGCGGCGGCCAACATCCTGTCGGGCGTCTTCACCAAGGGCACCATGCGCGGCGTCGGCGGCATCGGCCGCCCGGCGGCCGGCAAGACCGGCACCACCGACTCGCAGGCCACCGCCTGGTTCGCCGGGTTCACCCCCGACCTGGCGGGCGCGGTCAGCATCGGCGACCCGCGCGGCGCGGTCACGCACAAGCTCAACAACATCACCATCGGCGGCCGCTACTACGGCTCGGTCTTCGGTGCCTCGATCCCGGGCCCGATCTGGAAGGACACCATGATCGCGGCGCTGAAGGGCGTCCCGCCGACGAACTTCACCCCGGTCAACACCTCCAAGTTCGGCGGCTGCGGGTCGAGCTGCCAGCCGCAGCCCCGGCAGCCGGTCGAGCCGCAGCCCGGCGACGACGACGGCGGCTTCGACATCCGCATCGGCGGCGACGACTGATCGATAAGAGTTCTTTTCAAATAGGTCGGATACGACAAAACGGACACGGAAATATGGCGGTGATCATCAATCTCCACAAAAACCTCTGAGGGTTACCACCGCCACTAGCTCAGCAAATTCGGGGTGCGTCCGCACAAGCGGACGCACTCTGAGCAAAGGCCCTATTAACAACGGCGAAACATTGGTAACGTGGGAGCGCTCCCAGGATCTTTCCGCGAGGTGCTCCATGACCGAGCAGCCCACACTGGCACAGGTGGCGGCCGCTGCAGGGGTTTCCCCCGCGACCGCATCAAGAGTCCTCACGGGCTCGGTGCGGGTCAGTACCTCGACCCGCCGCCAAGTCTACGACGCCGTCTCCCGCATGGGCTACGTCCGCCATCGGGCGCCCAGAGGAGCGGCAGCCAAGACCACAGCCGACGGCGTCACGGCCGTGATCTGCGACCATCTCCCCCGACTGTTCTCCGAGCCCTACTACGCCCGGCTCCTGTCCGCCGCCGGCGCGGTGATAGCCGAGCACGGCACCCATCTCATGGTGACCACCGTCACCCCCACCTCCTCCACCCTCCCCGCGCTGTCCGGCGCGGTGCTCATCATCGGCGCGCGCGAGCGCCATCCGCTGGCCATCAAGCTGTCCACCTCCGGCGTTCCGGTCCGCAACATCGGCCGCCCGCCGCACGACCTCAAACTGCCGTACGCCGACGTCGACAACCTCGACGGCGGGCGGCAGGCGGCCGAGCACTTCCTCCTCACCGGCCGCCGCAACGTCGCCGCGATCGGCGGCCCCCCGTCCCTGCCCGCCGCCCGCGACCGGCTGGAAGGGCTGATAAGAACCCTGCAGGCGGCCGGCGCGCCCGACGTGCCGGTGGCCTACGGCGACTTCACCGCCGCCTCCGGCACCCATGCCATGCAGTGGTTGTTACGTCACGCCCCCGGGCTGGACGCGGTCTTCGTCGCCTCCGACCTCATGGCGGCGGGCGCCATCCAGGCGCTGCGCAGGGCCGGGCGCAAGGTGCCCGCCGACGTGGCGGTGATCGGGTTCGACGACGCCCCGGTCGCCAAGCACACCGTCCCCGCGCTGACCACGATCCGCCAGCCCGTCGAGGAGCTGGCCACGGTGGCGACCCGGCTGCTCCTGACGGGGGCCGCGGGGGTCGATCCGGTCCTGCCCACGGAACTGGTCATCCGTGAATCGGCTTGAGCCGGGGGATGTCCTGGCCCGGCGGTACCTGCTGCTGGACCCGCTGGCCAGAGGGGGCATGTCGGTCATCTGGCGTGCCTTCGACCAGTCGCTGCACCGGATGATCGCCGTCAAGGTGCTCACCGCGTCCCTGCACACCGATCAGGGCGAACGGGTGAACGCCCGCAGCGAGGCCCGTGCCGCCGCCAGGTTCCTCCACCCCGACACCATCGAGATCTACGACTACGGGGAGACCGTCACCTCGAACGGCTCCCTCGCCGCCTACGTGGTGATGCCGCTGCTCGACGGCACGCCGCTCGGCGAGCGCATCGAGGAGGGGCCGCTGCCGTGGACCGAGGCGGCGGCCATCGCGCTGCGCCTGGCGCGGGTCCTCATGGCCGGGCACGCGCGCGGCCTGGTCCACCGGGACGTGACCGCCGAGAACGTGCTGCTCACCGACGACGGGCCCAAGCTGCTCGACTTCGGCATCGCGGCGTGGGCCGGCGACCCCGAGGACGACCGGGGCACCCCGCCCTACGTCGCCCCGGAGCGCCTGCTCGGCGCGCCCACCCATCCCGCGGTGGACGTCTACGCCCTGGGCGTGCTGCTGCACACCATGCTCACCGGGCGCACGCCGTACCCGGAGACCACGTGGGAGGAGATCGAGGCGGCCCGCCGCACCGATCCCCCGCCACGGGTCCCCGGGGTGCCGCACGCCATCGCCACGCTCTGCCAGCGGTGCCTGGCGCACCGGCCGGAGGAGCGGCCGACGGCGGCCGAGATCGTCGCCGAGCTGACCGCCGCGCTGGGCACGGCCACCTTCGGGCGGCACGTGCGGCGCGGGCTGACGGTCGCCGGCTCGGCCGCCGTAGCGCTGTCGGCGCTGCTGTGGTTCCAGCAGACGGGGCTCCAGCAGATGGGGCTCCAGCAGCCGGGATCCCCGCAGACAGGGGTGCAGCAGACGGGGTCACCGCAGGCGGGACCCCCGAGCGGCGAGCTCAGGCGGCAGCCCCGGACGCAGGAGAGCGTGGTGGCCACGCCGACGGTCGCCGCCACCGCCCGCTACATGGAGAGCTCGCCGGCCGCGACCGCCACGGTCGAGCAGGCGGTTGACGAGTTCCAGACCGTGCTGGAGGCCAGGACGCCGTGCGGGGCGACCGACGCCGACGTCGTCCTGGACCTCAAGCAGGTGCTGCACACCACCGTGCTGCCGCGCGGGCCCTACCAGTCCACGACGGCCAACCTGCGGCGCAAGCTGTCCGACCGGCTGCGGGAGGGCCGGCTCGCGCCGGCCTGCCTGAGCGAGCTGAACGCCCGGCTCGACGACATCGAGAAGGCGCTCGAACGCGACTAGCCGGCCGATCGGCGCGCACACCCGTGGACGCGCCGGATTGGACGGGCCGGATTGGACGCGCCGGATTGGACGCGCTGGATGGACGGAGGGGTACGGCAGCACCAGCCGTACCCCTCCTGACGCGCGGCCCGTGCCCCTCGCGACAGCACGCCCGCGCGAGCCTCACGCGCAGGTGTAGCCGCTCGGCACCTGCGTGTTGCCCTCCGGCCGGCTCGCCTGGAAGCCGAAGCTGGTGGCCGCGTTCGGCGCCAGGGTGCCGTTGTTCGCGGTGTTCCTGGCGGTGACCGTGGAGCCGCTGACGCTGAGCACGGCGTTCCACGAGCCGGTGATCGTGTGGCCGGCCGGCAGCGTGAACGTCACCGTCCAGCCGTTCCTGGTGGCCGAGCCGGTGTTGGTGACCGTCACGGGCTGCACGACGTAGCCGTTGTTCCACTGCGTCTGCGTGGTGGCCGCGGCGGTGCAGCCGCCGCCTCCGCCGCCGCCGGCCTGGGTGGTCACGGTGACGGCCGCCGACTCCGACGAGAGGTTGCCCGCGGCGTCCCTGGCCCGCACCCGGTAGCGGTAGGTGGTGGACGGGGACAGGCCGCTGTCGGTGTAGGAGGTCGAGCCGACGCTGCCGACCGGCGAGAAGGAGCCGTTGCCGGTGGCGCGCAGCACGTCGTAGCCGGTCACGCCCACGTTGTCGCTGGAGGCGCCCCAGGCCAGGGTGGTGCTGGTGGAGGTGGTGTTCGAGGCGGTCGGGGTGCCCGGCGTGCTGGGCGGGCTGGTGTCGGTCGTGCCGCCGCCGGAGCCGAAGGAGAAGGAGTTGACCGCCAGGCCGGCGCCGCCGACCCAGGGCTCGAAGCCGGCCTGGACGCTGGTCAGGTACCACGAGCGCTGGGCGTAGCCGCGGCTGATCGCGTCGGCGTAGAAGGTGTTGATGGTGAAGTCGATGGAGGAGGTCGGGGAGGTACGCACGTACGAGATGACGTTCCAGCCGATGTTGCCGTACCAGACCTGCCAGGTGCCGCCGGCCAGGTTGACCGTGCCGACCTGGGAGCCGACCGGCTGGATCGAGCCCGTGTGGTTGAGCCAGACCATGATCTCGGCGCCGGTGTTCTGGCCGTCGGTGCGCGGTGTGGGGTCGAACCAGATGTCGTAGGCGGCGTCCCACACGCCGCTGCCCGGATAGGTCATGCTCACGCTGGTGCGCAGCGAGCCGAACGCCGAGGAGCTGGCCTGCATCGGCAGGTTGCTGCCCGTGCTGCAGGTGGCGTAGTGGCAGCCGGCGTAGATCGCGGGGTAGGAGGCCGGCGCGCCGTTGGTGGGCTTGTTGTGGGCGGCCTGGGTGATGGTGAAGCCGCCGTTCTGGTTGACGTCGATGCACTGGGCGGTGTCGGCGCCCCAGACGTTGTTGATGACGACGTAGCGGCCGTTCTGGACCGTGGTGGAGGCGTACTTGTCGCACAGGACCGGAGCGGCCTGGGCGGGGGCGGCGAACAGGCAGGTCGCCAATAACGCCCCGATGAGCAGATGGATGTGCGCGTACCTCATGACACGTTGCTCCTGCTTGTTGGAGAACAGGGTACTTGGGAGCGCTCCCAACACGCAGGCTTCACGGCGGACGGGCGTCCGGCAAGGGCCTGCACCCCCCGATCACCTGCGGTGGTGCGGCCACCAGGGGAAACCCTGACCATGATCGGTTGAAAGTTTCACGGCACGTTGTCGAAAAGGCGCGACGCGTGATTCAATCGCGCTGGCCGGGCGGGCTGGGTCGTGGGGCAGTTTCCTCTGTCGTCAGCGCAAGGGAAAGCCCAGATGAAAGCAGTAAGAAGGACGGCGTTGGCCGCCGTCGCGCTCCTGATCACCACCATCCTGATCGCACCCACCCCCGCGCAGGCCCACGGCGTGATGATGATGCCGGGCAGCCGCACGTTCCTGTGCTGGCAGGACGGCCTGCGGGAGAACGGTCAGATCCTCCCCTACAACCCGGCCTGCGCCGCCGCCGTCGCGCAGAGCGGCTCGACCCCCCTGTACAACTGGTTCGCGGTGCTGCGCTCCGACGGCGCCGGCCGCACCAGCGGCTTCATCCCCGACGGCCAGCTCTGCAGCGGCGGCACCGGCGGGCCCTACGACTTCACGGCCTACAACGCGGTCCGCTCCGACTGGCCGAAGACCCACCTCACCTCCGGCGCCAACATCCAGATGCGGCACAGCAACTGGGCCAAGCACCCCGGCAGGTTCGACTACTACGTCACCAAGAACGGCTGGAACCCCAACGCGCCGCTGAAGTGGTCCGACCTCGAACTCTTCGGCAGCGTGACCAACCCGCCCGACACCGGCCCGGCCGGCGCGCTCAACTACTACTACTGGAACGCCACGCTGCCGTCCGGCAAGAGCGGCAACCACATCATCTTCACGCACTGGATCCGCTCGGACAGCAACGAGAACTTCTACAGCTGCTCCGACGTCGTCTTCGACGGCGGCAACGGCCAGGTCACCGGCGTCGGCCCGAACGGCGGCACGCCCGACCCGGGCTCCACGCCGACCTCGACCTCCACGCCTCCGGTCCCCGACGGCGCCTGCACGGCGACGTGGAAGGCCACCAACACCGGCTGGGCCGGCCACTTCCAGGGTGAGGTCACGGTGAAGAACACCGGCACCTCGTCGCTGAACGGCTGGACGGTCTCCTGGACCTACAGCGGCGGCCAGGGCTTCGACGGCTCGCCGTGGAACGGCGTGCTGAGCGGCCAGCCGCCGAACGTGAAGGTCAAGAACCAGAGTTACAACGGCCAGCTCTCGGCGGGCGCGAGCACCACGTTCGGCTTCAACGCCACCGGCTCGGTCCCGAACCCCGCTCCCACCCTGACCTGCACCAGCCCGTGATCAAAACCCGTCGCGGGCTCGTCGCGGCGATCGTCACCCTGGCCGGGCTGACCCTGGCCGGGGTGATGTTCCTCGCCGGCAGGCAGCCGTCCTCGCAGCTGGACCGGGAGCTGTCCGCGCAGGTCACCAAGATCCTGGAGGAGTCCTCCGCGGACGAGCACCACGCCCACGGCCACACCACCATCGACTCGCGCGTCATCTGCGCCGTCGAGCCGTTCGGCACCGAGCCGCCGAACGCGAAGTCCCTGGTCGAGGTCACCTGGGTGTACGCCAGGCACCTGTGCGCGGTCACCGGCGAGGGCACCGGCTGGGCGCAGTCCGTGCGCGCCTCCGGCCCGATCGCCGTCAAGATCAGCATCCCTCCCCAGGTCCGGGTGCCCGAGCCGGGCCAGGGCTACCAGGACCGGATCCGCCGGATCGTCCCCGAGCGCTACCACGCGCAGGCGCTGCGCGAGGAGTTCGAGGACGAGTCGTTCATCGAGGTCGCGCGCGAGCGGTTCGCGCAGGCCACCCAGCAACGGCAGAAGTAGGCGGGCGCGCGAAAACGGACGCGGCCGACTGGAGGTGTCGGCCGCGTCCGTCCCATCCGGGCGGGGATGGTGTTCATCGGGCAGGGATATGAAGGTGTGGCATCACCTCCTCATACGCAGCCGGTGGCCGGGATGTTCAGGATCGGCCCGTTCAGGATCGGTTCGGGGTGCAGGTGACGGGGTCGGGGACGGCCGCCGTCCCGCTCGCGATGAAGCCGAACGTGGTGCTCGCGCCCGCCGCGAGCGCGCCGTTGTAGCTCTCGTTCCCGACCGTGACGGTGGAGCCGGACTGCGTGAGCTTGCCGCCCCAGACCTGGGTGACCGCGTTCTGCGAGGTCCAGCCGACCGTCCAGCCCGTGATCGCCGAGGTGCTGGTGTTCTTCACGGTCACCTCGCCCTGGAAGCCGCCGCCCCACGAGTTCGCCACCTTGTACGTGGCCTGGCAGCCGCCCGGGGGCGGTGTCGTGTTCGTCGTGGTGAACGTCGTGGCGTCCGAGGCCGCCGAGGTGTTGCCCGCCGCGTCCCTGGCCACCACGGTGACCGAGTAGGACGTGGCAGGGGTGAGCCCGCTCAGCTCGAAGGAGGCGGACGGGGACGTGCCTGCCTTGGTGGACCCCAGGTAGACGTCGTACCCTGCCACGCCCACGTCGTCCGTGGAGGCCGTCCAGGTCAGCCTGGCGGTGGAGCCCGTGATCTCGGAGACCGCGGGCTTGCCCGGCTTGCCGGGCGGGGTGTCGTCCTCTTCCTCCGGACCCGGGGGCTCACCCCAGATCTTGGTGGCGCCGCTGTAGAGGGTGATGTTCGAGGTGCGCACCGGCGTGGCGCCGGGCGTCGTCGGGATGTTGCGGTACGACCAGTCGTTCGACGGGTCCCACGTGCCCGAGCTGGTGATCCTGAACTGCACCTCCCTGCGGTGCTGCGACTGCCCGGCCGGCGCGATGACCTGCCCGGAGCAGTCGATGTTCACGTAGTACACGCCGCCCCCGGCGGAGCCCAGGGTCGGTGCCTTGCACTGCGTGTAGGCCGACGACACGCTGATCTGCGAGGCGGTCGTCGAGCCGTCGAGGGTGAAGTAGTAGCGGAACGAGCCGTCGGACAGCACCCGGGCGGGCCAGGCCGACTGGTTGCGGACCAGCGCCTTGATCTCGGTGAAGTTCGAGCCGGAGGCGTTGACGCCCGCCTCGACGAAGATCTCGGGGCCGTCCGGGGTCTCCGCCGGCGGGAAGTTCGCCGCCGGGGTGCCGCCGTACTCCTTGTAGAGCCGGGCCAGCGCGCCGGTGAAGGCGGCGTTGTAGTCGGTGGCGACCTCGTTCATCACGTAGTCGTCCCGCTTGTCGGTGTAGGCGTCGTTCGGCTCGGGCGGGCCGCCGACGAGCGCGCCGTACAGGGTGTGGCGCGTCTGCTCGGGGTTGGTGATCTGGTCGGTCCACGAGCCGTGCGCCGTGCGGTGGTGCGGGTTCTTCGGCGGGTTGGCGCCGAACCCGATCAGGTACGAGGACTTGCGCGGGTTGTCGCCGAGCGCGTAGTTGATCTGCCGGACCGCGAAGTCGTGGTAGCGGGCCTTGAGCGTCGCGTCGCTGATCGAGTCGCTGTGCACCAGCGCCGCGAAGGCCGTGTTGGCCGCGTACCGCAGCGAGCCCCACCGGTCGAGCACGGCCTGCCCGCCCGGCGAGTACGCCACCTTCGACCCGTTGACCCCGACCGTCCACCAGTCGAGCCACCGGTTGGCGTCGTCCAGGTAGCGCTGCTTGCCGGTGAGCTTGTGCAGCAGCACGTACGCGCCGTAGGACTTGTCGTCCCAGGCGAGCGTCCACCTGTACGACTTCGTGGTGGTCTGCTGCTCGTTGGACAGGCTGTCGTAGCCGGTCTCGGCCTTGGCCAGGTAGGAGGCGTCGTCCGTGGCCCGGTACAGCCAGATCGCGCCCCACACCAGCTCGTCGTTGTAGCCGCTCCAGGAGTTGTAGTAGCCCTGCGCGTCGGTGATGCAGTCGCTGTACTTCTTCCTGACCGTGTCGGCGAAGGTGTAGAGCTGCTTGGCGTGCCTCAGCAGGGTGTCGGCGTAGGCCGCGTCGGTCGGCCGGAAGACGATCGAGGAGGCGGCCATCGCCGCCGCCGTCTCGCCTGCCAGGTCCGAGCCGCCGCAGGAGGCGTCGATCTTGTACGCCGGCCGCGCCATCTGCATCGCCTCGGCCGGCCCCCACCAGGCGTGGTCGGTGCCGCCGTTGCCGACCTGCCCGTACAGCACGTTGGCGCTCGGGTGGGCCTTGATGAAGTAGTCGTTGACGAACCTGAGGTTGTTGAGCAGGTGGGTGAGCTGGCCGGAGGAGCTGTAGGCGTCGCGGTACTCCACCGCGCCCCAGGCCAGCATGGTGGCGGAGTACGCCATGGGCAGACCGAACTTGACGTGGTCGCCCGCGTCGTACCAACCGCCCGTGAGGTCCAGGCCGGCGTCCTTGCCGTCGTTCATGCCCGAGTCGCCGCGCCAGGAGACGCGGTTCCAGGCGGGCAGGTCGCCGGACTGCTGGGCCTCGTAGAACCAGAGCGACTTCTGCAGGGCCTCGCCGTAGTTGAAGGCGGGCGCGGCGGCGCGGGCCGCCGGCCCCACCCCTGTGACCAGGGGCAGGACCAGCGACGCCACGGCTATCAGTGCTGCCTTTCTCACGGGAAGAGCCGCCCGTACTCGGCCAGGGCGACGGCGACGTCCACCTGCGCCCAGAACCGGTGGTAGTTGAAGACCGGCGCGGGGCCGGTGCCCTTCAGGAAGGCGTCCACCTTCGGCCAGTCCGGGTCGTTCTTGTAGAACGAGCGGATGGAGATGAAGGTCGAGCTGGAGTTGATGGTGTCGCCGTTCGGCATCTTGCCGCTCCAGCCGGACGGCACGTACACCGGGTCGTCGATCCGGTTGTAGTCCGTCTTGGTCTCCGGCACCGACACGCCCTTGGCGTCCCGGTTCTTCCACACGCCGTCGAGCAGCGCCTTGGCGGTGTTCTTGGCCTCGGTGTGGTTGGCGCGGGCCGCGTAGTACATCAGGACCTTGGCGTAGGCGCCGGCGACGCCGACGTCCGTCGTGTAGTCCGCGATGGTCACGTGCAGGCCCGGGTTGTCGCCCGGCATGCCGGAGGTCGAGCTGAAGTCACCGGCGGGCTGGCCCGTCCAGCGCAGCGTCGAGGGCACCTGGTAGGTGCCGTCGCTGTTGATCGTGGTGTTGGCCAGCGCCCAGGTGACCCACTTGTCGAGGATGGCCTTGGCGTCGGTGTTGCCGGTCTGGTTGTACAGCTCGGCCACCCGCTCCATCGTCCACGCCTGGAAGCCGAACCACTGGTTCGACGGCGGGTCGTGGTAGACGGGCTGCCAGTCGTAGGCCATCCCGAAGAACTTCGGCAGGCCGCTCGGCGGGGCGGCGTAGTGGCCCTCCCAGCTGTTGGTCGCGCCACCGGCGATGGCGCCCTCGTCGGACTGCAGCCACTTGTAGAACTGGAGCTGCCTGGTGAGGCTGGTGCTCCAGTCGGCGGCGCCGGTCGAGCTCTTGGGCTTGAGCTCGGCGACGTTGGACAGCGCCCAGGCCGCGAACGGGTTCTGGTAGCCGGAGTGGTTGTGGCTGGAGCCGATCCGCCAGGCCCAACCGGCGTTGGAGTCGGTCGCGCCGCCCCAGGCGTAGTACCACGACAGCAGGAACGCCGAGGCGTCCTTGCCGGTGCCGGCCGCGCACGACGTGCTGGTGCAGCCCGGCTTCTTGAAGTACTTGTCGTACATCGCGTAGCGCAGGTAGTCGCCCATCTTGGCGGCCTTGGCCACGCTGGCGGACACGTCGCTCGCCTTGTTCTGGGCCTTGGCCCAGGTCAGCGCCCAGTACGCGGCCTGCACGGCGCGCGCGTCGGCGTCGGGGGCGTTGGTGTACTTCCACTGCTTGGCGTAGGAGCTGTCCTTGATGAACAGGTCCAGGAAGCCGTTGGGGCCGCCGTGCTTGAAGGTGTCGCAGGACGGCTGCGGGATCGTCTCGAAGACCGACTCCTCCGGGCCGCGCTGGTAGGTGTTGATGTAGGCGGGCTTGGTGGTGCCGTCGCCGCAGCGGCCGAAGCCGTAGGTGTTGTCGACGTCGAGCAGCCAGTGCATGCCGTAGATGTCGCGGGTGCCGTACGCGCTCTGCAGCTCGCTCGCCAGCGGGTCGGTGCCGACCGAGACGCTGGAGTCGATCTGCGTCGGGTAGTTGCTGATCGAGTTGTACTCGGCCGCGTACGTGGCCGGCTTGGAGGCGTTGTAGAAGGAGTTCGTCGGCTGGTCGGCGGTGGAGGGGATGATGTACTTCTCCATCGACGCCCACGCGGCGTTGAACTTCGACCAGTCGCCGGTCACCTGGCCGTAGGCCGCCTCCAGCCACAGGTAGTAGCTGTAGGCCTCGGACGTGGTCTCGTGCCCGTGGTCGGGGGCCTCGACCATGAACGTCTCGACCGAGTGGTACGGCACCCCGTCGGGCGAGAAGTAGCCGTTGGCCGGGTCGTGGAGGTCGTTGTAGAGCTCGACGAAGCGCTTGACGTACTCGTTGTCGCCGCCCACGTCGTCGTCGGCCTCACTGATGGTGACATCGACCGGCGTGTAGCCGCTGGCGCTGACCCGGATCACGGCCGAGCCGCTGGTCGTGTCGGAGTCGTCGGCCGCGGCGATCGTGACGTTCTGCGCGGTGTTCCAGTTGGACGGCGTGAAGGTGAGGGTGCCGCCGCCGGAGACCGTGATGTCGGCGTCGCCGCTGGCGCGGGTCACGCTGACGCTCACGTTGGCGGAGGGCGCCTGCGACAGCTTGACGCCGAAGGTCGCGGTGCCCTTCTCGGGCACCGACAGCGTGGTCGGGCTGACGACCAGGGCCGGGCCGGTGTTCGGCGAGACCGTGATGCCGACCGGCGAGGAGGTCTTGGTCAGGCCGCTGTTGTCGGTGGCGCGGGCGGTGATCGAGTAGCTGCCGGCCGCCACGTTGGTCCAGCTGTAGGAGTACGGGGCGCTCGTGTCGGTGCCGAGCAGCGTGCTGCCCTGGAAGAAGTCGACCTTGGTGACCGTGCCGTCGGAGTCGGCGGCCTCGGCCGCGATCGGCACGGTGGCCGGGGCGGTGAAGGTCTGCCCGGCGGTGGGCGAGGTCAGCGACACCGTGGGCGCGTTGCCGTTGCCGGGGCCGCCGCAGGTGGTGCCGTTGACGGTGAACGAGGTCGGGCTCGGGTTGCTGCCGGACCAGGTGCCGTTGAAGCCGATGCTGGTGGAGGCGCCGGTGGCCAGGCTGCCGTTCCACGGCATGTTGGTGGCGGTCACCCGGGTGCCGCTCTGGCTCCAGTTCGCGCCCCACCCGCTGGGCGTGTACTTCTGGCCGGTGGTCGGGAAGTCGAAGGCGAGGGTCCAGGAGGAGAGGGGGTCGCCGGTGTTCTTCAACGTGACGTTGGCGGTGAAGCCGCCCTGGTTCGAGCCGCTGTTCCACTGGTTGGCGGCGTACGTCACGTCGCACGAGACCGCGGCCTGGGCGGGGGCGGCCGCCACGGCCGAGGTCGCGCCGGCCACGAGGAGGAGGGTCGTGGCCACCGCGAGTCGCCGCGATAAGCGCGACAGAAGGGGAGGTCTGAATTTCACGGGATCTCCAGGGAGTAGGAAAGTGGGAGCGCTCCCAATCGGGATTGTGGGTGTGCTCCGGCGTATGTCAACGAAATGGCGCTCCGGTAACCCCTCTGTTTCCTCTCACCTGGCTGCCCTAGATGAAAGTTTCATCAACGTTGAAGGGCATTCGGCGAGCATGCGGGGCGGTGAGCGGCGGCGGACGATCGGCCCTCTGTACACCGCATCGGTGGCGGCTCACGATGGGAGCGCTCCCAGCCACCTAGCAGTACTGGAGATGATCGCTCGTGAGACTCCAACGCGGCCTCCGCAAATGGGCCGTGACCATGACCGCCGCGAGTGTCGCGGCCTTGGGGCTCGTCGTGGGCCAGGGAACGGCCGCGAACGCCGCGGTCGCCTGCGACGTGACCTACTCTGCCAACTCGTGGACGAGCAGCCCTGGTCAGGGCGGTTTCACCGCGAACATCACGCTGAAGAACACCGGTGACCCGATCTCCTCCTGGTCGCTGGCCTTCGACTTCCCGTCCACCGGCCAGAAGTACACCCCGAGCGGCTGGGGCGCGAACTGGAGCCAGAGCGGCACCCGGGTGACCGCCACCAACATGCCCTACAACGGCAGCCTGGCCACCGGCGCCTCCACCAGCATCGGCTTCAACGGCACCTGGTCGGGCACCAACGCGAACCCGGCCTCGTTCAGCGTCAACGGCACCACCTGCGGCGATACCGGCCCGACCACGCCGTCCGTGGTGCTGTCGGCCAGCTCGGTCGCCGTGAACGAGGGCTCGACCGCCACGTTCACCGCCCGGCTGTCGTCCGCGCCCAGCTCGAACGTCACCGTCACCACCGCCCGCACCAGCGGCGACACCGACCTGACCGTCAGCTCCGGCGCCTCGCTGACCTTCACGCCGTCCAACTGGAACACCGCGCAGACCGTCACCCTGGCCGCCGCCCAGGACAGTGACACCACCGCGGGCACGGCCTCCTTCAGCGTCGGCGGCAACGGCGTCACCGGCGCCACCGTGACGGCCACCGAGGTGGACGACGACGCCACGACGAGCCAGTCGATCATCGTCACGCCGACCGCGGTGACGGTGCCCGAGGGCTCCACCGCCGCCTACACCGTGCGCCTGGCCACCCAGCCGTCCGGCAACGTGAGCGTCACCTCGACGGCCGGCAGCGGCGACAGCGACATCACCGTCCAGTCCGGCGGGAGCCTGACCTTCACCTCCGCCAACTGGAACACCGCGCAGACCGTCACCCTGGCCGCCGCCCAGGACAGCGACACCACCGCCGGCAGCCGGACCATCACGGTCGCCTCCACCGGCCTGACCTCCAGGACGGTCACCGCCACCGAGGCCGACGACGACGGCGGGCCCACGCCCGGCCACGTCGCCAACCCGTACGCGGGCGCCACCGGCTACGTGAACCCGAACTGGTCGGCCAAGGCCGCCGCCGAGCCGGGCGGCTCCGCCGTGGCCAACACCTCCACCGCCGTGTGGCTGGACCGCATCGCCGCCATCGCCGGCTCCAGCTCCTCGATGGGCCTGGAGGCGCACCTGGACGAGGCCGTCCGGCAGGACGCCGCCAACGGCTCCGCGCCGCTGACCGTCCAGTTCGTCATCTACGACCTGCCCAACCGGGACTGCTCGGCCCTGGCCTCCAACGGCGAGCTGCTCATCGCCGAGAACGGCCTCAACCGCTACAAGACCGAGTACATCGACCCGATCGCGTCGATCATGAGCAACAGCAAGTACGCCAACCTGCGCATCGTCACGATCATCGAGCCCGACTCGCTGCCGAACCTGGTCACCAACCTCAGCTTCGCCAAGTGCGCCGAGGCCAACTCCACCGGCGCCTACGTGCAGGGCGTCCAGTACGCGCTGAACAAGCTGCACGCCATCCCCAACGTCTACACCTACGTGGACGCCGCCCACCACGCCTGGCTCGGCTGGGACTCGAACTTCGGCCCGTCGGTCAACGTCTTCTACAACACCGTCGCCGGCACCACGGCCGGGGTGGACAGCGTGGACGGCTTCATCGTCAACACCGCCAACTACTCCGCCACCACCGAGCCGTACTTCACCATCAACACCACGGTGAACGGCACCACGGTCCGCCAGTCCAACTGGGTGGACTGGAACTACTACGTGGACGAGCTGACCTTCGCCCAGGCCCTGCGCAGCGCGCTGATCAGCAAGGGCTTCAAGGACGGGCTCGGCATGCTCATCGACACCTCGCGCAACGGCTGGGGCGGCAGCGCCCGGCCGAGCGGGCCGAGCACCTCGAACGACGTCAACCAGTTCGTGAACGGCTCGCGCGTCGACCGCCGCATCCACGCCGGCAACTGGTGCAACCAGAGCGGCGCGGGCCTCGGCGCGCGGCCGACCGCCAACCCGGCCACCGGCCTCGACGCCTACGTGTGGATCAAGCCGCCGGGCGAGTCCGACGGCGCCAGCACCGACATCCCGAACGACGAGGGCAAGAAGTTCGACCGGATGTGCGACCCGACCTACGAGGGCAACGACCTCAACAAGCACAACATGTCGGGCGCGCTGGCCGGTGCGCCGCTGTCCGGCCAGTGGTTCTCCGCGCAGTTCCGTCAGCTCCTGGCCAACGCCTACCCGCCCGTCAGCTGACCCGCGGCTTGGGCCGGAGCGGCACCCCCGCTGCGGCCCGGGCCGGTGCGGGCCGCGCCTGACCCGCGTCCCGCACCGGCCGGAGGGGCCCGCCTGACCCGGGCCCCTCGGCTTCGGAGGGGCCCGCACGCCCGGCGTGCGGGCCCCTTCGCGTCAGCGGTCCCGGCGCCACTCCGACACGACCCGGTCGATGTCGAACGGCATCAGGTTGAGCGGCGGCCCCGGCAGCCCCGTCCTGATCGCCTCCCGGATGCGCTGGTTGATCTCCTCCAGGACGCGCCGCACCTCGGCCTCGGTGCGCGCCCCGCGCGCCTCGCGCAGCGCCTCCTCCGCGTCCTTGCGCAGCGCCAGGGTGGGCGGCAGCGGCATGGACAGCCCCTCGCTCTCCACCTTCTGCTTGATCCACCACATCTCGTCGTACGGTTGGTCCAGCCCCGGCAGCGGCTTGCCCGCGCCCGGCAGGCCGTCGAACTCCCCCCGCTCCTCCGCCTCGCGGATCTGGCGGTCGATCCAGCTCTCGAACGGCATCCCGATCGGCTTGCGGTCGGTCACGCGCCCTCCTTCAGGCCAGGTTGTGGCTGGGCGCGAGAGGGGGCCGCCAGCCCAGCACGGCTTCGGTCATGCGGACGGAGGCGACGGTGGCGGGCACGTCGTGCACCCGCAGGATCCTGGCCCCCTTGAGGATGGAGACGACGTTGGCGGCGATCGTGCCCTCCGTCCGCTCCCCCTGCGGGCGGTCGAGCGTCTCGCCGATGAAGTCCTTGTTGGACAGCGCCACCAGCGTCGGGTAGCCGATCGCGGTGATCTCCTCCAGGCGGCGCGTCAGCTCCAGCGAGTGGAAGGTGTTCTTGTTGAGGTCGTGCCCGGGGTCGATGATGATCTTGTCGGGGGCGATGCCCGCCTCCAGCGCGAACGCCACCCGCTCGCGCAGGAAGCCCGCGACCTCCGCCACGACGTCGGCGTAGCTGGGCCGGAAGACGCGCCGGCCCGGCCCGCCCAGGCTGTGGGTGACCACCACGCTCGCCCCGGTCGCGACGGCGACCTCGGCCAGGCCCGGCTCGCGCAGCCCGTTGGTGTCGTTGATGACGTCGGCGCCCGCCTCGACGGCCGCCCGCGCGACCTCGGGGCGGTGGGTGTCCACCGAGATCACCGCGTCGGTGACGGCCCGGACCTCGGCGATGACCGGCACGACCCGGTCGATCTCCTCCGCCGTCCCGATGCCGGCCTGCGCGGCGCTGAAGGCGAACCCGCCGACGTCCACCCAGTCGGCCCCGTCGTCCACGGCCCGCTTCGCCGCCGCGACCGCGCTGTCCAGCGCGAACGTGCGGCCCTGGTCGTGGAAGGAGTTGGGCGTGCGGTTGACGATGGCCATGACGGCGACCTGGCGCGCGAAGTCGAAGGTGCGCCGCCCGATGCGCCGCACCGGGGCGATGGTCACCGGGGCGATGGTTACCGAGGCGATGGTTACCGGGGCGACGGTCGCGGGGGCAGGCTGCTCGCGGCTCACACGTGCGAGCCTACCCGGCCGCCCGCCGAGCCCCCCATCGGCCCGGGGCGGGCTCAGGCCCATCGGCCCGGACGGGCTCAGGCGTTGAAGTGGCCCGGCGGGTGGCCGTCGGCCGCGACCCGGATGCGCCGCATGTGCCCCCGCGTGGCGGGCCCGGTGCCGCGCGGCAGGCGCATGGTGATGCGGACCGAGGTGCCGAGCGGCCCGGTGCGGAAGTCGACCCTGTCGCACAGGCGGCGGATGAGGTAGATCCCGCGGCCGGTGTAGCTCTGGTCGGAGGGCCGGTGCTCGCCGTCCACGTACCCGTCGGGGATGCCGGTGCCCCGGTCGGTGGTCTCGGAACGGATGACGCCGTCCACCGTCCACAGCCTCAGGTGCCCGTGCCCTCCCGCGTGCTCCACGGCGTTGACCACGCTCTCGTGCACGGCCAGGACGAAGTCGTCCAGGCGCGGGCCGCGCAGCCCGCACCGCTCGGCCTGCTCGGCCACCGTACGCCGCAGCTTCGTGAGGTCGTGGAGCGTGAAGGGCTGGGCCATCAGGGTCCGCATGGCAGGCTCCTCCAACCCGGCCTGGACTCGTTGACGCGCAGCGGGATCCGGCCCGGGTGTGAAGCCGTCGCCGGGGAAGGTGCGATCGATGTGGATGACCTGCAGGAAAGCGGTGCGGGGAGAGTGATCCATTGCGTTTCCTCCGTGCCGGATCGACACCCGGGCCACGCCTCAGGACCTCGCGTACTTCCCACCCTTTCCCGTATGAGGAGGAATTACACTCCGCGTTCTTTTCGGTTCGGGTTACGGTTTCCCGCCTACGCCGGAGGCGAACTCCTTCACGCGGCCGGCGAGGCCGCCGTCGGGGGCGAGCGGCGCGGTGTCCATGCCCGCGCCGTCGTGCAGCCCCTCGAACAGCTCGCGCAGGGCGTCCAGGGACGAGTGCCGCGGCTGCCAGCCCAGCACCTCCCTGGCCCGGTCGGTCCGCATCATCGGCAGGCGCAGGGCCAGTTCGAGCAGCCCGGGCGAGGCGGGCACCAGCCTGAGGCCCCAGGCCGCCGCCACGGCCGCCTTCGCCAGGCCCCGCGGCACCGGCACGGTCCGGGTGCGCAGCAGCCCGGCGAGGTCGCGCGGATCGACCACCGGCTCGGCGGCGACGTTGAACGCGCCGCTGACCTCGCGCACGACGGCCAGGCGGTAGGCCTCGCCCGCGTCCTCGGCGTGCAGCGCCTGAAGGCGCAGCCCGGGGATGTCCGGCACGAACGGGATCCCCCCCGGGCGGATCAGCCGCCGCGGCACCAGCGGCCCGCCGAACAGCCTGCGCTGCTCGCTCGCCGCCACCCGCTGGAAGATGAAGCCCGGCCGCATCCGCACCACCCGGATGCCGGGGTGGTCGTGCTCGAACACGTCGAGCACGCGCTCGACGTAGGCCTTCTCCCGCCCGTAGGCGGCGCCCGGCCAGCCGTGCGTGGGCCAGCTCTCGTCCACCGGCCGGTCCTTCGGCCCCGGCGAGTACGCGCCCACGGACGAGGCGTGCACCAGCGCCTCCACCCCCGCCTCGGCCGCGGCGCGGAAGACCCGCATGCTGCCGAGCACGTTGGCCCGCCAGGTCGTCGCCGGGTCCCTGGTCGGCTGGAACAGCCAGGCCAGGTGCACGACGGCGTCCGCGCCGTCGAAGATCGGCGCGAGGTCCGCGGCGGCCACGTCGGCCTGGCGCCACTCGGTGCGCTCGGCACGCCAGCCGGGCAGGCGGCGCGCGACCCCGACGATCGAGGTGATGCTCTCGTCCGCGCTCAGCGCGCGTACCACGCTGGTGCCGACGTTACCGGTGGCTCCCACGACGACGACTCTCATGGAGCGACCGCTGCCCGTTGCCCGGGCGGCGAAACGCCCGCCGGGAGCGTGGAGCACCGGGCGGTGGGGCCGGTGTGACGAACGGGTCACCAGCCGTGGAAGACACTTTACACGGGGAGTGTTCAATGAGTAACTATTGGTGATGTCCAGTTGACCTAAGGAGTCGCGCGCATGCCGATGGGCTTCACTCAGCACTCCCTGGGTTCACGCATCGACCAGCACCTGAGCGGGTTCCTCGACACCTGGCGGGCCCCCGTGTCCGACCCCGACGTCGAGGCCGCCTACAAGGTGCTCAACGAGTTCGTCCTCGGCGGCGGCAAGCGCATCAGGCCCCAGCTGTGCTACTGGGGCTGGCGCGGTGCGGGCGGCGACGACTGCGAGGAGATCATCAAGGCCGCGGCGGCGCTGGAGCTGTGCCACGCGGGCCTGCTCATCCACGACGACATCATGGACGGCAGCGAGCTGCGCCGCGGCCGGTCCACCGTGCACAAGAGCCTGGAGCGGCTGTACGGGGGGCCCGGCTCGCAGGTCTTCGGCCAGGCCGGCGGCATCCTGCTGGGCACGCTGTGCCTGGCCTGGTCCGACGCCATGTTGTCGTCGTGCGGAGTGGACCCGCCGCGGCTGCGGGCCGCCCACCACGTCTTCGACGCCATGCGCACCGAGGTGATCAGCGGCCAGTACCTCGACATGCTCGCCCAGCTGCGTGCCGGCGCGAGCGTGGACGAGGCGCTGACGGTCATCCGCTACAAGACCGCCAAGTACACCGTGGAGCGGCCGTTGCAGATCGGCGGCGCGCTGGCGGGGGGCGGTCCCGGCCTGCTGGAGTCCTACTCGCGGTTCGGCGTGCCGCTGGGCGAGGCGTTCCAGCTCCGCGACGACGTGCTGGGCACGTTCGGCACCGTCGCGGAGACCGGCAAGTCGGCACTCGACGACCTGCGCGAGGGCAAGCACACCGTGCTGTTCGCGCACGCCCTGCGCCGGGCCTCGCCCGCGCAGCTTGAGCACCTGCGGCGCTGGCACGGCGATCCGGAGCTGAGCGAGGAGCGCGCCGCCGAGCTGCGGCAGATCCTGCTCGACACCGGGGCGGTCGCCGAGGTCGAGGAAATGATCGAACACCGGGTGCGCGAGGCCGTCACGGCGCTGGCCGAGGCCCGCATCAGGCCCGAGGCGGCGGGCGCGCTGGCCCTGCTCGCCGACCGGCTCGCGCACCGCACCAGGTAGGGGGGCTTCTTCCCGATGGCACGGGTACTTCTCGCGGCGCCGCGCGGCTACTGCGCGGGCGTCGATCGCGCGATCATCACGGTGGAGCAGGCGCTGGAGCGCTTCGGCCCGCCGGTCTACGTACGCAAGCAGATCGTCCACAACACGTCCGTGGTCGGCGAGCTGAGCCGGCGCGGCGCGGTCTTCGTCGAGGAGCTCGACGAGGTGCCCGACGGCGCGCTGGTGATCTTCAGCGCGCACGGGGTGGCGCCGGCGGTCAGGGCGGAGGCGGCGCGGCGCGGGCTGCGGACCATCGACGCGACCTGCCCGCTGGTCACCAAGGTCCACAGGGAGGCCGTCCGGCTGGCGGCCGACGGCCACGAGATCGTGCTCATCGGCCACGCCGAGCACGAGGAGGTCGAGGGCACCGTCGGCGAGGCGCCCGGCCACATCCACGTCGTGGACCCGGCCCGGCCCGAGGAGGTGACCGCGACCGGCACCGGCCGGATGAGCTGGCTGTCGCAGACCACGCTGTCGGTGGACGAGACCATGCGCGCGGTCGCCGAGCTGCGCGAGCGCTTCCCGCACCTGGCCGATCCGCCGAGCGACGACATCTGCTACGCCAGCCAGAACCGCCAGGAGGCGGTCGCCAGGATCGCGCCGGAGTGCGAGCTGGTCCTCGTCGTCGGCTCGGCCAACTCCTCCAACTCCCAGCGGCTGGTGGAGGTGGCGCTGGAGGCGGGGGCGCGGGCCGCCTACCTGATCGACCGGGCCGCCGACGCCGACGAGGAGTGGCTGCGCGGCGTGGAGACCGTCGGCGTCACCTCCGGCGCCTCCGCGCCGGAGCGGCTGGTCCGCGACCTGCTGGACTGGCTGGCCGCCCGCGGCTGTCCCGACGTCGAGCCGGTGACCCTCACCGAGGAGACCCTGACCTTCTCCCTTCCCCCCGAACTACGACCGTCCCGCAATCCCGGCTAGGCCCAGCACGGAACAGGCAGGTACACGATGACAGAGACCACCCACGGCACCACCGACGAAAACGGCAACGGCATCGGCAACGGCCACGGGCAGCTCAGCCTCAGCACCGAAGCCGCCAAGCAGCTCTCGACCACCACCAAGACGCCGCCGCAGATGCAGGAGATCACCTCGCGGTGGCTGCTGAAGCTGCTGCCGTGGGTGCAGTGCTCGGGCGGCGTGTTCCGGGTGAACCGGCGGCTCACCTACACCCTCGGCGACGGCCGCATCACCTTCAGCACCACCGGCTCGGAGGTACGCGTCATCCCGGCCGAGCTGACCGAGCTGCCGGTGCTGCGCGGCTTCGACGACATGGAGGTGCTGGAGGCGCTGGCCGGCCGCTTCACCCAGCGGGAGGTGGCGGCCGGCGAGGAGATCGTCCGCGAGGGCGACCAGGGCGACCGGCTCGTCCTCATCGCGCACGGCCGCGTGGCCAAGGTGAGCCAGGGCGCGTACGGCGACGAGCAGGACCTCGGCGTGCTGGCCGACGGCGACCACCTCGGCGAGCAGGCGCTCATCGACGGCGCCACGTTCGCCTTCAGCGCCCGCGCCAAGACGGTCACCACCCTGCTGACGCTGTCCCGGCAGGACTTCCAGGACATCGTCGAGCAGTCGCCCGCGTTGCGCGAGCACCTGGACAGCCGCATCAGCAGCGGCGGGCGGGCCCAGAACGACCACGGCGAGGCCGCCATCGAGATGGCCTCCGGCCACACCGGCGAGCCCACGCTGCCCGGCACGTTCGTCGACTACGAGGTGAGCCCGCGCGAGTACGAGCTGAGCGTCGCCCAGACCATCCTGCGCGTCCACAGCCGGGTCTCCGACCTCTACAACCAGCCGATGAGCCAGCTCGAACAGCAGCTCCGCCTCACGATCGAGGCTCTGCGCGAGCGCCAGGAGCACGAGCTGGTCAACAACAAGGAGTTCGGCCTGCTGCACAACGCCGACTTCAGCCAGCGCATCCGCACCCGTTCCGGCCCGCCCACCCCCGACGACCTCGACGACCTGCTGGCCGTCGTGTGGAAGGAGCCGACGTTCTTCCTGGCCCACCCGCAGGCCATCGCCGCCTTCGGCAGGGAGTGCAGCAAGCGTGGCGTCTACCCGCAGGCCGGTGACGTCGGCGGGCACCGGGTGCCGTCCTGGCGAGGAGTGCCGATCTTCCCCTGCAACAAGATCCCGGTCTCGGGCACCCGCACGACGTCCTTCCTGCTCATGCGGACCGGCCAGGAGAACCAGGGCGTGGTGGGCCTGCACCAGACCGGCATCCCTGACGAGTACCAGCCCAGCCTGTCGGTGCGCTTCATGAACATCAACGAGAAGGCCGTCGTGTCCTACCTGGTCAGCGCCTACTACTCGGCCGCGGTCCTGGTGCCCGACGCGCTCGGCGTGCTGGAGGACGTGGAGCTCGGCAGGAACGACTAGCGCTGAACTGTCTCGTCCGTCGGGGGAAATGGTGGTGTTTGCGAAAGTGACGGGGTCGGACCAGAGGCTCAGCCTCGACACCCAGGCGGCGCGCGGGCTCGCCACGACGACCAAGACGCCTCCGCAGGCGCGGGAGATCACCCCGCGCTGGCTGTTGCGGATGTTGCCGTGGACCGACGTGGCGGCCGGCACGTTCCGGGTGAACCGGCGGCTCACCTACCCGGTCGGGGGCGGCCGGGTGAGCTTCTTCCACACCGGGGCCCGGCTCGGGGTGATCCCGCCGTCCCTGACGGAGCTGCCCCTGCTGCACGGGATGGCCGGCGGCGAGGCGCTGGAGAGCCTCGCGCGGTCGTTCCGGCAGCGGGAGTACGGCCCCGGCGACACGCTCGCGCGGGCCGGCCGCCCGGCGGACGAGATCCTGCTGATCGCGCGTGGCAAGGTCAACCGGTTCCAGCCCGGCGCGTACGGCGCCCGCCTGGAGCGCGGCACGCTCGCCGACGGCGACCACGCCGGGGCCGGCCTGCCGGGCGCGGCCTGGGAGTTCACCCTGGAGACCGGCACCGCCTGCACGGTGCTGGCCCTGCCGTGGGAGGACCTGCACGCCCTGGCCGCGCGCCGGCCGGAGCTGCGCGCCCAGATCGAGCGCCACCGCGCCCGGCTGGCCCGGCCCCAGAACAGACACGGCGAGGCGGCGATCGTCACGGCCGCCGGGCACCGGGGCGAGCCCACGCTGCCCGGCACGTTCGCCGACTACGACCCGGGGCCGCGCGAGTACCCGATGAGCCTGTCGCAGACCGTGCTGCGCGTCCACACCCGGGTCGCCGACCTCTACAACCAGCCAATGGACCAGACCGCGGAGCAGCTCAGGCTGACGGTCGAGGCGCTGCGCGAGGCGCAGGAGCACGCGCTGCTCAACGACCGCGGCTTCGGCCTGCTGCACAACGTCGATCCCCGGCAGCGCGTCCACCCCCGCACCGGCCCGCCCGGCCCCGACGACCTCGACGAGCTGCTGTGCCGCAGGAAGAAGTCCCGCTTCTTCCTGGCGCATCCGCGGGCTGTCGCCGCCTTCCACCGGCAGTGCAGCGCCCGCGGCGTCTGCCCCGACAGCGTCGAGCTGCACGGCTCGCGGCTGACCGCCTGGCGGGGCGTGCCCATCCTGCCCTGCGACAAGATCCCGGTCACCCGGCAGGGCACCAGCACGATCCTCGTCCTGCGCACCGGCGAGGACGACCAGGGCGTGGTCGGGCTGCGCCCGGCCACCGTGCCGGACGAGCGCGAGCCGGGGCTGAGCGTGCGCTTCACCGGCATCGACCCGCACGGCATCGCCTCCTACCTGGTCAGCGCCTACTACTCGTGCGCGGTCCTGGTGCCCGACGCGCTCGGCGCGCTGGAGCACGCCGAGGTGGCCCGCTGAACGTCCTCCCTCCCGAAGGAGCCTCGATGAGCCAGCCGTTCGAGCTGCCGGACTTCTACGTGCCGTATCCGGCCCGGCTCAACCCGCACCTGGAAGTGGCGCGCACGCACTCCAAGCAGTGGGCGCGCGACATGGGCATGCTGGAGGGCTCGGGCGTCTGGGGGGAGGCCGACCTCGACGCCCACGACTACTCGCTGATGTGCGCCTACACCCATCCCGACTGCGACGCCGACGAGCTGTGCCTGATCACCGACTGGTACGTGTGGGTCTTCTTCTTCGACGACCACTTCCTGGAGGTCTACAAGCGCCCCCGCGACCTGGAAGGCAGCCGGGGCTACCTCGCCCGGCTGCCCGCCTTCATGCCGATGGGCGCCGACCTGTCGATGCCGGAGCCGGCGAACCCGGTGGAGGCGGGCCTGGCCGACCTGTGGGCGCGTACGGTGCCGGGCATGTCGGCGAGCTGGCGCGAGCGGTTCGCCGAGAGCACCCGCAACCTGCTCAACGAGTCGCTGTGGGAGCTGGCCAACATGAACACCGGCCGGATCGCCAACCCGGTCGAGTACATCGAGATGCGCCGCAAGGTCGGCGGCGCGCCCTGGTCGGCGGGGCTGGTGGAGCACGCCGTAGGGGCCGAGGTGCCGGCCGCGCTGGCCCCGACCCGGCCGATGCGGGTGCTAAAGGACACCTTCTCCGACGCCGTCCACCTGCGTAACGACCTGTTCTCCTACCAGCGGGAGTTCGGCGACGAGGGCGAGCTGAGCAACGGGGTGCTGGTGCTGGAGACGTTCCTCGGCTGCACCACGCAGGAGGCCGCGGACGCGGTCAACGACCTGCTGACCTCGCGGTTGCAGCAGTTCGAGCACACGGCGGTCTTCGAGCTGGGGCCGCTGTTCGCCGAGCACGGCACCGACCCGGTGTCGGCGGCCGGGGTGCTGGCCTACGTCAAGGGGTTGCAGGACTGGCAGTCGGGCGGGCACGAGTGGCACCTGCGCTCCAGCCGGTACATGAACCAGCGGGCCGGGGAGAGCCGGCCGCTCGGCATGTCGTCCCTGGTCAACCTGCTGGGCGCCAAGCGGATCAGGAGCTTCGCGCACGTGCCGTACCAGCGGGTCGGCCCGTCCCGGATCCCCGACCTGTACATGCCCTTCCCGCTGCGGCTCTCGCCGCACCTCGACGAGGCCCGCCGCCGCCTGGTGGAGTGGTGCCGGGAGATGGGCATGCTGGAGGCCCAGCCGGGGGTGGCGGGGTCGGCGGTGTGGGACGAGGGCAAGCTGATCGACATCGACCTGCCGCTGTGCGCGGCCGGGCTGCATCCCGACGCCACCCCGGAGGAGCTGGACCTGGCCTCGTTCTGGCTGGCCTGGGGCACCTACGGCGACGACTACTTCCCCGTCGTCTTCCGCCGCACCTCGAACCTGGCCGCCGCCAGGATCGCCGTGGCCCGCTTCTCGGCGTTCATGCCGCTCGACGGCACGCCCCCGCCGCCGCCCGTCAGCTCGCTGGAGCGCGGGCTGGCCGACGTCTGGGTCCGTACGGCGGGGCCCATGTCCCTCAGGCAGCGGCGCGAGCTGCGCGGGGCGGTCGAGAAGATGTGCGAGGGGTGGCTGTGGGAGCTGGCCGGCGAGATGGCCGGCCACATCCCCGACCCCGTGGACTACCTGGAGATGCGCCGGCTGACCTTCGGCTCGGAGCTGACGATGAACCTGTCGCGGCTGCGGCAGGAGAAGGGCGTCCCGGACGAGGTGTACGCCAGCGGCCCGATGCAGGCGCTGCAGAACGCCACGATGGACGCGGGCTGCCTGGTCAACGACATCTTCTCCTACCAGAAGGAGATCGAGTTCGAGGGCGAGCGGCACAACGGCATCCTGGTCGTCCAGAACTTCTTCGGCTGCGACTACCCGGCCGCGCTCGGCATCGTCAGCGACCTGATGGCCTCGCGGGTCAGGCAGTTCGAGCACATCGTGGACAACGAGCTGCCGATCGTCTGCGCGGACTTCGGCCTGGACGGCGAGGCCCGCGCGAGCCTCGACGGCTTCGTGACCGGGCTGCGCGACTGGCTGGCGGGCGTGCTCAACTGGCACCGCCACTGCTCCCGCTACGACGAGGAGAGCCTGCGCCGCCACCACCGGCCGCCGCGCCTCAGGCTCGGCGGCCCGACCGGGCTCGGCACCTCGGCCGCGACCGCCTTCATCACGTCGCCGGGCAGGTGAGAGCGCGCCTCAGATGGGCAGCTCATGGACGCGGGGCTCGTGGTACCAGCCCACCAGCCGCAGCAGCCGGCGCTGGTACGCCGTGAGGTTGTGCAGCCTGATCCAGCGCTGCGCGGGAGGCAGCGCGGGCAGCGCCAGCACGCGCAGCCCCGAGACGTCGACGAAGGTCAGCCCGCCGGTGTCGACGACGATGTACGCGCCCTGGCGGGCCGCCGCCAGGGCGATCGCCAGGGCGTGGCTGTTGCAGGCGTCGACCTGGCCGATCAGCGTGACGGCGGGCGCGTCGACCGCCGCGCGCACCGTGACCTTGAGTTGCTCGTCCTGGTAGAGCAGCCGCTCTTCGAGACGGTTCACGCTCTTCGCACCCCCTACACACAGGTCCCCCGGGGGTTGTGGCCGCGAGCCGGATCGCCGCTGGCCAGAACCAAGGTTACACGAAGTATGTTTCACTATGTAATTTTCGCTGGAAAATGACCGAATTAGTGGAAAATTTGAAGGGTCGTCCGTGGCGACCCTTCTGTTCATGATCCGGCGGTTCCGGTCGCTCGTGCGGGGCGGGGTTGGCCGCCCATTCTGTCCGTTTTGCCGTGGATCTTCCCAGCCCGGAAATATCACGACTCGTCTGCTTATGCCGGAAGACTTGCCGCGCCATTCGTAGGTAGAAATGCCGCACAGCAGACAACGCTCGCAATCAACCCACTCCGGGGTGGTGAACACGCATGAACGGGAGAAGCGCACGAGCACTCGCGGCGGCGGCATGCGGTCTCACGTATGCCATCACAGCGGTGTTCCCGACGGCGCCCGCGCTGGCCGCGTACAGGGCCCGGTCGGCCACCGGCGTCATCGCGCTGCGCGCGGCGCTGGAAATGGTCGGCATGCCGTACTCGTGGGGCGGCGGCGGGATCGGCGGGCCCGGTTACGGCATCGGGAAAGGCGCCGGGACGAGGGGCTTCGACTGCTCGGGGCTCACCGAGTACGCCTACGCGCGGGCGGGGGCGTACATCGGGACCACGACGCAGGAGCAGTGGCGCTCCGGGATCCGGCTGCCGAAGGAGCTCGTCGAGCCGGGCGACCTGGTCTTCTACGACAACGACCGCAGCAGTCCCGGGCCGGAGCACGTCGGGATCGCGGTCGACGCGGAGACGATGGTGAACGCGCCGTACACGGGCGCGTTCGTACGACTGGACCGGCTCGGCCGGGCCGACCTCCTGGGAGTCGTACGGCCGGGAGTCGGCCGCGCAGCGGAAGGGCGAGGATGAAGGGGGAGAAACAGGAAAATGAGCCATGCGGCCCCTGACCGGCCCCTCGCGAAAGGACCGGCCCGGGACCGCACAGCACCCGAACGGTTTCGGTGACCTCAAGGGCTCTTCGTGGTCTCGCGAGCTCCCACGTCGAGCCCTGGTCGCTCACCTAGGCACCAGGAAGGCGACTGGCCAGGCGGCTCCGCGCGCGAGGCGCGCGGTAGCCGCGATCAACCCTCCTGCCTACGCCGTGCTCAGCTGAGGTCGGAGCCGGCGTTGTCGATGTCGGTGCCCTTGTTGTGGTCGCCGACCTCGGGCTGGTTGTTGTTCAGCAGGTCGAGCTCGACCTCGTCGGCGATCTGGATGATGTTGACGTCGATGCTCTCGAGCGAGTCGTTCAGCCAGTCGTTCAGCAGGTCGTCGATGATCTGCCACTGGCTCAGGACAGCCTGCCCGCCGTTGTGCGGGTTGGGGCCGACGTCGGCAGAGGCGCCGGAGGCGGAGAAGCCGAGGGCGACGGCCGCGATCGCTGCACCGGCCAGGATACGACGGATCATGATTGCTTTCCTCCATGGATCGGCGCGGAATTCCCGACGCCATAGTCGTTTGTGCAGGGCTGTGAGGTGCCGCAAATAACAATCGCGGCAGGCAGCGAAATCCGCAACTCACAAAGCCCTCATCGAGGTCAAGGAGCCACCTCGATTTCTTGGTATTGCGTTTTCATGCTCATCGGCCGGGTGCGGCATATACCGCGCGGCTCCGGGCCGCCGAACACCATTTGTTTTAGCCGTCGGCGAGAATGACGCGGCTGACATTCACCTCGCTATTAAGGATGATCGCCCGAAACTTGAGATTCCGTCCGGCCGCCGGACGCGGCTCCTCCGGCCGCCCGCTCCGCCCGTGCAGGTGGGCTGGAGCCGGCCCTCGCCGGGCTCAGCCCGCGGGGTGCGGCGGCCGGGTACGGCCCAGGCGTCATCCCGGCAACCGCTCGAAAATAGTCAAATACGGTGTAAATCACCGAAGAACCGGCAGTCTTCTCCTCCTGCGAATTACCCCGCAGAGGTCGGCAGGCGTGGCAGGATGGCTACGAGCTGAAAGCGCGGCGAAGTGCCGTTTGAGGAGCATAGATGCGGGGTGCTCACAATATGGGTGACATGACCGAAATTCCGGATCGTGACTCCCTGCAATCCGGGCCGACCGCGCTCCGCATCCTCGTCGGCGCCCAGTTGCGCCGGTTCCGCGAGGCCGCCGACGTCAGCCGCGAGTCCGCCGCCTACGCCATCCGCGGGTCGCAGTCGAAGATCAGCCGGATGGAGTCCGGCCGCACCAGCTTCAAGCCGCGCGACGTGGCCGACCTGCTCACCTTGTACGGCGTGCGCGACCAGCCCGAGCGCGACAGCCTCCTCGCGCTGGTCGCGCAGGCCAACGCGCCCGGCTGGTGGCAGGACTACCGCGACGTCCTTCCCGACTGGTTCGAGCCCTACCTGGGCCTGGAGCAGGACGCCGCGCTCATCCGCACGTACGGGGTGCAGTTCGTCCCCGCCCTGCTCCAGACCGAGCACTACGCCCGCGAGCTGATCGCCCGCAACCACCCGGCCGAGCCCGCCGGGCGCGTCGAGCGCCTGGTCGCGGTGCGGCTGCGCCGGCGGCGCGTGCTGGACCCGCCCGCGCCGCGCAAGCTCTGGGCGGTGCTGGACGAGGGGGCGCTGCGCCGCCGGGTCGGCGACGAGCAGGTCATGCGCGCGCAGATCGAGCACCTGGCGCGCATGGCGGAGCGGCCGCACGTCACGTTGCAGGTGTTCCCGTTCGCGTCCGGGGCCGCGCTCGGCGGCATCGGCCCCGTCACCCTGCTGCGCTTCGCCCAGGAGGAGCTGGACGACGTGGTCTACCTCGAACACCTCACCGGCGCCCACTACCTCACCAAGGAGTCCGAGGTGCGCCACTACCGGCACCTGCTGAACGAGCTGGGCGTGCACGCCCCGCCCCCGGCCGAGACGCCGGCGATCCTGCGGGAGATCCTCGCCGCCCTCTGAGCGGCCGGCACCGGCCGGGGGGCCGGGCGCTCAAGGGGACGGGGCGAGGAGCGGTCAAGGGGACGGGGGGGAGAGGTCAGGGCTTGCGGGCCACCCCGCACAGCGCGTCCACCTCGTGCGGCGTGGCCAGCGGGTCGGGGTCGGGCCGCCACAGCGGGATCGACACCAGGCCGGGCTCGACCAGCTCCAGCCCGTCGAAGAAGCGGGCGAACTCCGCGCGGGTGCGCAGGTGGTACGGCGCCCCCGGCCCCTCGTTGTGCTGTTCCTGCGCCCGCTCCAGGGCCTCGCCGGTGACGACGTTGACGCCGTCCCACATGGCGAGGTAGCTGCCGGAGGGCAGGGCGTCCATCAGCCGCGCCACGATCGTGTACGCGCCCTGCTCCTCGCTCACGTACCCCGTGATGCCCATGAGCATGAGCGCGACCGGCCGGGTGAGGTCCAGGGTGCGGCCCGCGGCGGCGATGATCTTCTCCGGCTCGCGCAGGTCGGCGTCCACGTAGTCGGTCGCGCCCTCGGCGGTGCCGACCAGGAGGGCGCGGGCGTGGGCGAGGACCAGCGGGTCGTTGTCCACGTACACCACCCGGCAGGACGGGTCGGCGCGCTGCGCGACCTCGTGCGTGTTGTCCACGGTCGGCAGGCCGGTGCCGACGTCGAGGAACTGGCGCACGCCGGCCTCGGTGACCAGGTGACGCACGATGCGGGCGAGCAGGTGCCGGGACAGCTTCGCAATTTCCACAATATCGGGAAATGCCGCACTGAACTGGTCACCGGCTTCCCGGTCCACGTCGTAATGGTCCTTGCCGCCGAGCCAGTAATTCCACATCCGGGCGGCATGCGGGACGCTGGTGTCGATCCGGGGCGAGAGAGCCTCTCCGGGGAGAGAGTGTTCGCCGGCCATGGGGCTTCTCCTGAGATGTCGGATCCGCGGATTATTCAACCTAGCGTTCCGACTTTCGGGGTTCCAGGCTCCGGAGCCGAATTATCGATCTTCGTCGCCGCCGAGCCGGTCGAGGGCGGCCGACAGGCGCAGCACGGCCTCCAGGCAGCGCTCGGCCTCCTCCCGGCCCAGCTCCGCCACGAGCCGGTCGGCGAAGGCCCGGTGCCCCGGATTGATCAGCGCGATCGCCTCCCGCCCGGCCGCCGTCGGCTGGAGCAGCTTGGCCCTGCGGTGCGCCGGGTTCGGCCGGTATTCGGCCAGCCCCCGCTCCACCAGCAGGTCGGCGACGCGCTGCACGCCCTGCCTGGTCATCCCCATCACCCGGGCGACGCCGGAGACCGGCAGCGGCTCGCCCAGCACCGCGCCGAGCACCTGCCACCAGGCCGCCGTCATGCCCGCCGGCCGCGCCAGCCCCTCCGCGACCTGCAGGAACTGCCCGTTGAGCCGGAAGGCACCGAGCGCCAGCCCGGACAGCAGCCGCGAGCTGTCGCCCGCGCCGCCGTACGTGCCGCCGTACGTGCCGCCGCCCGCGCTGTCGCCCGCGCCGCCCGGGTCTTCCGCGCCGCCGGGGTCGCGCGTGTGCGAGCCGCCGCTCATGCCGACATCAGGACCCCGTACGCCGCGGCGTCGCTGTGGGCGAACAGCCGGAACCAGGCGTCCAGGACCTCGGGCCGGTGGCTGTCGAGGCGGCGGAAGATCTCCCTGGCGAAGGCCACCGGCTCGGTCGGCCCGGCGGTGACGAGGTCGCCGTCGAGCACCGCGTCGCGGTCGAGGTAGCGCTCCGACCCGGCGTACCCCTGCTGGGCCTCCAGGTATTCGCGGGCGGCGCTGGTGTGGGCGCGCCCGTCCAGCAGGCCCTCCCTGGCGAGCCCGGCCGTGGCGCCGCAGATGGCGGCCACCGGCACGCCGGCCGCCAGGAACTCCCCGGCCTTGCGGGCGAACGGCGCCAGCTCGTCGCCGGCGTCCCACAGCTCGGCGCCCGGCAGGATCAGCAGCGCGCTGTCGCGCGGGGAGAGCCGGTCGAGCGCGAGGTCGGGGACGATCCGCGTGCCGCCCATGGTGACGACGGGATCGGTGGTGAGGCCGACGGTGACGATCTCGTAGCCGCCGGGCTCGCGCTGATGAGCGCCGCTGCGCAGGTGGGCGGTGGCGTGCCCGGTCTCCCAGTCGGCGAGTGTGTCGTAGACGGCGTGGTGAACGATTCCCTTCATGACAACATACTGTCATTTCGACAGCACATTGTCAATCACATACCGTGCGAGGATAGGCACATGGCAGAGATCGTCGGCGGTGGACGTCCGGTCAACGACGCCGAGCGGCGCGTCATCGCATACCTGCGCGACCACGCGCCCGCCGACTGGCTGCTGCTGCACAACATCGAGGTCCCGCGCGGCCACGACGTCTTCGAGGTCGACCTGCTCGTGCTGACCGGCCACTCGCTCGTGGTCGTCGACGTCAAGGGCACCCGCGGGCGCATCGAGGTGTCCGGCACGCGCTGGTTCCCCTCGCGCAAGGAGGCGTTCGGCTCGCCGGTGGCCAAGCTGCGGGGCACGGCCAAGGCGCTGAAGGGCCTGCTGGTGTCCAGGGCCACCCAGCTCGAACGGGTCTACGTCGACAGCCTGGTCGTGCTCACCTCTCCCGACGCCGAGCTGGTCGATCCGGCCGGGCGCGACGCGGTCAACGTCACGACCCTGCCCGGGCTGGTGGCCACGCTGGGTGACGCCTCGCGGGTGCGGCGCGGTTGCAGCCCCAACGTGCGGCCCTACATGGCGGCCGTGCTCGACGCCCTCAACCAGACCGTCCGGCGCAGCACGGCGCCGCCCCGCTTCGGCAACTGGGAGGTCGAGGAGCAGCTCGGCGGCGACACCAAGGTCACCGAATACCGCGCGTTCAACGTCACGCTGCCGGGCAGCGAGACCGTGCTGCTGCGGGTCTACCAGGCCGACCCGCTGGCCGACGCCGAGGCGCGGGCGGCCGAGCGCCAGCGCATCGCCAACGCCTACCAGACGCTGGCCCGCATCCCGCCGCACCCGTGCGTGGTGCGCTCGCGCGACTTCTTCGCCATCGACGACGAGAGCCGCTTCGTGCTGGTGCTCGACGACGTCCACGGCCAGACGCTGCACCTGTCGCTCGGCCGGGGCGCGCGCATGGGCGTGATCCAGGACCTGCTGCGCGGCCTCGCGCACGCCCACGCCCACGGCGTCGTGCACCGCGCGCTCACCCCCGCCAGCGTGCTGGTCACCGACGACGGGCACGCCGTGCTGACCGGCTTCGACTACGCCAAGCCCGGCCCGCGCAACTACACGGTGGCCCACGAGCTGGGCAACGTGCTCGACGCCCACTACGTCTCCCCGGAGTGCCAGGAGCGGCCCGACCGGATGACCACGGCCTCCGACGTCTACTCGGCCGGGGTGATCGCCTACCAGCTCCTGTCCGGCGAGCTGCCCACCAGCGCCGACGCCCAAGGCCCCGACGTGCCCGAGATCGTGCGCCGGATGCTCGACCACTCCCCCGCCAAGCGGCCCTCGGCGGCCGAGGCGCTCCAGGCGCTCACCGCCCCGCCGCCGCCCCAGCGCTCGCGGCTGGGCCGCCTGGTCCGCCGCATCGTGTCCCGTCCCTGACGCCCGGGAGGGGCTCAGGGCTGCGGGGTGATGGTGTCCAGGATGTCGATGACGTACAACCGGGGCTCCTCCCCCGGGGCCGGCACCGCCAGGCGGACGCCGACGTGCTGCCCGGTCAGCGCGTCCAGCCAGGCCGGCGGCACCGTCCCCGGGCGCAGCGTGAACGCGGCCGGCCCGCCCCGCCGGTAGGAGGAGTCCACGACCGCCCGCGACGGCCAGGAGGCGGTCACGTACTGGAGGATGACCTTGGCGCCGGCCACGACCTCCCGCCCGGAGCCGTCGATGAGGACGCGGGGCGGGTCGGCGGGCGTCAGGTCGCCCGGCACCACCGGCAGGGTGCGGCCGACCAGCCGCGCGTCGGGCGGGTAACCGCCCAGGATGTCGAAGACGACGACGAGCGTGTCCGCGGGCGGCACCGCGCCCTGCGGCAGGTTGGGGCCCAGCGCGTCGGCGGCCGGGCCGACCAGCATGACCCGGCTGCCCGCCGGATGGCCGATGAGCGAGCGCCGCCAGGTCTCCGACACCTGCCGGCCGTCGAAGACGACGGTGGTGGGCTGGTTGGCGTCGAAGGTGCTCATGTAGGGCCGGTTGCCGGTCCAGCAGCGGATGTCCACGTCGGCGAGCACGACGTCACCCGGCAGGGTACGCCGCCCGCTGCCCGTGGACAGCACGGTGATGCGCGGCGTGCGGCCGGGCTTGCCCGCGGGGATGGCGACGACCGGCTTGCTGCCGAACGTGCCGCTCACCACGGGCTGCGTGCCCTCCTCGCCGTTACGGGGGGAGGCGGGGCCGCACGAGGTGGCGAGCATCAGGATGGCGGGCCAGAACAGGCGCACGGTCTTCCTCCAGGACACCGGAAATCCGAAGGGGTTATTTGCCGCAACGCGCAAAAGGAAAGCCTGCGCTCTGTCCATGACCCGACAAAGGCGCGGGAGGATGGAGGCCGTGAGCAAGCCCAACCTCGCGCGCAGGGTCGCCGACGCGGCCCAGATCGCGCTGACCACCCGCAAGTACGTGACGTTCATCGACGTGGTCACGGGGCTGCGCTGGCTGCACTCGCGGCACGTGGACCTCTGGCGGCAGGGCCGGGCGGCCACGCTGGCCGAGCTGGCGGCGGTCGACGAGGACCGCCTGGCCACCACGGCCGCCCTGCTGAAGGACTGGGCGCTGGCCAGGGGGCTCAAGCCGGTGGAGACGCCGTACGTGGCCGGCACCCGCGACCGCCGCGAGCTGCGCTTCACCGCGCGTCACCCGCAGGAGCCCTTCCGCGTCCACTGGATCTCGCCGGAGCTGAGCGAGGCCCGGGTACGCCGGCTCACCGAGCGGCAGAGCAAGGCGCCCGACCTGACGGTGGTGGCCCCGTTGCAGCCCTGGACCTGCGCCGACTGCGGTGACACCGGCCCCTACCTGATCATGGAGGATGACCGGCCGCACTGCCTGACCTGCGCGGACCTCGACCACCTGGCCTTCCTGCCGTCCGGGAACGCGGCGCTCAGCCGCCGGGCCAAGCAGGAGAGCCGGCTGGCGGCCGTGGTGGTGCGCTTCAACCGGCGGCGCAAGGTCTACCAGCGCGTCGGCCTGCTGGTCGAGCAGGCCGCGCTGGAGGCGGCCGAGGAGCGGTGCCTGGCCGACGAGGAGGCGCGCGAGCGCCGCCGCGAGCGTGACCGGGTGCGGCGGGCCGAGCAGGACGTGGACTTCCAGGCCCGCATGGCGGCCGAGATCGCCCGGCTGTTCCCCGGCTGCCCGCCGGAGCGGGCGCGGGAGATCGCCGAGCACGCCGGGCAGCGCGGCAGCGGCCGCGTGGGCCGGACGGCGGCGGCCAGGGCGCTCGACGAGAACGCGATCACCCTGGCCGTGGTCGCCTCGATCCGCCACCTCGACACCGACTACGACAGCCTGCTGATGTCCGGGGTGCCGCGGATGGCCGCCCGCGAGATGATCAAGGAGCGCATCGAGCACAAGCTCGCGGAGTTCCGCGCACCCGCCCGGGACGCGAGCCCGGCTTGAGGCCGAGGAGCCCGCTCAGGTCACCGCCAGGCGCCGGGTGTAGCGCTCGTCGCGCCACAGCTCCTTGTCCAGCACCTCGCGCAGGGTGGCGGCGGCGTCCCAGACGTCCACGTAGCGGATGTAGAGCGGCGCGAAGCCGAACCTGAGGATGTCCGGCGCGCGGAAGTCGCCGTGCACGCCCCGGTCGATCAGCGCCCGCATCACCGGGTAGCCGTCGGGGTGGCGCAGGCTCACCTGGCTGCCGCGCGCCTCGGGGTCGGCGGGCGAGGCCGGCTCCAGCAGGTCGCCGACCAGGTCCAGGAAGAGCGAGGTCAGCGCCATGCTCTTGGCCCGCACCTGGTCCATCGGCACCCGCTCCCACATCTCCAGCGCCGCGTCCAGGGCCGCGAACGACAACACGTGCGGGGTGCTGATCGCGAAGCGCCTGATGCCCTCGGCGGGCCGGTAGTCCGCCTCGAAGGCGAACGGCGCGGCGTGCCCGTGCCAGCCCTGCAACACGTTCTCGGCGGTGGCGTGGTGGCGCGGGTTGACGTAGAGGAACGCGGGCGCGCCGGGCCCGGCGTTGAGGTACTTGTAGGTGCAGCCGACCGCGAAGTCCGCCGCCGAGACGTCCACCGGCATGGCTCCCACGCTGTGGCACAGGTCCCACACCATGAGCGCGCCGGCCTCGTGCGCGCGGGCGGTGACGGCCGGCACGTCGTGGCGGGCGCCGGTCCGGTAGTCCACCTCCGACAGCAGCACCACGGCCGCGTCGTCGAAGCGGCCCTCGGCGGCGTCGCGGATCTCGTAGGCACCGGTCCCGTCGCCGCCGAGCAGCCGGGCCAGGCCCTGGACGACGTAGTGGTCGGTGGGGAAGTTGCGCACGTCGGAGACGATCACCCGGCGGCCGGGGCGCAGCCGCAGCGCGGCGGCCACCGCCTGGTAGATCGCGATCGAGGTGGTGTTGCCCACGACGACCTGGCCGGGGCCCGCGCCGATCAGGGGGGCCAGGCGGTCGCCGAGGGCCAGCGGCTGCTCGTACCAGCCGGCGTGGTTCCACCCGCCGACGAGCTGCCCGCCCCACTCGTCCTCGACGGCCTGGCGTACCCGCTCGGCGGCGCGCCTGGGCAGCGCGCCGAGCGAGTTGCCGACGAGGTAGACGACGCCTTTCGGCAGCACGAACTCGGCGCGGAACGCGCCCAGCGGGTCAGCGGCGTCGAGGGCCAGGCAGCGTTCCCGGTCCATCACCCGATCACTCCTGTCAAGGCAAAACGGTGGTCATCACACGGTTTACCCGATTTTGCTGCTGACGGGCGCCACCGTTTTTGTCACAAATGATGATGTTGTACGCCTGGACAGGCCGGGAACGCCCGCCGATGCTGAGGGCGACGCCCTGATCCCCTTCCCGTTGGAGACCTCCATGACCACCAGCGCCTGGATCCGCCGTGCCGCCGCCTGCGCCCTGCTCCTCGCCCTGGGCTCCGTCCCGGCGCCCTCCGCCCTGGCCGGCGACGGGGGGTCCGTCAACGCCGCGACCGTGGTCCGCACGCCGCAGCTCATGATCCTCGCCGACGGCGACTCGGGCACCAAGCGCCCCCTGTGACGCCGGTCCGGCCGGGGCGGGCCGCGCGGCCCGCCCCGGCGCGGGCACGCGTACGGGGAACCCCCTTCAGCCCAGGAACGCCTCGGCGTTGGCGGAGAGGAGCTTGGCGCGCGCCGGGCCGGACAGGAAGCCGGCGCGCCTGATCAGACCGCCCGCGGGCGACTCGCCGAGCGGATAGGGGAAGTCGCTGCCGAGCATCACGTGGTCCTCCCCCAGCGTGTCCACGAGCAGCCGCAGCGCGCGCTCGTCGAAGACGGCGGAGTCGACGCTGAACCTGCCGAGGTAGTGGGACGGCGGCCGCTCGGAGACGCCCACCAGGTCGGGCCTGCGGTGCCAGGCGTTCTCGAAGCGGCCGAGCCAGAAGGCGAAGGACCCGCCGCCGTGGGCGAAGCAGATCCGCAACGTGTCGGGGACGCGGTCGAACACGCCGCCGAGGATCATCGCCAGGACGGACAGATGGGTCTCCGCGGGCATCCCGACGAGCCACTGGGCCATCCAGCGCTCGACGCGCGGGCCGGTGGGCAGGTCCCACGGGTGGACGAAGACCGGCACGTTCCGGTCGGCGCAGTGCCGCAGGAACTCGGTCACGCCGGGATCGTCGAGGTCGCGGTCGCCGACGTGGTTGCCGATCTCCACGCCGCGGTGACCGGCGGCCAGGCAGCGCTCCAGCTCCGCGCAGGCCAGCTCCGGGTCCTGCAACGGCACCTGGCAGAACGGCACCAGCCGCTCGTGGGCGCAGATCTCCAGCGCCAGGTCGTTGAAGATCCTGGCGATCCGCACGCCCTCGGCGGCCGGCCGGTCGTAGCCGAAGAAGACGGGCGTGGGCGAGACGACCTGGCGGTCCACGCCGTCGGCGTCCATCCGCTCCAGCCGGACCTCCGGGTCCCAGCACTCGCTCCCGATCCGGCGGAACGCGCGCCCGCCGACGAGGATGGTCGCCTCGCGCTCGGAGTCGACCCGCAGCCGGGGCGCCCCGGGCCGGCCCAGGTCGGGCCAGCCCTTGGGCACGTAGTGCGTGTGGACGTCGGTGACCATTCAGCCCTTTCCCGGGTGCAGCGCGCCGCAACGGCCGCAGGTGCGGGCCTTCTCGTCGGTGTAGAACGCCTCGAAGACCGGCGGCAGGTCCTTGACGATGTCGCGTACCTGCAGCTCCACCTCGTGGACGAGGCCGCCGCACTCCGCGCAGTACCACTGGAACCTCTCCGGCGTGCCCTCCGGCCGGATGCGCTCGACCACCAGCCCGACCGAGCCGGCCTCCGGCCGCTGCGGCGAGTGCGGCACGCCGGCCGGCAGCAGCCACATCTGGCCCTCCCGGACGTGCACGGTCTCGGGGCCGTCCTCGGTGACCACGTTGACGTGCATGTTGCCCCGCACCTGGTAGAACAGCTCCTCGTACGGGTCCACGTGGAAGTCGGTGCGGGAGTTGGGCCCGCCGACCACCATCACGATGAAGTCGCCGGCCCCTTCGAAGACCACCTTGTTGCCGACCGGCGGCTTGAGCAGGTGGGCGTGCTCGTCGATCCACCGGGTGAAGTCGATGGGCGCAATCATGATCGCTCCTGGGGGTGATAGGCGACGGCTTGCATCTCGATGAGCAGGTGCGGGTGCGGGAGCTGGTGCACCGCCACCGTGGTCCGCGTCGGGCCCTCCTCGTCGAAGAACTCGGCGTAGACCTCGTTGTAGCCCTTGAAGTCGTTCATGTTCACCAGGTAGGCGGTGATCTGCACGAGATCGGCGAGCGAGCCGCCGGCTGCCTTGAGGATGTCGCCGATGTTCTCGATGACCGCCCGGGTCTGGGCGCGGATGTCCAGGTTCGTCACGCCGTACTTGTCCACTTCCACGCCCACGAACGTGTCGTCCGGGCGGCGGCAGCTCGTGCCGGAGACGTACAGGAAGTCCCCGGCCTGCTTGACGTGCGGGAAGCGGCCGCGCGGCGTGGCCTTGCCGGGCACGCGGATGCCCTTCGCTCTCACCGGGCGGACCTCACTTCGCGAGCCCTCACTTCGTGAACACCGCCCGCACCGAGCCCAGGCCCTCGACGTGCGCCTCCAGCACGTCGCCGGGCTCGACCGGCACGACCGGGCCGAGCGCGCCGGTCAGCACGACCTCGCCGGCCCGCAGCGGCCGCTCGGTACGGCCCAGCCGGTCGGCCAGCCAGACGGCGGCGTTGAGCGGATGGCCCAGGCAGGCCGCGCCGGAGCCGGCCGACACCTCCTCGCCGGCCCTGGTCATCGTCATGGCGGCCGCCCGCAGGTCGAGCCCGGCCAGCGGGACCGGCGTGTTGCCGAGCACGAACAGGCCGCTGGAGGCGTTGTCGGCCACGGTGTCGGCGAGCCGGATGTCCCAGTCGGCCACGCGGGAGTCGGCGATCTCGATGGCGACCAGCGCGAAGTCGACCGCCCGCAGGACCTCGGCCGCCGTGAAGGGGCCGCCCGTCAGGTCCGCGCCCAGCACCAGCGCGATCTCGGCCTCGGCCCGCGGCTGCAGCAGCCGCTCGTACGGGATGGGCAGCCCGTCGGGGCAGGCCATGTCCGCGAAGAGCGCGCCGCAGGTGGGATGGTCGATGCCGAGCCGCCGCTGGATGTCGGGGTTGGTGACGCCGACCTTCCTGCCGACCAGCCGCCGCCCCTCGGCCAGCGCCCGCGCCGTGGCGATCTCCTGGGCCGCGTAGGCGTCGGCGGCGGTGCCGATCAGGTCCCGGATCGGCGCGCACGGCTTGCCGGTACGCGCCGCCTCGGCGAGCCGGTCGGCGGCCTGCGAGCACGCGTCCACGGCCTGGGACCACACGGCCTGCGACCATTCGTCATCCATCGGGCAGCTCCATCTTGATCGTGATCGTGGTGGGTTCGGAGTAGAAGTCCAGGGACTGGGTGCCGCCCTCCCTGCCGATGCCCGACAGGCGCAGGCCGCCGAAGGGCGTGCGCAGGTCGCGCAGGTACCAGGTGTTGACCCAGACCAGCCCCGCCTCCAGCCGCTGCGCCACCCGGTGGGCGCGGTCGAGGCCGCCCGTCCAGACCGCGGCGGCCAGGCCGTACTCGCTGTTGTTGGCCAGGTCGATCGCCTCGGCCTCGGTGTCGAAGGGGGTGACGTGACACACGGGACCGAAGATCTCCTCCCTGTTGAAGCGGGACCACTCCGACAAGCCTGTCACCACCGTGGGATCCACGAAATAGCCCGAGTCGCGCTGATCGCCGAACGACGGCGTGCCGCCGCCGGCGAGCACCTTGGCTCCCTCCGAGCGGGCCAAGGCGTAGTACGACAGCACCTTCTCGCGGTGCTCGGCGGAGATCATCGGCTGCGGCGCGACGTCCTGGGCCCGCGCGGCCAGCCGGGCGCAGAACTCCTCGAAGATCGGGCGCTGGACGTAGAGCCGCTCGGTGCACAGGCAGACCTGGCCGCCGTTGGTGAAGACCGAGCGCACGCTGCCCTCGACCGCGCGGTCCAGGTCGCAGTCCTCGAAGACCAGGCCGGCGTTCTTGCCGCCCAGCTCGAACGAGACGGGCTTGACCCGCTCGGCGACGGCCTTCATGATCGCCGTTCCGGTCCTGGTGGAGCCGGTGAACGTCACGGCGTCCACCCCGGGGTGCTCGACCAGGAGCTGGCCCGCGGAGCCGTACCCGTAGATGATGTTGACCACCCCGGCCGGCAGCCCGGCGGCGGCGCAGATCTCGGCGAACACGGCGGCCGAGCCCGGCGTGTGCTCCGACGGCTTGACCACGACGGCGTTGCCGGCCACCAGGGCGGGAGCCAGCTTCCACGTCATGAGCAGGAACGGCAGGTTCCACGGCACGATGACCGCGACCACGCCGAGCGGCCTGCGCACGGTGTAGCTGAGCACGCCCGACAGGTGGAACGCCTCGTCGGGGCGCTGGGCGGCGATCTCGGCGAAGGCCCGGAAGTTCGCGATGCCCCTGGGGATGTCGAGGGTGCGGGTCTGGTCGAGCGGCTTGCCGGTGTCGGCGATCTCGGCCGCCACGAGGTCGTCGAAGCGGGCCTCGATGCCCTCGGCGAGGCGGCGCAGCCAGCCCGCCCGCTCGGCCACCGGGAGCGCGGCCCAGTCGCGGGCCGCCTCCCGCGCGGCGCGGACCGCCCGGTCGACCACCTCCGGGTCGGCCTCGCAGACCTGCCTGATCACCGCGCCGGTCATCGGGTCGTGGACCGGGAAGGCCGTTCCCGCGGCCACCGGCTCGCCGCCGATGAAATGGGTCAGCACTGCGGTCTCCTCCTTCCGGGGACGACGGGACCCTCGATCGCCATCGTCTCCCCCGACCAGGGGGGAAAGGACTCGGGAAAGACCTGTCCGAATGGACATCTTCCGGTACCCCTTGATCGGTGTCCATGATGGTCGGATGGCGCAGACGTGGGAATTGTGGGGAAACGTCATTATTGCTGGTACCTTTTCCCTCTTTCTGGCCCCACTCGCGATCATGATCCTCTCCGGCCGCCGCGCCCGCGCCGGCCGTACCGCGCCGCTGCGCACCGCGATCGCCGATGTCGGCATCGTGGTCGGCACGGCCCCCTGGATAGGGATGATCCTCACCCCCTCGGACGGCCCCGGTGGGGTCTCGCTGATTCCCTTCGCCGACCTCGCCGACCTCGCCTCCGCGCCGTGGCAGGCGGTGTTCGTGCAGGTGGGAGGCAATCTGCTGGTGTTCGCCTCGCTGGGGGCACTGCTGCCGGTACGCACCCCGGCGATGGCCTCTCTGGCCCGGGTTGCGGCGGTCGCGGCGGCCTTTTCGGTCCTGGTCGAGATGCTCCAACTCATGCTGAGACTGGGACGTTTCTCGTCCGTGGACGACGTCATCCTCAACACGGCGGGCGCGATGATCTTCGCAGCGGTTACTCGCCGCTGGTGGGCTTCCCGAATACCGGCCGGGACCGTTCCACGGTAACGGCCCGCTTAAACACCGCGTAGTTCACCACACGGGCACGATCCGCTCAAAAACAACCCGCGACCAACCTTGGTATCTGTGCGATCGTGGACAAGACGGGGCAAGTTCTCTGGAGACGCCACAACCTGGTTGGTGACAGAGGGTGATCAAAGTTGTCTGAATCCCCGGTACCCCACGAGCCCCCTATCTATCGCCGCATCGCCGACGGTCTCCGCGCCCGGATCCTCGCCGGCGAGCTGCGCGACGGGGACCGACTACCGGGCGAGAACGCACTGATGGCCGAATACGCAATCGCACGAGCCACCGCCAGGCAGGCGCTTGCCGTACTGATCAACGAAGGGCTGGCGGTGCCCAGACGAGGCTCGGGGGTTTACGTGCGGCTGTTCAAACCGATCCGACGGCACGGCTCACGCCGGCTGTCACGCGAGCAGTGGGGTCAGGGCCGGGCCATCTGGGACGCGGACACCCGGGGCCGGCCGTTCACCGTTGATCACCTGGAGGTGGCGCTGGAGCGCGCCACGGAGGAGGTGGCGGGCATCCTCGACAGCGGCGAGGTGTGGGTGCGCCGCCGCCGCTACTCGGTCGACACCAGGCCCGTGCAACTGGCGACCTCCTTCTTCCCCGCGCACCTGGTCCAGGACAGCGCGATCACCCTTCCCGACACCGGCCCCGGCGGCGTCTACGCCAGGCTGGGCGACCTCGGCGTGCCCCCGGCCCACTTCACGGAGGAGGTGCGGGCCCGGATGCCGCAGCCGCGCGAGAGCGCGCTGCTCGACCTGCCGGGCGGCACGCCGGTCATCGTCATCGCGCGTACGGCGTACACCTCGGGCGGGCTTCCCGTCGAGGTCAACGAGATGGTGCTGGACTCGGCGGCATACGTACTCCAGTACGACTTCGACGCCTAGTTCAACCCGATCTGTCAAGCGATAGGTTGACCTGTCCATCACGATCATAGATATCTCTAGAGAAGTCCTTCATCGTCTAAGGAGATGGAAACCTCACCTGGGGCCCCGGAAGGATGGACGGCGATGTCCTTTGATCGGCACCTCGCCGAGATCGCCCGGGAATACCCCCACTGGACCATCTGGCGGAGCGACGCGGGCCGCTGGTGGGCCACGAGGCACCATCCGCTGAGCGCGACGCAGCGCGATGCCGGATGTGCGATGACCATCGACGCGGACGACCCGGAGGGCCTGCGCGACCACCTCCGGGACCAGGAACGACGGGCCGGCGAGCCACACCGGTGGCGGACCGGCCCCGCACCACCACCCTGACGTCCGCCGTGGAGCGTTCCGCGGCGGACGCACGCAGAGCAGCCCGGTGCCGGGTCCAGCGTCTCGGCGGCCCCGGCACCGGGCCCCCAACCGCGGGCCCACGAGCGCGGAAGCCTCCGACCCTATCGGGGGCGGAGGCTTCCGCTCACGCGGTCACTTCGCTCACGCGGTCACTTCGGCGGGACGCGGACGATCGTGACCTGCGTGTCGTCGGAGGAGATCTGCTCGTCCTCCCGCGGCCGCTCCTCCGCCTGCGGCGGCTCCTCAGCCCGCTGGCGCTTCTCAGCCCGCTGGCGCTCCTCAGCCCGCTGGCGCTCCTCAGCCCGCTGGCGCTTCTCCGCCTGCGGCCGCTCCTCCGCCCGCTGCTGCTGCTCGTCCTCGACGATCACCCGGACATCGTCCTGCGGGTGGGGCTCGGGCTGCGGCGGCAGCTCGGGCTGCTGCCGGGCGGGCGCGAGGGCCTCGGGGACCAGCGGCCCGGCGCTCGCCTCGGTCCGCATGAGGTCGCCGAGCACCGAGCCGATCTCGTTGAGCCGGCGCACGACCTCGGTGTGGGTGTTGGACAGGTACTCCACCCGCCGCCCCGCCTGCTCGTCCAGCGCCGCCACGCGCTGCCGGGCGGTGGCGAGCATCGACTCGGCCTCGGCGCGCGCCTCCGCGACGAGCTGCTCGGCCTGGGCGTTGGCGTTCTTCAGGAGCTGTTCGGACTCGGCCCGGGCGCCGGTCAGCAGCCGCTCCGCCTCGGCCCGCGCCTCGCGCAGGGTCTCCTCCGACTCCGTGCGGGCCGAGGTGAGCTGCTCCTCGGCGTCCGAGCCGGCCTGCGCCAGCATGCGCTCGGCGGCCTGCGTGGCCTCGGTCACCCGGCGCTCCGCCTCCGCCTGCGCGGAGGTCAGGATCTTGTCGGCGGTCTCGCGGGAGGTCGTCTGCAACCGCTCGGCCTCGGACCTGGCCGCCTCGCGCAGCGCGGTGGCCTCGGCCTCCGCGTCAGCCCTCTTGGCCGCGGCCTCCTCCTCGCCGAGGCGGAGGATCTGGGCGAGCCGCGGGCTGAGGTCCTCATAGCTCTGCGGGGTCTCGACCATGCGCCGCCGGGCCTCCGCCAGCTCGACGCGGCCCTGCTCGGCCTGGTCGATCGCCCGTGCCAGCTGTTCCTCCAGATCCCGTATCTGGTTACGGGTGCGGAGCATGTAGTCGTGGACCTGGCGGCGGTTGTAGCCGCGCATCACGACCTCGAAGGTGTCCTCTTGCATCAGATCGGGGATGCTCTCGTGCTGGTTCGTCATGGGGGTTACCTAAAGGTGGTTTGCGTGAGGCGGGGGAAAACTGCGGGTTGTAAGGGTCTGACAGCGAGACGTCAGGAAACGACTTTCCTGCCATCTGCCCACGTCCGCAACCGGAACGCCATACCCGGGCCGGGAATTACGATGTGACGAATGTACATAGCAGCGTTGGACGAAGGCGCGGTCCCGCACATCCATCCTGAGGCGTACATCGCCCCCGGCGCGACCGTGGTCGGCCGGATCAGCATCGGGCGGGCGTCCAGCATCTGGTACGGCTCCGTTCTGCGGGGCGACGACGAGCGGATCGAGATCGGCGAGGAGTGCAACGTACAGGACCTGTGCTGCCTGCACGCCGACCCCGGCGAGCCCGCGATCCTCGAAGACCGGGTGAGCCTCGGCCACAGGGCCACGGTCCACGGCGCCCACGTCGAGTCCGGCGCGCTGGTCGGCATCGGCGCGATCGTGCTGGGCGGCGCCCGGATCGGGGCGGGCACGCTGGTCGCCGCCGGGGCGCTCGTGGGCCCCGGCAAGAAGATCCCGTCCGGCGTGCTGGTGGCCGGCGTGCCGGGCCGGATCGTGCGCGAGCTCACCGACGGCGACCGGGCCTCCTTCGCCCGCACGCCGGACAACTACATGGCCAAGGCGCTCAGGCACCGGCAGGCGTCAGCGCTTTGACGAGGACCGGGTCGGAGACCGAGGCGCTGTTCAGCGGGTCGGCGTAGTCCGGCAGCTCGGGGCGTAAGAACCGCACGAAGTCGACGGTCAGCTTCAGGTCGGGCCGGCCCTTGACCTGGCGGGCGTTGGCCTTGGCCGGGTCCTTCTTGAGCGCGGCGTAGCTGTCCCAGTCGGTGTAGGCGGTGACGCCCCACTGCAGGACGCCCGGAAGGGCCGAGGGCCAGCGCTGGCCCACCTTCCACGCGCCGCCCTCCTCCTTGTAGAGCGCCGCGAAGACCCGGCCGGCCCGGGCCAGCACCAGGTCCACCCAGCCGGCCTTGACCGGGATCTCCTTCGGCTTGGAGCTGCCGTTCTCGGTCCACTTCACCTCGATCCGGCCGCTCTTCTCGCCGGTGCCGGTGGTGATGGAGACCCAGTTGGGGTTGGCGTACGAGCCGGGCTGGCGGGCCATGAGCCCGCCGAGGGAGAACGTGCGCTTCGGCCGGCCGCCGCTCCTGCCCTCGACCTTGACCCGGGCGTGCATGACGATGTCGCCGGCGAGCTCCTGGTAGAGGAAGGGGCCGCGGAAGCCGTCGAACCAGGTCGAGGTCTTGGGCTCCAGGTAGAGCGCGCCCTTCACGGTCTTGTTCACGTCGAGCTTGGCGATCCGGTCCACGTCCTTCTCGGTGTCGCTCAGCTTCGTCCACATGGTCAGGTCGGCCGCGCTCGCGAACTCGGTGGAGGCGCCGCCGACCTCCCCGCCGGGCGCGGGCGGGGTGGCCCGGTCGAGGGTGAGCACGCCGGCGCCGGTGGACGTGGGCTGCGCCGAGGTGGCCGTACCGCATCCGGCGACCACGCTCACGACCGCCAACGTTCCCGCTACCTTCACCCTCATAGCGGACATTCTGCCGTGAAATGCCAATGGGTTGATCCGGGCCCGCCAAGTACGATGACGCCCGTGCCACCCTGGGATGCCTTCACCTCCGCCGAGGCGGCGGTCCGCGCGATGGTCGCCGACCCGCGCTGGCAGGAGCTCCCGATGCCCGACCGCGCCCACGTGCTGGCCGCCCGTGTCCTGGTCACCCGCGACGGCGACCGGTGGTTGTTCGGCGCGCACGCCCGCTGGCACCTGTACGACCCCGCCGCGGGCCGCTGGCACCTCGCGCCGCCGCCGCGCGGCTCCCGGGCCCGGCAGGTCCGGCACGCCGCGGCCGACCTGCCCCCGGAGGTGGTGCCCACCGGGCCCGACTTCCACGCCGAGCCGGGCTCCACGATGGCCTTCATCGGCCCCGACGTCTCCGCCGGCCTCACCGAGCGGCTGCGGGTGCTGGTGCGGGCCTGCGGGCGCAAGTCGGAGCTGGACTACCCGCTGACGGCCTTCGACGACATCTTCGCCGGCGACGTGCCCGCCACGGTGGCGGCCGTGTGGGGCACGATCATGTGGTGCTCGTACGCGCCGGCCTTCGACGGCAACGAGCGGCTGCTCACCGTCTTCGGCGAGTACCTGCGCCGCCCGCTGCCCGGTGACGAGTGGGTGCGCTGGCTGCCGGCGCCGCCGCTGCTGGACCTCGTCACGCTGGTCACCGAGCGGGCGCGGGCCGGCCGGCCGCGCGCGGCGCTCCGGCTGGCCGCCGTGATGGCCGACGCCGCGCAGATCCTCATGTCCGACACCCGCTTCCGGCCGCGGGCGCTCGCGCTGCTCACCATGGTGGAGCCCGTGCTGCGCCGCCCGTCCCTGGACGGCCTGGACGGCGTCCCGCCCGGCGGCTCTCCCGGCGGCGCTCCCGGCGGCCTCCACAGCGGCCTCCACAGCCGTCCCCATGAGGGCCCGCCCGACGCGCGGGCGGTGCGGCGGGCGTGGCTGGAGCGCGCTCCCGCGCGGCTGGCGCGGGCGCTGCTGCCGGAGACCGACGCCGAGGCGCACTTCGCCCACACCGTCTACGACCTGGCCGAGGCGCTGGCCTTCACTCCCGATCCGACGCGGGCCGCGGCCGCGTTCCTGGCCGACCTGTCGGACTCGCGGCGGCGGCTGCCGTCCCGGCTGGACCACCGGCTCAGGGCGGCCTACGAGGAGCTGGAGCGGGCGGGGCTGACCGAGACCTCCGTCGCGGAGACGACCGCCCCCGAGGGATTCCCGGCGGGCCCGCGGGCGGGCGGGGTGTCCACCGTGCCCGCGCCGGTGCTGGAGGTGGCGCCGCCGGACCGGACGAGCGCGGCGTCGGTGCTGGGGGCCGCGTACGCGATGGGGCTGGCGTGGGGGCGCCTGACCGGGGCCAAGGTGCCGGAGCGGGGGCTCGCGGGCCAGTCGGCGCTCGTGGCCAAGCTCATCCACGAGCGCGACGATCATCATGACGATGGCCCATGTCACATCTAAACCACTAATCTCGCCATTTCCCTCTTACCTCGCCTATATCGTTCTAACGCTGGAACGATCAGTAAATTCGCTGAATTGTGATCTCCGATTCGGGAAATGACCCCACTGGGGCCCCCGGGGTGCCGAAAGGAATGACTCCTATGGGCCATGTCGCCGGAAGGGGGTCGCCCCGTAACCTCGAAGAGGGTGTGGGCTGCGGAAGGAAAGGACGACGCGGTGGGGCACGACGACCTGGACTCTCGGGTCCACGACCGTGTCGCGTTGGACGAGATTGCGCTCTACGCCGAGGTGCTCACGGCCGTGGCTGTCAGCGAGCGGCGGCTGACCTTGGACGAACTCGACGACGCGCTCGGATTGCGGACTTCGGCGAGCCGCTGAAGAACCATCACGACGATTACCGGGCCCCGGGAACCTCGTTCCCGGGGTTTCGCATAACTAGTCACCGGCACCGGCCGCCTCCTTCGAAAGGAGGAGGCGCTTCCCCCCGATCGGGTGCCCGCGGTGAGGGCCTACGACCGCACCAGCCGGGCGATGGCCGCCGAGGCTTCCTTCACCTTCGCCTCGGCCTCCGGGCCGCCCGTGTTGATGGCGTCGGCCACGCAGTGGGAGATGTGCTCCTCCAGCAGGCCCAGCGCCACGGCCTGCAGGGCCCGCGTGGCGGCGGAGACCTGCGTGAGGACGTCGATGCAGTAGGCGTCGTCGTCGACCATCCGCTGCAGGCCCCTGATCTGGCCCTCGATTCGCCTGAGCCGCGTCAGATATGCCTGCTTGTCTCCGCTGTACCCATGCATGGTTCTACGGTACCCGTAACCCGTATACGGCCGCGGCTCAGCGCAGATCCGCTATCAGCTTCTCCCACTGCCCGGCCACCTCGCCCGCCGCGTGCCGCGTCGCGGTGTCCAGCGCGCCGGCCGCGAGCGAGCGCCGCCTGCGCTCGTCGTCGATCAGCGCCAGCAGCGCCGCCGCGAACAGCTCCTCGTCGGAGCCGGACTCCGGCACCAGCACCCCGTTGTAGCCGGTGGCCACGAACTCGGCCGGCGCCCGCGCCCCCTCGAAGGCCACCACCGGCACCCCGCAGCCCATCGCCTCCAGCACGGTCATGGCCTGGTCGTCGCCGCGCGAGGGGTTGGCCACGATCGACGCCTTCGCGAACTCGCCGGTCAGGTCGGGGGTGGTGCCCATGAAGTAGACGTGGTTGTGCAGGTCCAGCTCCTGCACCAGCTCGCGCAGCCGCCGCTCCTCGGGGCCCGAGCCGTACAGCCTGAGCTGCCAGTCGGGACGCTTGTCGGCCACCACCGCGAACGCCCTGATCAGCCGGTCGTAGCCCTTGAGCGCCACCCAGCGCCCACCGGCCGCCACGATCCTGTTGTCCATGCGCGAGCGCGGCCACGGCCCGGCCGGCAGCGCGTCCTGCACGCAGCGTACGGGGGGCCCGCCGCCGAGCAGCCTGCCCCACTCCTCCTGGCCGGCCTCCGTGGCCGTCACGACGGCGCTCAGGCGCGGGTAGAAGCGCTTGACCGGCCCCGGCACGACCGGCCGCGTCCATTCCCTGGCGATCCTGACGATCTCGCGGGGCGCGTGCCTGGCGGCCTGGACGCCGAGCGCGGGCCGGGTGGTGACGAGCACGTCGCACCTGAGCCCGCGCAGCGCCCGCCAGAGCGCGACCTCGGTGCGCACCTGGCCGTGCGGCAGCAGGTGGCGCACGCCCGGCCGGGCGTCGACCACGCTGCGCATGGCCACGTCGGGCCCGACGGGGAAGAACGGCTTCTCCTTCTGCCGCCGCACGCTGATCACCTCGACCTCGTGCCGCTCGGCCAGGGCGTTGGCGAGGTTGAGCGTGGCGCGTACGTCGCCCCGCATGCCGTAGGCCGAGGGCAGGATCAGGCTGACCTTCATCCGCCCACCTCGATGCGCAGCTCGTCGTCGGCGGTGTAGCAGGGGCGGATGGGCACGCCGTCCACCTGGGCGGCGGGATAGTGGAGGCGGCGGCGCTTGCCGTCCACGTCGTCGAGGTGCGAGCCGAGCCGCAGCGGCGCGGGGACGCCCTCGACCTGCAACGCGGGCTCCCAGGTGCCGGCTCCGCCGGGGTCGGCGGCCAGCACGTCCACCAGCGAGACGGCCGCGTGGAAGCGCACGCCCTGGACGAAGGCCGTGGCCGTCACCCGCGCGCCGGCCTGCCGGCGGTCGAGGGTGAGCGTGGCCTCGTGGCGGGAGTCGTCGTCCTCCAGCCCGGTGTAGGCCAGCAGGCCCATGACCTCGAAGCGGCCCTCCCTGAACCACACCCGGCGCACCTCGGCCACCGGCTCGGCGTCACTGATCTTCAGCGCCAGGAAGCCGTTGCGGGTGCGGTAGGAGCGGTAGGCCAGGGTGCGCTTGCACAGGGCGTAGGCGTCGAGGTGGTCCAGCGAGAAGCCGGGGTCGACGCTGCGCAGCCGGCTGCGCCGGCCGTCGTGGCGCAGGTAGGTGTCCCAGCGGCCGGCCGTGAGGTCGAGCGGGGCCAGGGAGACCGCCAGCGTGGCCTCGCGCGCCCGCGCCCCCGGCGTGCCGATCACCGCCTCCCGCTCCACCCCCGTGGTGCGGTGCCGCAGGACGAGCTCGGTCCCCTCGCGCAGCGGCTCGTCGAGGGCCAGTCGCAGGGAGAGCACGTCGGCCAGGGTCACCTCGGCGTCGGTGACGACGACGCCCATCACGAGCCCCCTCCCCGTCGAATAGACCCATGCGACGTTGAGGTTACCGTGATTTTCCCGTTATGTGGATGGCAGATTTCTCGTAACCACCCTTGTCGGCAGACGGAACTCCTCCACACCACGTGTGGAGGAGTCCGACTTTTCATCGTCAGGAAGCGCCCTTGACCGATTTGATCAACAGCTGGGCGACGTCCACGACTTCCAGCGACTCCTTGGCCTCGCCGCTGTTCTTCTTCTCGTTGATCGCGTCACCGAGCATCACCATGCAGAACGGGCACGCGGTGGAGACGGTGTCGGGATCGGTGGTCAGCGCCTCGTCCACGCGCTCGGTGTTGATGCGCTTGCCGATGCGCTCCTCCATCCACATGCGCGCGCCGCCCGCGCCGCAGCAGAAGCCCCGGTCCTTGTGCCGGTGCATCTCCTGGGTCTGGACGCCCGGCACCTTCGCCATGATGTCGCGGGGCTGGGAGTAGACCTTGTTGTGGCGGCCGAGGAAGCACGGGTCGTGGTAGGTGATCTTCTCCTCGATCGGCGTGACCGGGGTGAGCAGGCCCTCGTCCACCAGCTTCGACAGGAGCTGGGTGTGGTGGACGACCTCGTAGGTGCCGCCGAGCTGCGGGTACTCGTTGGCCAGGGTGTTGAAGCAGTGGGGGCAGGTGGCGACGATCTTCTTGACGCCCGCCTCGTTCAGCGTCTCGATGTTCTGCTGGGCGAGCATGTTGAACAGGTACTCCATGCCGAGGCGGCGGGCCGGGTCGCCGGAGCACGCCTCCATCGGGCCGAGCACCGCGAACTTCACGCCCGCGATGTGCAGCAGCTCCGCGACGGCCTTGGTGGTGCGCTTGGCGCGGTCCTCCAGCGCGCCCGCGCAGCCCACCCAGAACAGGTACTCGGTGCCCTCGGGCATCTTGTCCTCGACGACCTCGACCTCGAAGTCGAGCTCCTCGATCCAGTCGGCCCGCTTCATCTCGGACATCCCCCAGGGGTTGCCCTTGTTCTCCAGGTTCTTGACCATCACCCCCGCCTCGGACGGGAACGACGACTCCACCATCACCTGGTAGCGCCGCATGTCGAGGATGTGGTCGATGTGCTCGATGTCCACCGGGCACTGCTCGACGCAGGCGCCGCAGTTGGTGCACGACCACAGCACGTCGGGGTGGATGACGCCGTCCTCGCCGACCAGCGGCTTCTCCAGCAGCGCCAGCACGTCGGTGTCCTTGTGCTCGACGCCGTTCTGCGCCGCCATCAGGTACGGCGCCACCTTGAAGGCGTGGTCGCGCTGGTCGAGGATGAGCATCTTCGGCGACAGCGGCTTGTCGGTGTTCCAGGCCGGGCACTGCGACTGGCAGCGGCCGCACTCCGTGCAGGAGTAGAAGTCCAGGAACCCCTTCCACGTGGTGTCGGCGATCTTGCCCCGGCCCAGCCGCTCGGGGTCGAGGTCCTCGTCCTCGAAGTCGACCGGCTTGCCGTCCACGCGCATCTCCGGCGCGGGGCCGAGCGCGTTGGGGCGGCGGGAGAAGAGCACGTTGAGCGGCGCGGTGAAGATGTGCAGGTGCTTGGAGTTCACCACGATGACCAGGAACACCAGCATGAAGCCGATGTGCAGCAGCAGCGCGATCTCCTCCAGCAGCCCGCTCGGCGGCAGCACGTCGCCCAGTGCCAGCGAGACGAACGCCCCCGAGGAGTACGGGAAGTTGCCGTTGGCGGCCGAGGCGCCGCGGGCGAGGAACAACGTCCAGATGATGTTGAAGATCATGAACAGGACGAGCCAGGCGCCACCCAGGTGGGAGCCGGAGAAGCGGGAGGCCCGGCCGAGCGCCTTGGGGTTCTCCTTGAGCCGGATCGCGGCGAAGACGACCAGGCCCACGAGGCAGGCGACGGCGATGAAGTCCTGGAGGAAGCCCAGCACGCCCCAGGTCCCGATGAGCGGGATGTGGAAGTCGGGGTGGCCGGTGACCGCGCCCTGGATGATCGCGCCGTAGGCCTCGATGTAGACGGTCAGCAGGATGAAGAACGCCCACATGACGAAGAAGTGGGCCACGCCCGAGGGGGTCCACTTCAGCAGCTTCTTCTGCCCGAAGACCTCGGTGAGCTGCGCCTTGATCTCCTCGCCCGCGTGCGTCCTGGCGTACTCGACGCGTTCGGGCGCGGGCGGTCCCACGGTGGCGAGCTTGTACAGGAACCGCACCCGGCGGCCGGCGACGGCCACCGCCAGGACGGTCATGACGAGCCCGATGATGGCTACCCAGAGCACGGGGTCCTCCCACAGACGACGTTGGCTGTCGTTGGCTGTCAGCGTACGCACAGCCGCCTCACAGGCCATTACCCTGGATACTACCGGCGGGTAACATATCCGGGGTACGCGACATACCCTAAGGTGAAAGCCGCCTCCAGAACAATGCTCTAGCCCAGGAAGTACCTCTGGATCGTCGGGCCCAGCAGCTCCACCAGCTCCTCAGGGTCGGCGCTCGCCATCGGCTCCAGCTTGAGCACGTACCTCGCCACGATCACTCCGAACATCTGCGAGAACGCCGCCTCGATCCGCAGGTAGGGCACCGCCAGCCGGTCGGCCACCTGGAAGAGCAGCGCGTTGGTGATGAACTCGCGGAACATCACCTGCGCCTGCTCGTTCGTCATGGCCGAGCGCAGCAGCGCCACCATCGGCTCGCGGGTCTCGGGCGCGGCCGTCACGCGCAGGAGCATGCGCACCAGCCGCTCCCCGATCTCCTCCCGAGGCCCCTCCAGCAACGTCGGGACGATCACCTCGGGGGAGACGGGCAGCCGCATGGCCGCCGCGAAGATGCCTTCCTTGGTGTCGAAGTAGTGGTGGACGAGCGCGGGATCGACGCCGGCCTCCCTGGCGATGCCGCGTACCGTGGCCTTGTCGAACCCCTTCTCCGCGAACACCCGCCGGGCCGCCGTCAGGATCTCCCCGCGCGTGTCGGCGGCGCCGGGCCGCCGCCCCGGCCCCCGCCTGGTGGTCACCGGCCCACCGCCAGGTAGACCCGCATCGGCACCGACAGCACGCCCTCGGGGAACTCCCTGCGCAGCTCCGCCCGCTGCCGCTCGACCAGGGCGTCGGCGGCCTCCGGCGACAGCGCCGCCATGTAGGAGTGGGAGCGCAGGTCGAGCAGGAATTGCTCGATGCCGATGAGCCTGGTCCACGGAATCCACCGCTCGCCGACCACCTCGAAGGCCGCGGCGATGGGCGGCACCGCCCACTCCTCGACCGCCGGCCCCCAATAGGCGGGCACCTCCTCGGCCAGCCGGGCCTCGTAGGCGGCCAGCCAGTCGGCCTGGCCGGCGTGGCGCAGGTTCCAGCAGGCCGCGATCGCGCCGCCGGGCCGCAGCACCCGCCGGGCCTCGGCGATCGAGGCCGCCGGGTCGAGCCAGTGCCAGGACTGCCCGTACGTCACCAGGTCGGCGCTCCCGTCGGCCACCGGCAGCGCGTTGCCGTCGCCCTGCACCGCGACGACCTCGGGCCGGCCGCCGTCGGAGCGTGCCGACAGCCGCGCCAGCATCTCGGCGCCGGGGTCCACGGCGACCACCCGCGCGCCGCGCGCCCGCAGCGCCCGCGTCAGGATGCCGGTGCCCGCCCCGACGTCCACCGCCGTGGCGCCGTCGAGGTCGACGCCGCTCAGCTCGCGCACGGCGCGGTAGGTCTCGTCGGGGTAGCCGGGCCGACCGGCGTCGTAGGCGTCGGCCACCCGGTCGAAGACCCCGCCCAGCTCCCGTCCCGGCCCGATGTTCATGTGGTGGCCGCCAGGTGGAGCCGGGCGAAGGCCAGCCCCTCCGCCAGGTCGTCGATGCGCTCGCTGCGGCTGGCCGCCTTGCGGGTGTTGATCTCCAGCACGACCAGGCCGGAGTAGCCGGTGTTGGCCAGACGCTCCAGCATCTGGGCGCACGGCTGGTTGCCCCGGCCGGGCACCAGGTGCTCGTCCTTGTTGGTCACCCCGACGCCGTCGGCCAGGTGCAGGTGGGCGAGGCGGTCGCCGAGCTTGCTCGCCATCTCCATCGCGTCGGAGCCGGACACGGCGGTGTGCGACAGGTCGAGGGTGACCTGCGGGAAGTCGTAGTCGATCGGGTTCCAGTCGGGCGAGTAGGGCACCACGTCGTTGCCCCTGGCGCGCAGCGGGAACATGTTCTCGACGGCGAACGTGACGTCCGTCTCGTCGCGCATCCTGGCCAGCCCGGCCTCGAACTCCCGGGCGTAGTCGCGCTGCCAGCGGAACGGCGGATGCACCACGACGGTGGAGGCGCCGAGCCGCTCGGCCGCCTTCTGCGCCTTGAGGAGCTTGGCCCACGGGTCGCGGCCCCACACCCGCTGCGTCACCAGCAGGCAGGGGGCGTGGATCGCCAGGACGGGTACGTGATAGTGCTCGGACAGCCGCTCGATCACGTCGATGTCCTGGCTCACCGGGTCGGCGCCGACCATGATCTCCACGCCGTCGTAGCCCAGCCGGGCGGCCAGTTCGAACGCGTCGGGAGTGCGTTCCGGATATACCGAGGCGGTGGACAATGCGATCTTCGCATTGGGCACGCGGATGACATCAGCCACGTTGCCAGCCTAAGCCGATGAAGCCGATAAGGCGCGCGACCCCCTAGCGTTGGGGCATGCCACGCATTGCGAAGGGGGCGATTCCCAGCCCGAACATCTGGAACACCCCGCGGGTCTACGAGCTGGAGAACCGCGCCGTCGATCCCGAGGGGGCCGCCGAGGCGGCGATGCGCGCCGTGCGCCCCTGGGACGGCGCCACCGTGCTCGACATCGGCTGCGGCACCGGCTACCACCTGCCCGGCCTGGCCGCGGCCGCCGCCCGGGTGATCGGCGTGGAGCCGCACGGCGACCTGGCCGCGCTGGCCCGCCGCCGCTGCGCCGCCCTGCCCAACGTGACCGTCCACACCGCCGCGGCCCAGGACCTGCCGCTGCCGGACGCCGGCGTGGACGTGGCGATGGCGCGCTGGGCGTACTTCTTCGGGCCCGGCTGCGAGCCGGGGCTGCGCGAGCTGTCGCGGGTGATGCGCCGCGGCGGCACGGCCTTCGTCATCGACCTGGACGCCACGCGCGGCCCGTTCGGCCGCTGGTTCGCGCGGACGGTGCCGTCGTACTCGGCCCGCGAGGTCGAGGCGTTCTGGGACCGCCAGGGCTGGCAGCGCCGCCCGCTCGACCTGCGCATGGCTTTCGAGCGCCGGGCCGACCTGGAGGCGGTGCTGCGCATCGAGTTCGCGCCCGAGGTGGCCGAGCAGGCCATCGCCGAGACCCCCGGCCTGGAGCTGGCCTATCCGAACGTGCTGCGCTGGCGCCACTACTGAGGCTTGACATTGACGTCGGTGTCAACGTTTACCGTAGACATATGCGCATCGGAGAGCTGGCGGAACGTACCGGGGTGAGCACGCGCTCGCTCCGCTACTACGAGCAGCACGGGCTGCTCCAGGCCCGGCGCGGCCCCAACGGCTACCGGCAGTACGCCGAGGAGGACGTGAAGCTGGTCAGCGAGATCCGGGCCCTGCTCGCGGTCGGCTTCACCCTGGAGGACACCCGGCCGTTCGTCGACTGCCTGCGCAGGGGGCACAGCACGGGCGGCTCGTGCGCCGAGTCGGTCGAGGTCTACCAGCGCAAGCTGGAGGAGATCGACGAGGAGATCCGGCTCCTGCTCACCCGCCGCGCCGAGGTCGCCGCCCAGCTCGCCCAGTCGTGCCCAGGTTGCTTCGTGAGGGGATGAATAACATGATCACGCTGACCACCGAGAACTTCGAGGAGCAGGTGCTCAAGAGCGACAAGCCGGTGCTGGTCGACTTCTGGGCCGAGTGGTGCGGGCCGTGCCGGATGGTGGCGCCCGTGCTGGAGCAGATCGAGGCCGAGCGCGGCCTGACGATCGGCAAGCTCAACACCGACGAGAACCCCGAGATCATGGCCAAGTACGGCGTGATGGGCATCCCCACGCTGCTGCTGTTCGAGAACGGCGAGCCGGTCAAGCGGGTCGTGGGCGCCAAGCCCAAGCGCCTGCTGGAGTCCGACCTGGGCCTCGCGTAGCCTGCTCGCCGGCCCCTTGCCATCCGCGGCCCGGGCCGCGGGTGGCCAGGATTGTCGGCGGGCGGCGCTAGCCTGCTCGACATGGCGAAGTCGACTGCCCAGAAGCCCGGATACCGCTGCGCCGAGTGCGGGTGGCGCACCAGCAAGTGGGTCGGCCGGTGCGGCGAGTGCCAGGCGTGGGGCACGGTCGACGAGGAGGGCGCCCGGGCCGGCGTCACCGTCGTCCAGGGCGGCGCCACCACCGCGCCCGCCATGCCGATCGGCCAGGTCAAGGCCGAGGTCGCCACCGCCCGCACCACCGGCGTGAGCGAGCTCGACCGCGTCCTGGGCGGCGGCCTGGTGGCCGGCGCGGTGGTGCTGCTGGCCGGCGAGCCCGGCATCGGCAAGTCCACGCTGCTGCTGGAGGCCGCGGCCCGCATCGCCGAGCGCGAGACCGTCCTCTACGTGACCGGCGAGGAGTCCGCCGCCCAGGTGCGGCTGCGCGCCGACCGCATCGACGCGATCCGCCCCAACCTCTACCTCGCCGCGGAGACCGAGCTGTCGGCGCTGGTCACCCACGTGGAGAAGGTCCAGCCGACGCTGCTGGTCGTCGACTCCGTGCAGACCGTCGGCTCGGCCCAGGCCACCGGCGTGCCCGGCGGCGTCACCCAGGTGCGCGAGGTCGCCGCCAACCTGGTGCGCCTGGCCAAGGAGCGCAACATGGCCACCGTGCTCGTCGGCCACGTCACCAAGGAGGGCTCCATCGCCGGCCCGCGCACGCTGGAGCACCTGGTCGACGTCGTGCTCAACTTCGAGGGCGACCGCTACTCCCGGCTGCGCATGGTCCGCGCGATCAAGAACAGGTTCGGCCCCACCGACGAGGTCGGCTGCTTCGACCTGCACGAGCGCGGCATCGAGGGCATCACCGACCCCAGCGGCCTGTTCGTCTCCCGGCGCAGCGAGCCGGTGCCCGGCACCTGCGTCACGGTCACCGTCGAGGGCACCCGGCCGCTGCCCGCCGAGGTCCAGGCCCTGGTCGCGCGCACCGAGGCGCAGCAGCCCCGGCGCACCTCCTCCGGCCTCGACACCTACCGCGTGCAGATGATCCTCGCCGTCCTGGAGCGGCGGCTCAACGCCCGGCTCGGCGGCTGCGACGTGTTCACCGCCACGGTGGGCGGCCTCAAGCTGGCCGATCCGGCGGTCGACCTGTCGGTCATGCTCGCGGTGGCCAGCGCCGCCGGCGACAAGCCGCTGCCGGCCGGGCTGGTGGCGCTCGGCGAGGTGGGCCTGGCCGGGGAGCTGCGCCCGGTCAGAGACGTGCGCAGGCGGCTCACCGAGGCCGCCAGGCTGGGCTTCAAGCGCGCGCTCGTCCCCGCGGGCTCGCTGGAGGACGGCACGCGCAAGCGCGCCGGCGACCGCTCGCTCGTGCCGGTCGGGCCGGTGGCCTTCGCCCCCGGGTTCGAGGTCGTCCAGGCGGAGAACGTCTGGGACGCACTCACACACGTCACATAGCGCGGCTAAGCTGGGCGTGACCGATCGACACGGGGGTCAGGTGGATAGGAGTCTGGACGACCGCCGGCGTGACGCCCTGGCGGCGGTGGCACCGGGCACGCCCTTGCGCGACGGCCTAGAGCGCATCCTGCGGGGGCAGACCGGCGGACTGATCGTGCTCGGCTACAACGACACCGTCGAGGCGGTGTGCAGCGGCGGCTTCACGCTCGACGTCGAGTTCTCGGCGACCCGGCTGCGCGAGCTGGCCAAGATGGACGGCGCCATCGTGATCAGCGGCGACGACAAGATCGTGCGGGCGGCCGTGCACCTCGTGCCCGATCCGGCCATCCCCACCGACGAGTCCGGCACCCGCCACCGCACCGCCCAGCGCGTCGCCCGCCAGACCGGCCTGCCCATCATCGCGATCAGCAAGTCGATGCGGATCATCGCCCTCTACCTCGACGGCATCCGCTACGTGCTGGAGGAGTCGGCGGCCATCCTGTCCAAGGCCAACCAGGCCCTGGCCACGCTCGAACGCTACAAGCACCGCCTCGACGAGGTCTCCGGCACGCTGTCGGCGCTGGAGATCGAAGACCTCGTCACCGTCCGCGACGTGGCCGCCGTCGCGCAGCGGCTGGAGATGGTGCGCCGCATCTCCGACGAGATCGAGGGCTACGTCGTCGAGCTGGGCACCGACGGGCGGCTGCTGTCCCTGCAGCTCGACGAGCTGGTGGCCGGGGTCGACTCCGAGCGCGAGCTGGTCGTGCGCGACTACCTCCCCGCGCCCGCGGGCCGGCGGCACAAGCGGCTGCCCGAGGCCATGCACGACCTCGACCAGCTCTCCGGGGCCGACCTGCTCGACCTGTCCGCGGTCGCCCACGTGCTGGGGCACGGGGCCGACAAGCTCGACAGCGCGGTCAGTCCGCGCGGCTTCCGGCTGCTCGCCAAGGTGCCCCGGCTGCCCGCCACCGTGGTCGACCGGCTGGTCAACCACTTCGGCGGGCTCCAGAAGCTGCTGGCGGCCAGCATCGACGACCTGCAGGCCGTGGGCGGGGTCGGGGAGTCCCGGGCGCGCAGCGTCCGCGAGGGGCTGTCCCGCCTCGCGGAGTCCTCCATCCTCGAACGCTACGTCTGAGCCCGCACCCGCCCGGGGCCGGGCGGTCAGCGGAGGTGGAAGACGCCCTTGGTGCTGCGGAGCCTGCCGAAGCGGGCGGTGGCGACGTACGTGCCGGGCAGGGCGCTCGGCGCGGTGGAGCGGCAGTCGGCGCTGGAGCGGCGGCGGTCCCAGCTCAGCGAGCGCACGTACGGCACGCCGCGCTGCAGCTCGGTCACGTCGCCCGCGACCCCGCTCACGCAGTCGGCCGTGGACCAGATGCGGTCCTGGCCGGAGGTGATGCGGATCTCCATGGCGCGCGGCCCCACGTCGGCCTTGCACATGACCGGGCCGGTGTTGACCAGTGTGGCGATGAACAGGGGCCGGGCGTCGCCCGCGTAGATCTGGTCCTTGCCGCCCTGCAGGCTGAGCACGAGGTCCTCCTCGGCGCAGGGCGCGCCGGGCCGCCTGGGCCTGGCGGCGGGGCTCGACCTGCCCGCGGTAGGGGTGGGCGAGGGGCTGGCGGTGCCCATCGCGAGCGTGCGCAGCCCGGCCAGCAGCGGGTCGTCCGCGGGCGTGACGCTGGGTGACGCCTTCGCCTCCGCGTCCCGCTCCGGCTCGCCCTCGCCCCCGCTGGAGCACGCCCACGCCACCACGGCCACCACGACGAGCACCGCCACCAGCACGCTCATCCGGCGTCGCCAGTAAACGTCACCGCCGTCGCCACGCATCGTCTCCGGGTCCATGACCTCCAGCATGGTGACCGGAAGGCTGCGGAGGGTGACGACACGCCGAGCTCATTCCCGTAGGCATACCCTTGTCGGCGTGGTTGAGCCTCATCTCCTGCACAACTCTGTCCTTCGTTGGTACGAGGACAACGCAAGGGACCTGCCGTGGCGGGCCGCCGACGCCACGCCGTGGGGCGTGCTGGTCAGCGAGATCATGCTGCAGCAGACCCCGGTCGCGCGCGTCCTGCCCGTCTGGCACGAGTGGATGCGGCGCTGGCCCGCCCCGAAGGACCTCGCGGCCGAGCAGCCGGGCGAGGCGGTGCGCCACTGGGGCAGGCTCGGCTACCCGCGGCGGGCGCTGCGCCTGCACGCCTGCGCGCGGGCGATCACCGACGAGCACGGCGGCGAGGTGCCCGCCGACCACGCCACCCTGCTGGCGCTGCCCGGCATCGGCGAGTACACCGCCGCGGCGGTCGCCAGCTTCGCCTACGGAGGCCGGCACGCGGTGCTGGACACCAACGTCCGGCGGGTGTTCGCCAGGGCCGTACGCGCCGAGGAGTACCCTCCTACGGCCACCTCGGCGGCCGAGCGGCGGCTGGCCGAGGCGCTGCTGCCCGAGCTGGGCGCGGCCCGGTGGGGCGTGGCGGTCATGGAGCTGGGGGCGCTGGTGTGCACGGCCCGCGCGCCGCGCTGCGCCGACTGCCCCATCGCCGGCGTGTGCGCCTGGCGGCTGGCGGGCAAGCCGCCGCACGCCGGCCCCGCGCGCAAGGGCCAGACGTACGCCGGCACCGACCGGCAGTGCCGCGGCCGGCTGCTGGCGGTGCTGCGCGCGGCCCACGGGCCGGTCCCCAAGGCGGCGCTGGACGTGGTCTGGGACGACGCGGTCCAGCGCGAGCGCGCCCTGGACGGCCTGGTCGCCGACGGCCTCGCCGAGGCCCTCGACGACGGCACCTACCGCCTCCCCCACGCCTGACCGGCCCCCGGGGTCAGCGCACCCAGGGCGGCACCAGGCGCTCGTCGCCCTTGGGGGCGAGGTCGCAGGCGTCCGGGGCGGAGGTGCCGTCCGGGTTGTAGACCTTCGTCCCGGCGGGAGCGGTCACGAGGGAGACGAACCCGCGCACCGGATCGGCGAGCATCCGCCGGCTCACGTCGGCGGGCAGCACCATCGTGTCGCCCGCCGCCACCTCGTACCGCTCCCCGCCCAGCTCCACCACCGCGGCCCCGTCGAGCCACGTCCACAGCACCTCGGCGTCGAAGGCGTGCACCGGCCCCTCCATGCCGGGCCTGGCGTCCACCCGCCACAGAGCCTGCCCGGCCGCCCCCTGCGTCGGGGAGGCGAGCGTGGTCATGACGCCGTTGGGCGTCTCGGTACGCCGGCACTCGGCGCTCGGCACGACGGTCATGGGTGTCCTCCCTCTCATCACACGATCCACGGCGGGGTGCCGTGGTCGTCGCCGTCGGCGGACATCGCCCTGGCGCCGGCCTGGGCGGTGACGACGGCGGTGTAACCGGTGTCCTGGCCGGCCGTGACGCGGCGCGGCGTGCGGGCCGGCATGACGACGGTGTCGCCCGCCGCCACGCCGAACCTCTCGCCGCCCAGCTCGACGGTGGCCGCCCCGTCCAGCCAGCTCCACACCTGCTCGACGTCGAAGTCGTGCAGCGGCCCCGCCGCGCCGGGCCGGGCGTCCACACGCCACATCGACCGGCCGGCCCCGCCCTGGGTGGGCGAGGCGAAGGTCGTCATGACCCCGCCGGGTGTCTCGGAGCGCCGCGCGTCGGCGGCGCGAATGACGGTCATACCGGGGAACCCCCTAAGATAGGCAACCTCGTTGTCCATCAATATAGTCAATCAGGTTGTCTATTGTGTCAAGCGACGCCCCTGGATTCGAGTTGCCGCTGCGCCTGCTGCTGGCGTTCCGGGCGCTCATCGACGAGCTGCACGCCGAGCTGTCCCGGCAGGGACATCCCGACATCAGGCCCATGCACGGATTCGTCATGCAGGCGATCGGCCCTCAGGGCACCACGGCGGTGGAGCTGGGGCGCGTCCTGGGCGTCTCCAAGCAGGCGGCCGGCAAGACGATCGAGACGCTGGAGCGCATCGGCTACGTGGAGCGCGCCGCCGACCCGCGCGACACCCGGCGCAAGATCGTACGCCTGACGCCGTACGGGATGGACGCGCTGCGCCGCTCGGCCCACATCTTCGAGACCCTGCGCGCCCGCTGGGCCGCCGAGCTGGGCGCGGACCGTCTGCGCGCGCTGGAGGCCGACCTGCGCAAGGTCACGCCGGGCAATCCGTGGCGGCTGGACATGCCCGGCTGGTTCGGCTCCCTGTAGGGGCGGGGCTCAGGCGGCGAGCTGGAGGCCCAGGCCCGTGAGGTTGCTGCGCGCCCAGTCCAGCTCCTCGGCCAGCAGCGACACCAGCGCCCCCGGCCCCTTGGCCCGCCCGGGGACCATCAGGTTGTGCGTCTCCACCTCGATGTGCGCGCTGCCGCTGACCGCGCCCGACAGCATGGCCGTCAGCGTGTCGTGCAGCACCGCGCCGGTGCTGGGTGTCTCGCCCGTGTGGTTGTGCACGTGGCCCAGCTTGACGACCGGCGCGCCGGCCGCGGCCAGGCCCTTGAGCGCCACCCCCGGCTCCTCCTCGCCGCAGGCGAGGTGACAGGCGTCCAGGCACACGCCCAGGTGCTCGGAGTCGATCCCGCCCACGCGCTCCAGCGCCTGCTCGGTCGTCTCCAGCACGCATCCGGGCCAGGGCTCGAAGCCGACCCGGATCGTCTTGCCGGTGACGCTGTAGATGCCGCGCAGCTCGCGGGCCAGCCGCTCCAGGCGGCGGGTGGCGATGGCGTGCAGGTCGGCCGGCCAGTCGCGCCGCCAGCCGATCGGGATCGTCGAGATGCTGCCGAACCGCACGTCCTCCGGCAGCAGGAAGGCCAGGATCCTGGCCAGGGCCATCGTGTAGCGGTAGCGCTCGGGCTTGGCCCAGTCGGGGCCGGGCACCTCCTGGTTGCGCCCGCCGGTGCCGTTGAGGCTCACCACCTCCAGGCCGCGCTCCTCCAGCGAGCGGCGCAGGCGGACGAGCTCGATGCGGTCGGCCGTGAGGTGGTCGGCCACGCTCGGCGACAACCACAGGCCGACGCCCATCCGCTCGACGCCGAGCCGCTTGCGCACGGGCACGGCGTAGCGGGTGAGGTGGGCGATCAGGTTCTCCAGGTCCTCGGCGGGGTGGACGCCTGCGTTGTAGGCGAGGTGAACGAGCGTTCCGTCATCGTGACGCAGGCGCATCGGTTTCCTCCACGGCTTGCTGGTGTGTGTCCGTCGCCCGCCCCGGACGTGCGGACCTCGTCGAGCATGTCTGCTCACGAGCTCCGCCGGCGTCCGCCCAGAGTTGATTCCTCGCTACTCCCCGGGGAGCAGGCCCCAGGCTAGGAACGCGCTCTTGTGGCTCACTTGGATGAGACTTGGCGATGCTCTACGCAGTGTAGTACTACTTGCGGTGGTGGTATACCCGCTCATCCAACAATTACGCAACGACGCCGTTACCATCCGTACGTCACGACGTGTCCCGTCCGGAGCGCCCGAACAACCTTCCGGGGAGGCACAGGATGCCACAGAGCGCCTTGCCCCGCGCACGCGAAAGCCCCCGTGTGACCAACCACACGGGGGCTTTCCTGGAAGCTCTCGCTACCTCAGTGCTGGATCCTCAGCGCCGGATCCTCAGTGCTGGATCGGGGCCGCGATGGCCGCCGCCGAGTCGGGGACCTGCGAGGCCGGCTCGCCCCGGAAGACGAACTTGGCCTCGTCGCCCTCTCCCTCGATCGTCACCTTCACGACCTGCCCCGGACGGAGCTCGCCGTAGAGGATCTTCTCCGACAGGGAGTCCTCCAGCTCGCGCTGGATGGTCCGGCGCAGCGGCCGGGCGCCCATGACCGGGTCGTAGCCGCGGTCGGCCAGCAGCTGCTTGGCCTCGGGCGAGACGTCGAGCCCCATGTCGCGGTCCTTCAGCCGGGCGTCGACCTGGGCGAGCATCAGATCCACGATCTGGATGATCTCGACCGGCGTCAGCTGGTGGAAGACCACGATGTCGTCGACACGGTTGAGGAACTCGGGCCGGAAGTGCTGCTTGAGCTCCTCCTGGACCTTCGCCTTCATCCGCTCGTAGTTGGACTCGGTGTCGTTGGACTTCGCGAACCCGACCCCGATGCCCTTGGAGATGTCGCGGGTGCCGAGGTTGGTGGTCATGATGATGACCGTGTTCTTGAAGTCGACCACCCGACCCTGGGCGTCGGTCAGGCGACCGTCCTCCAGGATCTGCAGCAGCGAGTTGAAGATGTCGGGGTGGGCCTTCTCGATCTCGTCGAACAGGACCACGGAGAACGGCTTGCGCCGCACCTTCTCGGTGAGCTGGCCGCCCTCCTCGTAACCGACGTAGCCGGGAGGCGAGCCGAACAGCCTGGAGACGGTGTGCTTCTCCATGAACTCCGACATGTCCAGGCTGATCAGAGCGTCCTCGTCACCGAAGAGGAACTCCGCCAGAGCCTTGGACAGCTCGGTCTTACCGACGCCGGAGGGACCCGCGAAGATGAACGAGCCACCGGGACGGCGCGGGTCCTTCAGGCCGGCGCGGGTGCGCCGGATGGACCGCGACAGGCCCTTGATGGCGTCGTCCTGGCCGATGATCCGCTTGTGGAGCTCGTCCTCCATGCGGAGCAGGCGCTGCGACTCCTCCTCGGTCAGCTTGAAGACCGGGATGCCGGTGGCGGTCGCCAGGACCTCGGCGATGAGCTCCTGGGTGACCTCGGCCACGACGTCCATGTCGCCGGCCTTCCACTCCTTCTCCCGGCGCTCGCGCTTGAGCTGGAGCTGCTTCTCCTGGTCGCGGAGGGCAGCCGCCTTCTCGAAGTCCTGCGCGTCGATCGCGGACTCCTTGTCGCGGCGCACGTTGGCGATCTTCTCGTCGTACTCGCGCAGGTCCGGCGGAGCGGTCATCCGGCGGATGCGCATCCGCGAGCCGGCCTCGTCGATGAGGTCGATCGCCTTGTCGGGAAGGTAGCGGTCGCTGATGTAGCGGTCGGCGAGCTGGGCCGCGGCCACCAGCGCGTCGTCGGTGATGGACACGCGGTGGTGCGCCTCGTAGCGGTCGCGCAGACCCTTGAGGATCTCGATCGTGTGGCTGAGCGAGGGCTCGGCCACCTGGATCGGCTGGAAGCGGCGCTCCAGCGCGGCGTCCTTCTCGAGGTACTTGCGGTATTCGTCGAGCGTGGTCGCGCCGATCGTCTGCAGCTCGCCGCGGGCCAGCATCGGCTTGAGGATGCTGGCGGCGTCGATCGCGCCCTCCGCGGCGCCCGCACCCACGAGCGTGTGCAGCTCGTCGATGAACAGGATGATGTCGCCGCGCGTGCGGATCTCCTTGAGCACCTTCTTCAGGCGCTCCTCGAAGTCGCCGCGGTAGCGGGAGCCGGCGACCAGGGCGCCGAGGTCAAGCGTGTAGAGCTGCTTGTCCTTCAGCGTCTCGGGCACCTCGCCCCTGACGATCTTCTGCGACAGGCCCTCGACGACGGCGGTCTTGCCGACGCCGGGCTCGCCGATGAGAACGGGGTTGTTCTTGGTCCTCCGGGAGAGGACCTGCATGACCCGCTCGATCTCCTTCTCACGGCCGATGACCGGATCCAGCTTGCCCTCGCGGGCGGCCTGGGTCAGGTTGCGGCCGAACTGGTCGAGGACCAGGGACGTGGACGGGGCCGACTCCTGGGGGCCACCCGCGGCGGCCGGCTCCTTGCCCTGGTAACCGTGGAGCAGCTGGATGACCTGCTGCCGGACCCGGTTGAGATCAGCTCCAAGCTTGACCAGCACCTGGGCCGCCACACCCTCACCCTCGCGGATGAGCCCGAGCAGGATGTGCTCGGTGCCGATGTAGTTGTGGCCCAGCTGCAGAGCCTCACGGAGCGACAGCTCGAGGACCTTCTTGGCCCGCGGGGTGAAGGGAATGTGCCCCGACGGAGCCGACTGGCCCTGGCCGATGATCTCCTCGACCTGCTGGCGCACACCCTCAAGGCTGATGCCCAGGCTCTCCAGAGCCTTGGCGGCAACGCCCTCACCTTCGTGGATCAAGCCAAGAAGAATGTGCTCAGTGCCGATGTAGTTGTGGTTGAGCATCCTGGCCTCTTCTTGGGCCAAGACGACAACACGCCTCGCTCGGTCGGTGAACCTCTCGAACATCTCGTCGCTCCTCACAGAGCGGTCAGTCAGGCCGGTAAATCCGGTCCCGTCCTCCCGCATGCTAGCCCTGGCTCGGCGAACCGTGCCCATCGCCTCTGACACGCTCTATAGCAGAGACGTTCCCCGAGAGCAGGGCGTTCACCCTCCATCCAACTACTGTTAGGGGGTGACGTGTTCCCGATACGCCGCAAGCGAACGATGTTTAGGCCGCTACGGGGAGGCGACACTGAATTGCCGCCGCGACGCACCCAGATCAACACGGATCGGCCCCCGGACGCCCGGGCCGCCTGCCCGTCGAGGGGCCGCGCCCGCCGCATCGCCGGTGATGCCGCGTCCGTATCTCTGTTACGCAATCACTGTATGTCGTCCGGCAATGGAAGGCCAAGTGAGCGCGCTACGCCCTGAGCATGACCCGGTACCTACCGCTCCCCCGGTCAATCCCCATCCGGTCAGCAGGGTTACCGGACGGCGGCGGCGGCCCCCGCGCGAGTGGAGATCACGGATTAGGCCCCCTCGGCGAAGATTCACAGCTTTTACCCAGGAACGGGGGCGGGAGCCCGCATACCCCATTCAACGTACGTTCCCGCGTCCGGATCGCCGCAATCCCCGGCCGTCACGCCATCAATCCCCCGGCGCGTTACGGCATCGCCGCTCCGGCGTCCCCCGGGCACGCCTCAAGGAACGGGCCGCCCTCAGCATTCAGCATTCGGGCAGAACGGACATCACGCCTTCACATATGCGGGCGCCCGCCCGGTGAAACGGCACCGGGCACGGGGCCGTGACACGCGGCCAAAACGCCCGCATATGGACGAGTCAGCGGTTCGTCCGCCGCGGCGTTCCGGTATTTGGAACGCCGCCGTAAATGATCATGCGCTTATGGCGGCCGCCGGGGTCCAAGGCGAACGGCATAAGCGCATGGTCGTACGACGGCTCTTTCAGTGAGCCGCCTCGTACTTCTCGACGACGGTCGAGGCGATACGGCCACGCTCGCTGACCGGCAGACCGTGGGCCTTGGCCCACTGCCGGATCTCCGCGCTCTTCTCCCGGCTCATCGCACTTCTGCCGCTACGACCGCGACGACGTGCGGAGGTTGCGGCGCCCGCCCGGCGCGCGTGCTGCACGAAAGGCGAGAGCGCGTCCCTCAGCTTCTTGGCGTTAAGGTCGCTGAGGTCAATCTCATAGGAGGAGCCGTCAATAGCGAAGCTGACCGTCTCATTGGCCTCGCCCCCATCGAGGTCATCGATGAGAATCTCCTGGATCTGCTTGGCCATCTACGCAATCCTTTCGCGGGCATTGTTTCATTCGCCTGCCCAAACATATACCCGGAAAGGCGCTGAGACAATTCAGCCACTGCGGGATTCGCTGACTGGCCGATCAGTTCTGCTTCTCGGCCGGCTCCTGAGGCTTAGGGTGCCGCCCGGGGCCCTCGTACCGGACCAACTTCACCACGCCAAAGATGAAGGCTCCGGCCACCACGGCCGGGGGGATGAGCGCTGACAATACGTCCGTTAGGGCTTCCATTCGTCCTCGCCTCCACGGCAGACAGGGTTTGGGGGGCGCTATATGCGCCCGGGGTCGCCGCCTTGAGATCGTGACCCCTGTGCAGCGTACGGCGACAACCGCCCGCATCCGACCATAGCGGCACACACATGCCCTGCGCGTCGCAGGGGCGCCGACATCCGGCAACCCGGACGCCCCATAGCCTAATGCCAGTCTCTCCAGACTCCTTACCGGATCAAGCGAAAACTTTGCGAAAAGGCGTCGGCGCAGGTGCGGAAGGCTCAGCGAAGATCTTTTACCACACGCGTTCCGGCCAGCCGGTCGTGCGGACCACGCTCCAGCGGCTTGTCCATCAGGATGAGCAGACCCACCCCGAACAGCAACATTCCGGCGAGGAGATTGACCACCGGAATGCCCACCAGCATGAGCGGCCCCGGATAGACCAGGGCCCGTTTCAGGGCCGCGCCGGACGCCGGACGGCCGGGGGCCAGGCGAATCCGCATGATCACCTTGCCGAACGTGCGGCCGCCCCGGGAATGGGCCCACCAGTCGTAGCCCGCATAAGCCGCCCCGGCGACCAGCCAGGCGCCCACACCGGGCAACCGGCCGTCGAAGACCTGCAACATCCCGACAGTTCGGAAGATGCCCCACAGGGCGATGAACAGAATGTAATAGAAGACCCCGAAGACGAGCGCTTCAATCAGCCGGGCGGCGAGCCGTTCCCACCATTCCGCCGGCAGCGTGTCCGCGCGCGGCACCGTACCGGCCATAACCTCCACCTCGCGTCGTCGGCGGCCCCGGCGGGGCGTGCAGGTCCTCCCATTCTGGTACGGCCCCGCGGGCAAAACATAGGGGCCGGCGGGAAGCCGGCCCCTATGGTGACGTCCGCGGACTACTTGATCTTGACGACCACCGTCCGCGCGAACTTGTCGGCGAACGTCTGCTGCAACGGCTTGTCCCAGAGCTGGGAGGCGCCGTTGACGGCGACGCCGGCCCACGCGAGCAGCGCGGGGATCAGCGGGATCGGGACGGCGTTGAGCACCCACCAGCCCCACGTGCCGACGGCGCGCTTGAGCGCGGCGTCGGTCGGCAGGCCCTTGGGCGGCATCGCCTGGCCGACGGGGACGACCTTGATGCCCATCACCATCTTGCCGACGGTCTGGCCGTTCGCCTTCAGCAGGAAGAAGTCGTAGGCCACCCAGAGGAGGGTCACCACGACCGACGACAGGATGCCGACCACGATCGACGAGGCGAACCCGGAGCTGCTGCCGTCGAGCGAGCTGTAGGTGGCCACGAAGAGGAGGCCGAAGATCAGGCCGACGACGATGTTGAGGATGAACAGGATGACGCCGTCGATCAGCCTGGCCACCAGGCGCTGCCACCACTCGGCGAGCGGGGCGGGGGCGCCGGGCGGCTGGACGCCGACCGGCTGGCCGTAGCCGGGCTGCTGGCCGTACTGCTGCTGGCCGTAGCCCGGCTGCCCGTAGCCCTGCTGCTGACCGTAGCCCGGCTGCTGGCCATAGCCCTGCTGCTGGCCGTAGTCCGGCTGGGCCTGCTGGCCGTAGCCGTACGCCTGGCCGTACTGCTGGTCGCCGTACTGGCCGGGGCCGGAGGAAGGCTGCTGGCCGTAGCCCGGCTGGGACTGCGGCTGCTGGCCGTACTGCTGCTGGCCGTAGTCGGGCTGCGACTGCGGCTGCTGCCCGTAACCGGGCTGCTGGCCGTAGTCCGGTTGCGACTGCGGCTGCTGGGCGTAGCCCTGCTGGCCGTAACCGGGCTGCTGGCCGTAGTCGGGCTGGGACTGTGGCTGCTGGCCGTAACCCGGCTGGGCGCCGTACTGGCCCGAGGAGGGCTGCTGACCGTAGCCCGGCTGGGACTGCGGCTGCTGGCCGTACTGCTGCTGCCCGTAGTCCGGCTGCGACTGCGGCTGCTGCCCGTACTGGGGCTGCTGGCCGTAGCCCTGCTGCTGGCCGTACTGCTGCTGCCCGTAGTCCGGCTGGGACTGCGGCTGCTGCCCGTAGCCGGGCTGCTGGCCGTAGCCCGGTTGGGACTGCGGCTGCTGGCCGTACTGCTGCTGGCCGTAGTCCGGCTGCGACTGCGGCTGCTGGCCGTACTGGGGCTGCTGGCCGTAGCCCTGCTGCCCGTACTGCGGCTGCTGGCCGTAGCCCTGCTGCTGGTTGTAGGGGGGTTGACCGAATGCGTCGTCCGCGCGGTAGCCGACCACGGTGGCGTCGGGGTCCGGCTCGCCGGGGTGGCGGCCGGGGTTCTGCTGCCCGTAGTGGGGATTGCCGGGCGCGGAGTTCTCGCCGGATTCGTCTTGTGGATACGGCGGCTGTCCGGTGCTCACCGTGTCACCTCGCTTCGAGTGCGCATGTGGCACATGTCAGGGCACATGCCTGTGCTGCCCAACGTATCGACATAGGTATCAACAATCACCTTTCCGTCTGGTCAAGGCCTGCGTCACCCGATGTCAGATGGAGCAGCATGCGGGTGTTGCCCAGGGTGTTCGGCTTGACGTGCTCCAGGTCGAGGAACTCCGCCACACCCTCGTCGTACGAGGCCAGCAACTCGGCGTAGACCTCAGGGGAGACGGGTGTTCCCTGGATGGGGCGGAAACCGTGCCTGGCGAAGAAGTCGACCTCAAAAGTCAGACAGAATACACGTCGCAGACCAAGATCCTTCGCCTGCTGTATGAGTGCCTCGACGATCCGGTGGCCGATGCCCATGCCGCGGTGTTCCGGATCGACGGCGACCGTACGGACCTCGGCGAGGTCCTCCCACAGGACGTGGAGGGCACCGCAGCCGGCGACCCGCCCGCCGAGCTCGGCCACCCAGAACTCCTGTACGTCCTCGTACAGCGTCACCGTGGTCTTCTCCAGGAGCCGGGGACCCGCGCCCGCGTAGGTGTCGACCAGGCGCCTGATCCCGCGGACGTCGGGCGTGCGGGCACGCCGGACCACCACCGCGGTCTCGGGCACTGTCAGTTCGGCCACCTGCTCCATGGCTCTCCAGAGTACAGATGTCATTACGGCTCGGACTTATCTCCCTCTGCCCGCGCCGTTCCACGCCACGCCCCGGTCACCTGCGGACAGGCCCGGCATCGACGTCCGTCCGGCAGAACCAACGGCAAAGAGGACATAAAGTCTCTTCTGTACGCTTGATCACGAGATCACCTTGTGACCCTTCAGTTGTGAAACCTCAACAGATCAAGCAGTTCTGGTTGAGCAGGAACCGGGAGTGCATTAGTGTCCAGCGACGATGTTCCCCGCGTGTCGTACGTGAGGAACACGCCCAATTCCCGCAAGGGAAGCCGGGGAACCGCCGATGGCGCCCGCCGCACGCCATCACGGGGTGAATCCGAGTCTTCGGTAGGGCTGCTCCGGCCCGAACCCGTCAGCTAACCCGGTAGGCGTCGAGGAAAGGAGCTGGTTGGTGAAGCGCACGCGTACGCGTGGGAACAAGAGGTCGGCGGGCACCGGTGCCCGCCCCGCGGAACGGCTCCGGCGGCCGTTCCGGCTCGGAGTGATGGCCACCGTGGTCGCCGCGCTCCTGGTCGCCGTCCCCACAGCCCCGGCGTCCGCGGATCCCAAGCCGTCGCTCAAGGAGCTGTCCGACAAGGTCGAGAAGCTGCACGTCGAGATCGAGACGCTGACGGAGCAGTACAACGGCCAGCGGGAGAAGTACAAGACCGCCAAGAAGGCCGCAGAGGCCGCGCAGAAGACGCTGGCCGACAGCCAGGCCGATCTGGCCGCCAAGCGCGCCAAGGCCGTCATGCTCGCCCAGAACGCCTACATCACCGGCGGGCTCAACCGCACCCTCGCCTTCACCCAGGCCAAGGATCCCGAGGCGTTCCTCGACCGCGCCGCCACCACGCAGGCGCTGGAGGCCCAGCAGGGCGAGGAGGTCAACCAGCTCCTCAAGGCCATGGACGCGGCCACCCGCGCCGAGGCCGGCGCCAAGACCCGCATCGAGGAGCTGCGCCGGATCGTCGCCGACCTCGAAGCCAAGCGCGAAAAGATCACCAAGCTGGTGGCCAGGACGGAGAGCAGCCTCTACCGGCGCGCGCTCGGCGAGGCCGGGCAGCCCGGCACCCGCGCGGTCCGCGTCAACCTGCCGATCCCGGGCAGCGGCAAGGCCGCCGAGGCCGTCAGGTGGGCGCTCACGCAGCAGCTCAAGCCGTACGTGTGGGGCGCCGCGGGCCCGAGCTCCTACGACTGCTCCGGCCTGGTCATGGCCGCCTTCCAGCGGGTCGGCATCTCGCTGCCGCACTACACCGGCGACCAGTGGACCGCGGGCCGGCACGTCTCCAGGGAGGAGCTGCGCCCGGGTGACCTGGTCTTCTTCTACAGCGATCTGCACCACGTCGGCATCTACATCGGCGGGGGCATGATGATCCACGCCCCGCGGACGGGTGACGTCGTGCGGGTCGCCTCGCTCGCGAACCGGCCCTTCGCCGGCGCGGTCCGCGTCGCGGACTGACCCCGTTCTCGAACCGGCCGCCCGCCTCCTGAGCGCCGGTCCGTCCTGCTTCGTCCCTCCCTGTCGATGAGCCGCGAGCCTCAGATGAGCTGGCGGCGTGCCGCCCAGGCCACGGCCTCGATGGCCGTGGCCACGCCGATCCGGTCACAGATGCCGCGCAACCGGCGGCGCACCGTCCTCCCACTGATGTCCAGACGCCTGCCCACGCGATCTACCGTGACGCCCTTGGCCAGCTCGCCGAGTAAAGCCAGATCCGCATGGCTCAGCTCAACGCCTTCAGTGAGCACATCCATCGGGAGCCCTCCCCCCCAACAGCAGAATTTGGACCATACAACGGGCCAAAGCCGCTCGTCTCGCAGACGGTAAACGCATCTCCGAAAGGTCGTCAAGCACGATAAATCCGCTCCTTGACGAGCGCTATTGACATGATCCCGCATATGTGACGTACTCGCCATATGCCGCCCGGATCCTGGACGCGTGATGACCGATCCCGTTGAGCGGTCCGCGGCTGCCTCTCCCTCCTCTCCCCACCCGGTGGACGTCCTGGGTTTTGATCCCTCCGACCCCGGTTTTCTGGATGATCCCTATGCGCGCTACCACGTGCTGCGCGAGCGCGGGCCGATCGTCCGCACGCCTGCCGGGCTGCTCGTCCTGACCGATCACGAGCTGTGCGGGACGATGCTGCGCGACCCCCGCTTCGGGCACGGATCGCCGCCTCCCGGTCACGAAGGGCCAGGTCAGCCCGTACAGTCCTTCCTCCGGCTGGACCCTCCCGACCACACCAGGCTGCGCGCCCTGGTCAGCCGGGCCTTCACGCCGCGCATGGTCGAGCGGCTGCGGCCCCGCGTCGAGGCGATCGCCGCCGGGCTGCTGGCCGCGCTGCCCGGGGAGGCCGACCTGGTTTCCGGTTTCGCCTATCCCCTGCCGGTCATGGTGATCACGGAGATGCTGGGGGTGCCGCCGGAAGATCGGGAGCGTTTCCGCGGGTGGAGCGAGGCACTTGCCCGTGGCCTTGACCCCATGCTTACAGAAGAGCTGATATCGAAAACCGGACGGGCCGGAAGTGAGTTTCGTGACTATTTTCGGCGCCTTACCGAGTTGCGGCGACGGCGGCCCGGAAATGACCTGCTGAGCGCACTGGTCCAGGTCGAGGAGCTGACCGAGGACGAGTTGCTGGCCACCTGCGTGCTGCTGCTCGTGGCCGGCCACGAGACGACCGTCAACCTCATCGCGAACGGCGTGCTCGCCCTGGCCCGCCACGGCCTGCTGCCGCACGCCGCCGAGCGGCCGCGGCAGGTGGTCGAGGAGGTGCTGCGGCACGATCCGCCGGTCCAGCTCACCGGGCGGGTCGCGCTGCGGGACGCGGAGCTGGGCGGCACGCCGGTGCCGGCGGGCACGGTGGTCGTCGCGCTGATCGGCGCGGCCAACCGCGACCCCGCGGTCTTCCCCGACCCCGACCGTTTCGACGTCACCCGCGAGCCGGGGCGCCACCTGGCCTTCGGCCTCGGCATCCACTTCTGCCTGGGGGCGACGCTGGCCAGGATGGAGGGCGAGATCGCGCTCTCCGCGCTGGCCGCGGCGGCGCCCCGGCTGGAGCCGGCCGATCCGGCGCCGCCTTACAAGCCGAACCTGGTGCTGCGCGGGCTCGCGCGGTTTCCGGTCCTGCTCAATCGCTGAAACCTTCATCGGCCCTGGCGCCGTCGTAGCGCTCCCTGGCCGCCTCGACCTCCTCGATGTGCCGCTCCGCCCAGCTCTTGATCGCGGCCACCAGCGGCATCAGGCTCTCGCCCAGCGGGGTCAGCTCGTAGTCCACCCGTACGGGCACCGCCGGCGTGAGCGTGCGCGAGACCAGGCCGTCGCGCTCCAGGCCACGCAGGGTCTGGGTGAGCATCTTCTGGCTCACGCCCGCGATGCGCCGGGACAGGTCGCTGTAGCGGCGCGGCCCGTCCCGCAGGGCGGTCAGCACCAGCGTGACCCATTTGTCGCTGAGCCGGTCGAGCAGCCTGCGCGACGGGCACTGGGCGAAATAGGCGTCGAACGCCTGCCTGGCCTCCTCGCGCCGCTCGGCCGCCGTCCTCGTCGTCATGGCTCCTCCAGGTGGGTTACGCACTTTCAGGTGCCTTCTTACTGAAAGAGAGTAACTTTTCCTAGGATTTCCGGCATGACGACGTACATGCGTGCATTGACCGGCGGTTCCGGCGCTCCCCGGCTGGTGACGGCACCGGTGCCCCAGGCCGGGCCCCGCCAGGTGCGGATCAAGGTGTCCGCCGCCGGGGTGAACCCCTTCGACCTGGCCATCGCGGCCGGCACCGCGGCCGACTACGGGGTGGCGCGGCGGCTGGAGTCGTACGGGCTCGGCTTCGACGCCGCCGGGACCGTGGACCAGGTGGGCGAGGGCGCCGGCTTCCTGGTGGGCGAGCAGGTGATCGGCCTGGCGGCCCGCCTGGAGGTGCCCTACAAGGCGCAGGCCGAGTACGTGGTGCTGGACGCCGAGGCGGTGGCGCGGGCGCCGCGCGGCCTCGACCCGGCGGCGGCCGCCACGATCCCGCTCAACGCGCTGACCGCCTGGCAGGCACTCGACAGGACCGGGCTCGGCCCCGGGCGGACGTTGCTGGTGACCGGGGCGGCCGGCGCGGTCGGCGGCTACCTGGTGGAGCTGGCCCGGCTGCGCGGCCTGCGGGTGGCGGCGGTCGCGGGGACCGCGGACGAGGAGCTGGTGCGCGGCCTGGGGGCCGAGTGGTTCGTGGCGCGCGGCGAGGGCCTGGCCGACCGGGTGCGGCCGTGGTGCCCGGAGGCGCGGACGCCGCCGTGGACGCCGCCGTGCTCGGCCTGGCGGCCCTGGACGCGGTGCGCGACGGCGGCGGCTTCGTGGCGCTCACGGCCGGGGCGGCGCCGGTCGGGCTGCGGGGCATCGACGTGGCCACCGTGTTCTTCCGCGCCGACGCGGCCCAGCTCGCCGAGATCGTGCGGCTGGTGGAGGCCGGGCGGCTGACGCCCAGGGTGGCGGGGACGTACCCGCTGGAGAAGGCGGCCGACGCGCACGCCCGCCTGGCGGCGGGTGGCGTGCGCGGTCGGCTCGTCCTCCTGCCCTGAGGGCAGGAGCGGCTCACTGCGTGGGCTTGACCAGCGGGAACAGGATGGTCTCGCGGATGTTCCTGCCGGTGAACGCCATGATCATGCGGTCGATGCCGGCGCCCATGCCGCCGGTGGGCGGCATGCCGTACTCCAGGGCCGTCAGGAAGTCCTCGTCGAGCTGCATCGCCTCGGGGTCGCCCCCGGCGGCCAGCAGCGACTGCTCCACCAGCCGGCGCCGCTGCTCGATCGGGTCGTTGAGCTCGGAGTAGGCCGTGCCCAGCTCGGTGCCGAAACCGATGAGGTCCCACTTCTCGGTCAGCAGCGGGTTGTCGCGGTGCAGGCGGGCCAGCGGGGAGGTCTCCAGCGGGTAGTCCATGACGAACGTCGGCTGCACGAGCGTGTGCTCCACCAGCGCCTCGAACAGCTCCTGCACGAGCTTGCCCGGGCCCCACTTCGGGTCCCAGTGCACCTCGCGCCGGTCGGCGATCTTGCGCAGCTCCTCCAGCGTCGTGGCCGTGGTGATCTCCTCGCCGACGGCCTCGGAGACCAGGCCGTAGAGGGTGACCCGCGGCCACTCGGCCAGGCCGAGATCGATCTCGACGCCGTCGTGGACGACCACGGTGGTGTCGAGGGCGGCCACGACGGCCTTCTGGTACATCCGCTGCGTCAGGTCGGCCATGTCGTGGTAGTCGAGGTAGGTGCCGTACGCCTCCAGCATGGTGAACTCGGGGTTGTGCGTGGAGTCGGCGCCCTCGTTGCGGAAGTTGCGGTTGATCTCGAAGACCTTCTCGATGCCGCCGACCACGAGCCGCTTGAGGTAGAGCTCGATCGCGATGCGCAGATAGAGCTCCATGTCGTAGGCGTTGATGTGGGTCCGGAAGGGCCGGGCCGCCGCGCCGCCGTGGATGGGCTGCAACATCGGCGTCTCGACCTCGAGGTAGCCCTCCTCGTGCCAGAAGTCGCGCACCGCGCGCACGGTGGCGCTGCGCACGCGGGCCATCTTCCTGGCCTCGTCGTTGACGATGAGATCGACGTAACGCTGGCGCACGCGGGCCTCGGGGTCGGTGAGGCCGAGGTGCTTCTCCGGCAGCGGCCGCAGGCACTTGGAGGTGATCAGCCAGTCGTCGGCCAGGATCGACAGCTCGCCCCGGCGCGAGGTGATGACCTCGCCGGTCACGCCGACGTGGTCGCCGAGGTCGACGTCGCGCTTCCAGCGTGCGAGCGACTCCTCGCCCACCCGGTCGAGCGAGATCATGACCTGCAGGTCGGACTCGCCGTCGCGGATGGTGGCGAAGCAGAGCTTGCCGCCCACGCGGCTGAGCATGACGCGGCCGGCCACCGAGACGGTGTCGCCGGTGGCGGTGTCGGGCTCAAGGCCCTGGTATTTCGCCCTGACCTCGGCGTTGGTCGCCGTACGGGGGAAATTCACCGGGTAAGGGTCGACGCCTTCGCCGCGAAGGCGGTCGAGCTTCTCCCTCCGGATGCGCATCTGCTCGGGAAGTTCGTCGCTCACAGCATCAAAGCGTAGGGGATACGGCGAACTGCAAGGTCTCGTCGGCCCGCTGCAGGGACTCTGCAAGAGGTCTCTTTTATCAATATCTCACGAGCTCAGGGGGGAGCCGGCAGGGAGCCGGCCCAGGGAAGCTCCAGGAGAGAAGATGTTAAAGAAGATCGCGACCGGCACTCTCGCCGCCGCAGCCACCACCGCGCTGGCCCTGTCGATGTCCGGCGCCGCGTTCGCCTCCTCGCCCGACTATGACGACTACTCCTCGCACTGGGGCCCGGTGTACTCCAAGCACTACCAGGCCAAGGCCTCGGGTCAGGTCAGCGTCAACTGGGACCACGACGGCGAGTCCAACGAGGTGCACGTCTACGGCCGCCTCTGGGACCGCGACAACCGCAGCTACGACGAGGGCGGCAAGTGCGCGTTCGTGAAGTTCCAGGCCGAGGACTTCGACGACGACTGGTCGCCGGTCTACTTCAAGAAGTACTGCGGCTACCCCGGCTACAAGAAGTTCCACTTCGAGGAGAACGACGTGCGCAGCCTGCGCGTCCAGGTCTGCCAGATCGGCCTGCACAGCCAGTACCCGACCAAGTGCGGCCGCTGGGAGTACATCTACACCGCCGAGAGCGAGTAGTGACCTCGGGTTCGCACCCGAACGCCGCAGGCGGCTCCCTCATCCGAGCGGGGGCCGCCTGCCTCGTGCTCAGCTCGCGTTGCGGTGGTAGATCAGGCGCAGGCCGATGAGCGTCAGCCACGGCTCGTGCACATCGATCGAGCGCGACTCGCCGACGACCAGCCCGGCGTGCCCGCCGGTGGCCACGACCGTCACCTCGTCGGGGTCGTCGGCCAGCTCGGCCGTCATGCGCTCGACGATGCCGTCCACCTGGCCGGCGAAGCCGTAGATGATGCCGGCCTGCAGGGCCTCCACGGTGTTCTTGGCGATCACCGAGCGGGGCCTGACCAGCTCCACCTTGTGGAGCTGCGCGCCGGCCGCGGCGAGGGCGTCCACCGAGATCTCGATGCCGGGCGCGGTGACCGCCCCGACGTACTCGCCCTTGGCCGAGACGGCGTCGAAGGAGGTGGCGGTGCCGAAGTCCACGATGACGCACGGGCCGCCGTACTGGTCGATGGCGGCCAGCGCGTTGACGATGCGGTCGCTGCCGACCTCCTTGGGGTTGTCCATGCGGACGGGCACGCCGGTGCGGATGCCCGGCTCCACGATCACCGCCGTGACGTCGCCGTAGTAGCGGCGGCACATCTCGCGCATCTCGTTGAGCACGCTGGGGACCGTGGAGCAGATGGCGATGCCGTCGATGTCGGCCCCCTTGAGCAGCGGCGACTGTGCCAGCAGCCCCTGGAGGACGACCGCGATCTCGTCGGCGGTGCGGCGGGCGTCGGTGGCCAGCCGCCAGTGCTCGATGACGTCGTCCCCCTCGAACAGCCCGAGCACCGTGTGCGTGTTGCCGACGTCGATCGTGAGCAGCATCAATTACCCCCGCAGATCCAGTGCGATGTCCAGGACCGGTGCTGAGTGCGTTAGCGCTCCCACCGCCAGGTAGTCAACGCCAGTCTCGGCCACCGCGCGGGCCGATTCCAAGGTCAATCCCCCGCTCGCTTCAAGAGCAACCCTGTTTTTCGCCTGCTTTTTCACGAGTTGTACGGCACGCGCCGTCTCCTCCACCGTGAAGTTGTCCAGCAGGATCTCCTCGGCCCCCTCGGCGAGCACCGCCTCCAGCTGGTCCAGCCGGTCGACCTCCACCTCGATCGGCAGGTCGGGGTAACGCTCGCGGACCGCGCGGAACGCCTCGGCCACGCCGCCGGCCGCCACCACGTGGTTGTCCTTGATGAGCGCGGCGTCCGAGAGCGACATGCGGTGGTTGACGCCGCCGCCGCAGCGCACGGCGTACTTCTCCAGGGCCCGCAGGCCGGGCAGCGTCTTGCGGCTGTCGCGTACGCGGGCCGCGGTGCCGCTGATCGCCTCGGCCCACCGGCCGGTCAGCGTCGCCACCCCGGACAGGTGCGTGAGGAAGTTGAGCGCGGTGCGCTCGGCGGTCAGCAGGGCCCTGGTCGGGCCCTCCACGGCCAGCAGCACGTCGCCCGCCCGGACCCGCTCGCCGTCCTTGGCCCGGCGCTCGACGCCGGTGGCGCCCAGCCGGAGGAACACCGCCTCGGCCACCGCGAGCCCGGCCACCACGCCGTCCCTGCGGGCCACCACGTCGCCGGTCGAGCGCTGGCCGGCGGGGATGGTGGCCAGGCTGGTCACGTCACCGGCCTCCCACAGGTCCTCCTCCAGCGCGCGGGCGATGAGCGCGTCCACCTCGGCCGGGTCGAGCCCGGCGGCCGACAGCTCCTGCGCCAGGCGCGCCGGCATCGTGTCGCCGTGCGGCGTGTACGTCATGCGAAGGCCCTCCTCCGTCAGGGTCACGTCCAGGTGACCCAGCCATTCGTCGTCGTCGCGCGTGTCGTGGTCCTCGCGCCAGTGTGAGCCGCGGGTCTCCAGCCGGGCCGCCGCCGCGCCGGTCAGCACGGTGGCCACGGTGAGCAGGTTCGCCGCCTCCCAGGACTCGGTGCAGGGGGCCACCTCGACCGGCGTCCAGCGGGCGTCGAGCAGCGCCCTGGCCGTGGCGCGCAGCGACTCCCCGTTGCGCAGCACGCCCGCCCCTCTGCTCATGTGGGCCTGGATCCTGGTCCTGGCCCGCGGGTCCACCAGCCCCTGCGGCCCCCGGCCCGGCACCGGGTCGCCGGGGGCCGGGCGGGTGGCGTGCACGTCCTCGGCGATGCGCTCGGCGAAGACCAGGCCCTCCAGCAGCGAGTTGGAGGCCAGCCGGTTGGCGCCGTGCACGCCGGTGCAGGCGACCTCGCCGCAGGCGTACAGACCCTCGATCGAGGTACGGCCGCGCAGGTCCGTGCGGACGCCGCCGCTGGCGTAGTGGGCGGCCGGGGCCACCGGGATGGGCTCGGCCGCCGGATCGACGCCGTGCTCGCGGCAGACCGCGTAGATCGTGGGGAAGCGGGTCTCCCACGTGTGCCTGCCGAAGTGGCGCCCGTCGAGGTAGACGTGGTCGCGGCCGGTCTCCCGCATGGTACGCGTGATCGCCTTGGCCACGACGTCGCGCGGCGCCAGGTCGGCCAGCTCGTGCACGTCCGCCATGAACCGGTTGCCCTCGTGGTCGACGAGGAAGGCGCCCTCGCCCCTGACCGCCTCCGAGATCAGCGGCTGCTGGCCGGTCGAGCCCTCGCCGAGCCACAACACGGTCGGGTGGAACTGCACGAACTCCAGGTCGCGCACCACCGCCCCGGCCCGCAGCGCCAGCGCGACGCCGTCGCCCGTGGAGACCGCCGGGTTGGTGGTGGCGGCGTACACCTGGCCCATGCCGCCGGTGGCCAGCACCACGGCCCTGGCCAGCACCGCGCCGACGCCATCGCGCGCGCCCTCGCCCATGACGTGCAGGGTGACGCCCCTGGCCCGGCCCCGGGCGTCCTTGAGCAGGTCCAGCACCAGCGCGTGCTCGATGATCTCGATGTCGCTCGCGCGGACCGCCTCGACGAGCGCCCGCTGCACCTCGGCGCCCGTCGCGTCGCCGCCGGCGTGCACGATGCGGCGCCGCCGGTGCCCGCCCTCCCTGGTGAGCTGGAGCTCGCCGTCCGGGGTGCGGTCGAAGCGGGCACCCCTCGCCATGAGCCGGCGCAGCGCGCCCGGCCCCTCGGTCACCAGCGTGCGCACCGCCCGCACGTCGCACAGGCCGACCCCGGCGACCAGGGTGTCGTTCAGGTGCTCCTCGGGCGTGTCGCGCGGGTCCAGCACGGCGGCGATGCCGCCCTGGGCCCAGCGGGTCGAGCCGGACGAGAGCACGTCCTTGGTGACGACCATGACCTTGGCGGTCGGGTCCAGCTCGGCGTGGCGCAGGGCCACGGTCAGGCCCGCGATGCCGGAGCCCACGACGACCAGGTCGGCCTCGGCGCTCCAGCCGGGTTCGGGGGCGGTCAGCCGCAGGGGGATCGCCGGTGCGCTCATGAGGCTCTCCTCGACTCGGGACGATTTCGTCAATATGACGATAACGCCTGCCGCCCGATGGCCTCGCCCTGGGGTCAGCGGTCACGCCGCGGGAGCGCCTCCGTCCTCCTGATGAACGCCTCGTACTCGGCGAACGGCCCCAGGCCCACCGCCGCGCGCCGCTCGTCGAGCAGCCCGGGATCCTCGATCGGCATGGGCTCCAGGCCCGCCGCCCCGTCGTGGAACTGCGTCCCGTAGAGCTGCGGGCGGCCGGAGCGCACCCGGACCCGGTCCTCCAGGTACGCCAGGTCGCGCGGCGACGCCTCCTCCCGCTCCACCGCCTCGGCCATCAGCTCGCGGAACAGCCGCTGCGCCCCGGACGCGGTGGCGTGCTGCGCCAGCAGCCAGGCCGCCCGCGCGGCCCGCTCCCCCACCTGCGAGACCAGCGGCCAGCCGCGGTTGGCCACCACCGAGTACAGCCAGGCGGTGTTGCCCGCGTCCAGCTTCTGGAGCCGGGCCAGCCGCCTGTCGCCGGGGAACCCCTTGGCCGGGTCGCGCAGGGCCTGGTCCACCTTCATGCGCCGGAGCAGCTCGTCCCGTAACTCCTCGTCGGTCATGCCCCGACGGTAGCCCGCCTCAGGCGGGATTCAAGGTCAGGGTGACGTTGTCGATCAGCCGGGTGGTGCCGATCCTGGCGGCAACGGCCAGCACGGCCTCGCCCGCGTGCTCCTCGCCCACCTCGGTGAAGGTCGCCGGGTCCACCAGCACCAGGTAGTCCAGGTCGAGCCGGGGTCCGGCGGCGGCCAGCACCTCGCCGGCCGCCGCGCGGACCGCCGCCGGCGTGCGCTCGGCCGCCCCGGCGCGCAGGGCGCGGGAGAGCGCCAGCGCCACCTGGCGGTCGTCGGCGGACAGGTAGCGGTTGCGGCTGGACAGGGCCAGGCCGTCGGGCTCGCGCACGGTGGGCGCGCCGACGATCTCGACCGGCACGTCGAGGTCGGCCACCATGCGGCGGATCAGGGCGAGCTGCTGGGCGTCCTTCTGGCCGAAGACCGCCACCCGGGGCTGGACCAGGTTGAGCAGCTTGAGCACGACCGTCAGCACCCCGTCGAAGTGCCCAGGACGGGACGCGCCCTCGACGATCTCGCCCATCCGCCCCGACAGCAGGCTCACCTGGCGGCCGGGGTGGTACATGTCCTCGGCGGAGGGGTGGAACACCACGTCCACGCCCTCGGCCCGGCACACGTCGAGGTCCGCCTCGAACGTCCGCGGATAGCGGGAGAAGTCCTCATGGGGCCCGAACTGCAGCGGGTTGACGAAGACGCTCACCACGACCTGATCGGCCCGGGAGCGGGCGAGCCTGATGAGCGAGCGGTGCCCCTCGTGCAGCGCGCCCATGGTGGGCACCAGCGCCACGTCGCCGCCGCCACGCGCCTTGGCGAGGTCATCCCGGTTCCTGGCGACGATCAGTTCCATAACACTCGCCCTCCGCGTCGGCGGCCTGCACGGTCAGGTCCATATATTGCCGCCCAGCGCGTCCAGGAGCCGCTCCGCCTCCTCCGGTTTGAGCAGGCCGGCGGCGAGCGCCCGGTCGGCGGTGAGCCGGGCCAGCGCGATGTAGGCGTCGGCCGCCTCGGGAGCGGCCAGGATCAGCGCGTCCACGTGCTTGCGGACGGTGCCGGCGTCGCCGCGCACGACCGGCCCGGTGAGGCCGGCGATGCCCAGCCGCAGCACGTTGTCGAGCGCGGCGCCGAGCAGCGGCCCCAGCATGCGGCCCGGGTGCTCGACGCCGATGCGCCGCAGCAGGTCGCCGGACTCGGCGATGAGGGTGACCATGTGGTTGGCCGCCCCGGCGAGGGCCGCGTGGTAGAGCGCGCGGTCGGTGTCGGCGATCCAGACCGGCTCGCCGCCCATCTCGATCACCAGGGCCTCGGCGATCGGGCGCAGCGCGTCGGGGGCGGTGACGCCGTAGGAGATGCCGGTGAGCTTGTTGAGGTCGTCGTCGCGGCCGGTGAACGTCATCACCGGATGCAGCGCGAGCGGCAGCGCTCCGGCCCTGGCGGCCGGGTCGAGCACCGACAGCCCGTACGCGCCGCTGGTGTGCACCAGCAGCTTGCCCTGGAGGTCGGCGCCGGTGGCGGCCAGGCCGCCCACGAGGTCGGGCAGCGCGTCGTCGGGCACGGTCAGCAGGACGAGCTGGGCCGCCGCCACCACCTCGTCGGGCCGGGACGGCGTCACACCGAGCCGCTCGGCCGCCCACCGCTGGGAGTTGTCGGACACCCCGCTCGCGGCCACGACCCGGTGGCCGGCCTGCGCCAGCGCGGCACCGAGGGCCGAGCCGACCTTGCCCGCCCCGAGCACGCCCACGCTCAGCCGGGCCGGACGATCTCCTGCCTCCATGACGTCTCACCCCTGTCGACCGGATGGCACTGCCGACCAGCGTATCGGCCGCTCCGGTGCGGAAAGGTGACCGGTGCTTTGCCGCGTGCCCCGTTAGTGACAAAAGCGACAGGGAACTACAAATCGCGCACCCCTGTCGGAAGAGATGAGGAGAGGGGCTCATCGCACGGCAGCGGGCGCCAGGTCTCGACAGACCCGACGCCCGCGTGGTGCGACCTCTCGGAGGTGCCCGGCCGGCGCGACCGCCGACCGCCCGGCCGGAAGTCCGAGCCCGGACCGGATCACACCGGTCCGGGCTCTCACTTCGCTCAGCGGTAGTCCACGGTGGGGGTGGAGCCGCCGCCCTTGCAGCCGGCCACACCGACGCCGACGATCGGGACGGCGGTGCCGCAGACGACGATCGGGACGCCGACCGGCGCGTGGACCTGGTTGCCGCCCAGGACGCTGCCGGTGCCGCTGGTGTTGTCGGCGTGGGCGGCCGGCGCGACGAGCGCGAGGGCGGCAGCGGCACCCGCCAGGACCAGGGTCTTCTTCAGCATGCGAGTTCCTTCCGGTTGCGCGGCACGAGGCCGCGGACGTTGGCTCGTGGGGGGAACGGCCGCCGCGGTCGCCACTTTGGAGGGTTGACGCAGCGCGGCCGTCCGATGACGGTGAGTAAACGTTACCGCAAGAAGGTGGCAACGAGTAGTCACAACGTGACGGGACGTACCAACGGGAAGTCGTGAGATAGTCCATGTCATGTGGCTGACCTGGCGCGCCGCGACGGAGCGGGCGCTGTACGGCGAGGAGGGCTTCTACCTCCGGGAGCGCCCGTCGGGCCACTTCCGCACCTCGGTCAGCGCCTCGGCGGTCTTCGCCGAAGCGGTGCTGGAGCTGCTCCGGCAGGTGGACTCCGACCTCGGCCGGCCCGACCGGCTCGACCTGGTGGACATCGGGGCCGGCGAGGGCACGCTGGTCGCCCGCGTGCTGGCCGCCGCCGAGGCCGGGCTGCGCGAGCGGCTGCGGGTCACGGCCGTCGACCTGTCCCCCAGGCCGGCCGGCCTGCCCGAGCAGGTCGAGTGGCGCTCCGGCCTGCCCGGCTCGATCACCGGGCTCGCCGTCGCCAACGAATGGCTCGACAACGTGCCGCTGGACGTCGCCGAGCAGACGGCCGAGGGGCCGCGGCTGGTCATGGTGGACGTCCGCACGGGCCGCGAGCGCCTCGGCGGGCCGCTGCGGCCGGCCGACCGGGAGTGGGTGGAGCGGTGGTGGCCGCTGCCCCGGGTGGGGGCGCGGGCCGAGATCGGCCGGCCGCGCGACGAGGCGTGGGCCGCCGTCGTCACCCGCCTCACCAGGGGCCGGGCGATCGCCGTCGATTATGCACACCCTGTGGACAACCGGCCCCTCTGGGGGACGCTGACCGGCTACAGGGACGGAGCGGTCGTCACCCCCATACCCGACGGGACCTGCGATATCACAGCACATGTGGCGCTCGACGCGTGCGCGGAGGCCGGCCGGCGAGCCGGCGCGATATCCACAACCTTGTCCACACAGCGGGAGGTGCTGCGCTCCCTGGGGGTGACCGGCGCCCGGCCGCCCGTCGAGCTGGCCGGCGCCGATCCGCGCGGCTATCTCGGGGCGCTGGCCAGGGCGTCGGAGGAGGGCGAGCTCATCGACCCGGCCGGCCTCGGCGGCTTCGGCTGGCTCGAACAGCGCCGCTGACCCCCGGCGCCCTGGAGTCCCCGTCAGGCGGGGACGGCGGTGAGGTTCAGGGCGCTCAGGCCGCGGATGACGTAGCCGGGCTTCCACTCCGGCTCCTCGCGCGGCTCCAGGGCCGCCGTGCGGTCCAGCAGCGCGCCGAACGACTCCATCAGCTCGATGCGGGCCAGCGGCGCCCCCAGGCAGAAGTGGATGCCGGCGCCGAAGGAGATGTGCGGGTTGTCGGCGCGGCCCACGTCCAGCCGGTCCGGGTCCTCGAACACGGCCGGGTCCCGGTTGGCCGAGCCGAACAGCAGCGCCACCTCCGACCCGCGCGGGATGCGCACGCCGTGGACCTCGATGTCCTCCAGCACCCATCGCTCGAACATCTGCAGCGGCGTGTCCCAGCGCAGCAGCTCCTCCACGGCGGTGGGCAGCAGCGAGCGGTCGGCGCGCAGCCGCGCCAGCTCGGCCGGGTTGCGCAGCAGCGCCCACCAGCCGTTGCCGGTGACGTTCACGGTGGCCTCGTGCCCGGCGTTGAGCAGCAGCACGCAGGTGCCGACCAGCTCGTCCTCGGTCAGCTCGGGGATGCGGGCGAGGGCGCTGATCAGGTCCTCGCCGGGCGCGGCGCGGCGGGCGCGGGCCAGGGACCTGAGGTAGCCGGCGAACTCCTCGGCCGCGCGGACGGCGGTGTGCTGGGCCTCGGGGGACGGGTTCAGCTCGTACATGCCGCAGATGTCGGCCGACCAGGGGCGCAGCAGGTGGCGGTCGGACTCGGGCACGCCGAGCATCTCGGCGATCACCGTGACCGGCAGCGGCTCGGCGACCTCGGCGAGCAGGTCGCCGCCGCCCTTCTCCACGAACGCGTCCGCGAGGCCGCCCGCGATGGCCCGCACCCGCGGCCGCAGGGACTCGACCATGCGCGGCGTGAACGCCTTGGACACCAGCCGGCGCAGCCTGGTGTGCACCGGCGGCTCGACGTCCAGCATGCCCGCCCTGATCACCCGCCAGAACGGCTCCTGGAACTCCGGCTCCGGCGGCCTGCCGAACTCCTCGTGCGTGGCCACGTGCAGGTAGGACCGCCCCAGGCGGCGGTCCCTGAGCAGGGCGTTGACGTCCGCGTGGCGGGGGACGAGCCACTGGTCGGTGGGCTCGAAGTAGCGAACGGGCGCCTCGCGCCGCAGCTCGTCGTAGACCCCGTACGGGTGAGCTACGAAATCCGGATTCCAAGGATCAAAGCGCACTATTTCATCTTAGGAGCCTCCCCCTCCTGCTCAGGAGCCCCTTCGACCTGCTTGCCGTGCCGGCTGCGCACCCGGATGTTGAGCAGCTCCACGATCACCGAGAACGCCATCGCGAAGTAGATGTAACCCTTCGGGATGTGCTGGTCGAGGCCCTCGGCCACCAGCACCACGCCGATCAGCACCAGGAACGACAGCGCCAGCATCTTGATGGTCGGATGGCCGTCCACGAAGCGGCTGATCGGCCCGGAGGCGAACAACATCACCGCCACCGCCACCACGACCGCCGCGATCATCACGCCGAGCTGGTCCACCATGCCCACCGCAGTGATCACCGAGTCCAGCGAGAACACCACGTCCAGCACCATGATCTGCACGATCACCGAGGCGAAGGAGGCCGCGGCGGCCTGCTTGCCGTCCTTGCCGTGCGCGGGCTCCATGCTGTGGTGGATCTCCGTGACGCTCTTGCCGAGCAGGAACAGGCCGCCGAGCAGCAGGATCAGGTCCCGTCCCGAGATCTCCTGGCCGAGGACCGTGAACAGCGGCTCGGTGAGCCGCACCACCCACGACAGGGCGAGCAGCAGGAGCAGCCGGCTGACCAGGGCCGCGGCCAGGCCGAGCACGCGGGCCCGGTCGCGCTGCTCGGGAGGCAGCTTCCCGGCCAGGATGGAGATGAAGATGATGTTGTCGATCCCCAGCACGATCTCCAGGGCGACCAGGGTGAAGAAACCGATCCAGATCTGCGGATCGGTCACCCAATCCAGCATCCGAACACCTCCATGACGCGTTGGCCGGCCTTCCAGGGCACTGAACTTCCAGGCACTGAACGTCCGGGCACTGACTTTTCGGACACAACGAGCCGGGCTCCGGATAAGTTCGCGGACTTGCGTATCGCCGTGGGGCGTCGGTTATAGTGCGGGACGTAGGTCATGAGCGCCAGCGACAAGCCCCGGCTAGCTGGCCGGCAACCCTCGCGTCCGCGGCGGGGTGCCCCGGGTGAAGACCTGGTCCGTCACGAGGTGTGGCGGGCAAGCGCGGGCTCCGTGGTCGCCTCCAGGGGTCCGATGACCCTTGAGGAGTTGTGCCGTGTCCACGCTGACGATCTTCACCGGCGACGCCGTCCCCGCCCAGACCCCCGCCCCCTCCCCCTTCCCCGCTCCCGGGAGCGGGCGGGCCGTGCCCGCCGTGGTCGGCGCCGACCTGGAGGTGCCGGTCAAGGGCGGCAGGCTGGTCCGCTACGCCAACCTCGACTACGCCGCCAGCGCGCCCTGTCTGGAGCCGGTCAGCGCCGCCGTCGCCGCCGCGCTCCCGGCCTACTCCAGCGTCCACCGGGGCGCGGGCTACGCCTCCCAGCTCACCACCGCCCGGTACGAGCAGGCCCGCCACACCGTCCGGGCGTTCGTCGGCGCCCGCCCCGGCGACGCGGTGATCTTCACCCGCAACACCACCGACGCCACCAACCTGCTGGCCCGCTGCCTGCCCGCCGGCACCACCGTCGTGGTCTTCGACACCGAGCACCACGCCTCGCTGCTGCCCTGGCCGGACGCCGTCCGCCTGGCCCCGCCCGCCTTCCCCGGCGAGGCCGTCCGCGCCGCCGACCGGGCCCTGGCCGCCATCGACGGGCCGAAGCTGCTCGTCGTCACCGCCGCCTCCAACGTCACCGGCGAGCTGTGGCCGATCGCCGCCCTCGCCCACATCGCGCACCGGCACGGGGCGCGCATCCTGGTGGACGCCGCGCAGTTCGTCCCGCACCGGCAGCTCAACCTGACCGCACTCGACCTGGACTACGTGGCCTTCTCCGGGCACAAGCTGTACGCGCCGTTCGGCGCCGGAGCGCTGGTGGGGCGCGGCGACTGGCTGGCCGGCGGGGAGCCGTACCTGAAGGGCGGGGGCGCGGTGCGCGCGGTCGGGGATGACGCCGAGTGGCACGACGACCCCGAGCCGCGCCACGAGGCCGGCACCCCCAACGTGCTGGGCGCGATCGCCCTGGCCGCCGCCTGCGACGCGCTCACCGCCACCGGGTGGACGGCGCTGGTGCGCGAGGAGGAGCGGCTGCTCGCGCGGCTGCGCGCCGGGCTGGCCTCGATCGAGGGGGTACGCGAGCTGTCGCTGTGGGGGGAGGACCACCCGCGGGTGGGCATCGTGTCGTTCACCGTCGCCGGGCGGCCGGCGCGCGAGGTGGCCGAGGTGCTGTCCGGCGAGTACGGCATCGGGGTGCGCGACGGGAAGTTCTGCGCGCACCCGTTCGTCCGGCACCTGCTGGGCACGGCCGACGGCGGCTGCGAGGACGGCACGGCGTCGGCCGTGCGGGCCTCCATCGGCATCGGCACCACGCAGGAGCACGTGGACCGGCTGGTCGAGGCGCTGCGGGACATCGCCTCCCGCTGAGCGCCCCGGGCGCGGCCCCGGGCACGAGGGGCGGGCGTCGGGCGTTCAGCGGTTCGGCGGCCTGCGGTGCTCGGGCTGGTCGTCGGCGACCAGGGCGTCGATGTCGCGCCGGTCCTCGTCGCTGAGACCGCCCGCGCCTGATGTCCCCGGGCCGGGCGTGCCCGCGCCGGGCGTCCTCGTGCCGGGCGCCCGCGTGCCCGAAGCGGGCGTTCCCGAAGCGGGCGTGCCCGAAGCGGGCGTTCCCGAAGCGGGCGTGCCCGGAGCGGGGGCGGCAGGCTGCCGGGGGATCTCCGGCGGCTCGGCGGGCTCCTGGGGCTCGGCCGGCGTCAGCGGCCCTCCGGCGTGCCGCCCGCGGCTGCCCATCCCGGCCCCGGCCGAGGTCCCCGCGATCCCGGCCCCGGTTCCGGGCGTGTCGTAGGCCGTTCCGTGGGCCGTTCCGTGGGTCGTGTCGTCGTACGCCGTATCGTACGCCGTGTCCCGGGACGTGCCGGTGGGCGGGGTCTCGATGCGGTCGTCCACGGACCCGGCGTGCCGGCGGGCCAGCTCGTCGGCGGCCCGCCGTTCCCCCCGCCGCCGGAAGATCGCCCCGAACAGCCCGTCCAGCCCGATCCGCCCGCCGCCGAGCGCCAGGAACAGCAGGCTCAGCGCGCCCAGCGCGGCCGCCAGCTCCCACCCGCCGTTGCCGACCATGACGCCCTTGTTCCAGTGGAAGAAGGCGATCGCGCCGAGCATGTTGAGCAGCAGAAGCAGCCCCACCGGCCGCACCAGCAGCCCGAGGATCAGGAAGATGCCGCCGACGGTCTCGACGACGGTGGCGAACCCGGCGGCGAGGCCGGGCATCGGGATCCCCATCTCCCGGAACATCCCCGTCGTCGCCCCGAGCCCGCCCTGCCACTTCTGCAGGCCGTGCGCCAGGAAGATCACGCCGGTCACCACCCGGGCGATCAGGGCCGCCACATCGAACACAACTCTCTTCATGGTGTTTTCTCCCCCCGTCCTCCGCTTCCTCCCCACGTCCCACCCCAAGTCCCCGCGAGGGATGCCTTTCCGTACCATTCCTTGACCATCGCCGACGGCGGGCCCCGCGCTGGATCGACCCCCGGGACGGTGGCAGCATGGCCCTATGACGGAACGCGTGGTCGGGATCGGTGCGGGCGCGAAAGAGCTGGCCACCGAGGACATGATCCTCAACATCGGCCCGCAGCATCCCTCGACGCACGGCGTCCTCAGGCTCCGGCTCACGCTGGACGGCGAGCGCATCGCCACCGCCGAACCGATCATCGGCTACATGCACCGGGGCGCGGAGAAGCTGTTCGAGGTCCGCGACTACCGCCAGATCATCATGCTGGCCAACCGGCACGACTGGCTGTCCGGCTTCGCCAACGAGCTGGGCGTGGTGCTGGCCGCCGAGCGCCTGCTCGGCATGGAGCCGCCGGTCCGGGCGGTGTGGGCGCGCACGCTGCTGGCCGAGCTCAACCGGGTGCTCAACCACCTGATGTTCCTCGGCTCGTACCCGCTGGAGCTGGGCGCGATGACGCCGATCTTCTACTCCTTCAACGAGCGCGAGCGCATCCAGGCCGTCATGGAGGAGATCTCCGGCGGGCGCATGCACTACATGTTCAACCGGGTCGGCGGCCTGAAGGAGGACCTGCCGCTGGGCTGGCTGGACCGCGTGGCCGAGGCGGTCGCCACGACCCGCGGCCGGGTGCCGGTCATCGAGGACCTCATCCTGCACAACGACATCTTCGTGGCCCGCACCAAGGGCGTCGGCGTGCTGTCCCGCGAGCAGATCATGCAGTACGGCGTCAGCGGCCCCATCGCCCGCGCCTCCGGCGTGGACCTCGACCTGCGCCGCGACGACCCCTACCTGGCCTACTCCGAGCTGCCCGTCAAGGTCGTCACGCTCCGCGACGGCGACTGCCGCTCCCGCTTCGAGGTGCTGTTCGAGCAGCTCAAGGTCTCGCTCGACCTGGCCGACGCGTGCGTCGAGCGGCTGCGCGAGCTGCCGCCCGGGCCGATCAACCAGCGGCTGCCGAAGGTGCTCAAGGTGCCGGAGGGGCACACGTACGCGTGGACCGAGAACCCGCTCGGCATCAACGGCTACTACCTCGTCTCCAAGGGCGACAAGACCCCGTGGCGGCTCAAGCTGCGCTCGGCCTCCTACAACAACATCCAGGTGCTGCGCGAGATGTTGCCCGGCCACCTGGTGGCCGACATGGTCGCCATCCTCGGCTCGATGTTCTTCGTGGTGGGGGACATCGACAAATGAGCCAGGAGACGAGCGTCCCCATCGAGCCCGCCGAGCCCGGACCCGGGCCCGAGCCCAAGCCCGAGCCCGAGCGCGAGCGCGACAAGTACGTCGACTGGCTGCGCGCGCTGAGCCTGGTCGTCGTGGTCGTCTGGCACTGGGCGTTCACGATCCTGGTGTGGAAGCCGTCGGGGCCGGAGCCGACCAGCCCGCTCGGCTTCACCTCGGGGTTATGGATCCTCACCTGGCTCTTACAGGTCCTGCCGCTGTTCTTCTACGTGGGCGGGCACGTGCACCTGCTGTCGTGGGGGCGGGCGCAGCGGCGCGGCGTCGGGGTCGGCTCGTTCGTCTGGCGGCGCATCCGCGCGCTGGCCCTGCCGGCGCTGGTGCTGTCCGGCGTGTGGGTCGCGATCGGGGCGGCGGTCACGCTCGTCTTCCGGGTGGACTGGATGTGGCGGGTGGTGCTGCTCGTGCTCAGCCCGCTGTGGTTCCTCGGCGTCTACCTGGTGCTGATCGCGCTGCTGCCGGTGGCGCTCTGGCTGCACCGCCGCTTCGACGTGCTGGCGCTGATCTGGCTCGGCGGCGCGGCGCTGGTCGTGGACGTCCTGCGCTTCCGCTACGGCCTCGACCAGGCCGGCTGGCTCAACATGATCATCGTGTGGGGGCTGGCGCACCAGGCCGGGTTCTTCTACGACCGCGTCGTGATCCTGCCCCGGCGCTACGACGTCGCCCTGCTGTGGACCGGCCTGTTCGCGCTGTTCGGCCTGGTGTACTCCGGCATCTACCCCGGCTCCATGGTGGGCGTCCCCGGCGACAAGTGGTCCAACATGGCGCCGCCGACGTTCGTGATCGTGGCGCTGCTGCTGTTCCAGATCGGCGTGGTCGAGGTGCTGCGACCGGCGATGGAGCGGGTGCTGGAGCGGCCGGGCTGGCGGCGGGTCAACGACTTCATCAACCGCTACTCGCTGCCGCTGTTCCTGTTCCACACCACCGGCATGGCCATCGCGCTCGGCCTGTCGTGGTGGTTGTTCGGCAGCCTGGGCGGCACCATCCCGCCGGACCTGAAGTGGTGGCTGGAGCGGCCCATCGCCATCGTCGGGCCGCTCGTCTGCACCGCGCCGGTCATCTACCTCTTCGGCCGCCGGCGCTAGCCCGGGCTCTGGTCCTCCGGGTCCTTCGGCACCCGGCAGGAGTGCTCCAGGTAGAGCGCCGCGACCACCAGCACCACGCAGGCCACGAACGACCCCGCCGCGATGAAGAACTCCGAGCGCGGCGTCTCCCGGTCGAGGATGCGCGCCGTGTGCAGCGCGAAGCCCGCGAACAGCCCGCCGAAGGCGGCGCCCGCGTACGCCGACGCCTTGGCCAGCGCGACCAGCCGGGCCACCGCCAGCGGCTCGACCGGCTTGGTGCCCGGCTTCCTGGCGATCCTGGCCTTGGTGGCCCAGCCGCTGTAGCCCTCGCCGAGCGCCAGCAGCAGCACGGTGGGGATCGCCGTCCACGGCAGCAGCGGCAGCCCCGAGTAGAACTGGTTGACCACCGCCCACGTCAGCAGCGCGGCGATGACGAAGATGCCGACCAGGTGGCCGGGGTGGGTCGGCCTCAATCCGGCCTCTGCAACGTCAGGTCGGGCCGCAGCCGCACGCCCGCCCGGTCGAGCCCGGCCAGCAGGTCGACCGCCCTGCCGCGGCCCGGCACCTCGGCGTCCTGGTCGGCCTCCAGCCACGGCACCAGCACGAACGCCCGCTCGTGCGCCCGCGGATGCGGCAACGTCAGGTCGGGGTCGTCGCACCTGGTCTCGCCCACCACGATCAGGTCGACGTCGAGCGTGCGCGGCCCCCAGTGCTCGGTGCGGACCCGCCCGAAGGCGTTCTCGACGCTCAGCGCCCGCTCCAGCAGCGTGCGCGGCTCCAGCGTGGTCTCGGCGACCACGACCGCGTTGAGATAGGGCTGCTGCCCCTCGGGCCCGCCCACCGGATCGGTCTCGTAGACCGGCGAGGCCCTGACGAACTCCAGGCCCGGCGCGTCGAAGAGGGCGTCCACCGCGCCCTGGAGGGTCTGGAAACGGCGGCCCAGGTTGCTGCCGAGTGCGAGGACGGCTTTCATGCCCGGCTCCGCTCGATCGTCACGACCACGTCATCGAAGGGCAGCGGGATCGGCGCCGCCGGCTTGTGCACGCTCACCTCGGCCTTGCGCACCACCTCGTGGGACAGGCAGACCTCGGCCAGCCGCTGCGCCAGCGTCTCGACCAGCAGCACCGGCTCGCCCTCCACCACCTTCACCAGCGCCTCCGCCAGCTCCCCGTAGTGGACCGTCCTGCTCAGGTCGTCGCCGGCCGCGGCCGGGGCGGTGTCGAGGAACAGCGTGGCGTCGATCACGAACTCCTGGCCCAGCTCCCGCTCGGCGGCGAGCACGCCGTGCCTGCCGCGGGCCCGCAGGCCCTTGAGCGCTATGCGATCAAGGCTCAAGCTCGCCTTCCTCCTCCTCGTCGTCGTCACCCTGGAGCACCGGCGAGCCGTGGTGCATCCACAGCCGCCAGCCCTGCGGGGTGCGGATGTAGACGTTGCTGGCGACCACCTTGCCCGCGGCGAAGCTGGCCTCACCCTCGTCGCCGGCGGTGAGGATGTTCTCCACGCAGGTGAGCACGGCCACGTCGCCCAGCACCGTGGTGCTGACGTCGGTCAGCACGAACTGGATGTAGGTGGTGTTGGCCATGATCAGGGCCCACGAGCGCAGCACCTCGGACCGGCCGCTCAGCAGCGCCCACCCGGGGTGCACGCAGCTCACCTGGTCGTCGGTGGTGTCCTCGGCCCAGATCTCGGTCATCTTGTCGAGGTCGCCGCTCTCGATGGCGGTGTAGAACTCCTGGTTGACCGTCTCGATGGCGGCCGTGTCGACGCTCATGTGCCTGCTCCCGCTCGTGTCCATGCCGCGGCCACGCGCACCGCGTCGGCGTTGGGGCCCACCTCGTGGACGCGTACGCACCAGGCGCCCGCCTGGGCCGCCAGGGCGGTCACGGCCAGGGTGGCGTCGTCACTCCGGCTGAACGGCCGCGGCGTGCCGTCGGGACCGGCCAGCAGGCGCCCCAGGAACCTCTTGCGCGACGCCCCCACGAGAAGCGGGAACCCCAGCTCCGCGAGCTGCGGGATGCCCGCCAGCAGCGCCCAGTTGTGCTCGGCGTTCTTGGCGAAGCCGAGGCCGGGGTCGAGCACGATCTGCTCCTCGGCCACCCCCTCGGCCAGCACCAGGCTCACCCGCTTGCCCAGCTCCTCGCGCACCTCGGCGACCACGTCGGTGTAGACGGCCCTGGAGTACATGTCGTGGCTGTGGCCGCGCCAGTGCATCACCACGTAGGAGACGCCGGTCGCCGCCACCACGCGCGGCATCTCCGGATCGGCCAGCCCGCCGCTCACGTCGTTGACCAGCACCGCGCCCGCCTCGACCGCGGCCCGCGCGACCTCGGCGCGCATCGTGTCGACGCTGACGGTCACCCCCTCGGCGGCCAGCGCCCTGATCACCGGGACGACCCTGGCCAGCTCCTCCTCCAGCGACACCCGGGCCGCGCCGGGACGGGTGGACTCGCCGCCCACGTCGACCAGGTCGGCCCCCTCGCCGACCAGCTCCAGGCCGTGCCGGATCGCGGCCGCCTCGTCGAACCAGAGGCCGCCGTCGGAGAAGGAGTCGGGCGTCACGTTGACCACGCCCATGACGAGGCACCGCCCCGCCCCCCGCGGCACGCCGATGGGCACGCTAGTCATGGGGCCAAGCCTAGGCGTTCCCCCACACCTGCTGACATCGCGGGCCCCCGGTTGTGGATAAGGATGGCTCACCTGCCGAGGATGAGCGCCATCGCCTCGGCACGGGTCTTGTCGCTGGTGCGGAAGTCGCCGCGGACCGCCGAGGTCACGGTCTTGGCCCCCGGCTTGCGCACGCCCCGCATGGTCATGCACAGGTGCTCGCACTCCACCACCACGATGACGCCGCGCGGCTCCAGCACCCGCATCAGCGCGTCGGCGATCTGGGACGTCATGCGCTCCTGCACCTGCGGCCGGCGGGCGAAGACGTCGACCAGGCGGGCCAGCTTGGACAGGCCCGTCACCTGGCCCCGCTCGTTGGGGATGTAGCCGACGTGGGCCACCCCGTGGAACGGGACCAGATGGTGCTCGCAGGTGGAGTAGACCTCGATGTCCCGGACGAGCACCATCTCGTCGTGATCGACGTCGAACACCTTGTTGAGGACGTCCTCGGGCGTCTGGCCGAGCCCTGAGTACTGCTCGGCCATGGCCCTGGCGACGCGGGCGGGCGTCTCCAGGAGGCCGTCGCGGTCGGGATCCTCGCCGATGGCGTAGAGGATCTCGCGGACGGCCTTCTCGATCCGCGCCAGGTCGACGTCGTGGTGTGTCACGGTTGCTCCGGTGGTGCTGCTGCTGGTGCTACGCGCCGTCCCCCGACGGGAGCGCGTCCTGGTGGCCGTTGGTCAGCGAGCCGTTGGCCGACTGCTTCTCCTTCGGCGTCAGGATGGGCGGCCGGTCGGAGGGCAGGCGCTTTCCGTAACCGGCGTAGGACGGGCGGTGCTCCTTGACGACCACCGGCGCGAAGATCTGCAGGACCTGCTCGCGGGAGAGGGTCTCCTTCTCCATGAGCTCCAGGACCAGGTTGTCGAGGACGTCGCGGTACTGGACCAAAATGTCCCAGGCCTGGTCGTGCGCCGTCTCGATCATCCGGCGGACCTCCTCGTCGATCGTGGAGGCGATCTTCTCGGAGTAGTCGCGCTCGTGGCCCATCTCGCGGCCGAGGAACACCTCGGCCTGCCCGGTGCCGAACTTGCGGGCGCCGAGCTGCTCGCTCATGCCGTACTCGGTGACCATGCGGCGGGCGACCGCCGTGGCCTTCTCGATGTCGTTGGAGGCGCCGGTGGTGGGCTCGTGGAAGACGAGCTCCTCCGCCGCGCGGCCGCCCAGCAGCATCGCGAGCTGGTCCATCATCTCCGACCGGGTGGCCAGGAACTTGTCCTCCATCGGCAGCGTCATCGTGTAGCCGAGGGCGCGGCCGCGGGACAGGATGGTGATCTTGTGCACCGGGTCGGCGTTGGGCAGGGCGTGCGCCACCAGCGCGTGACCGCCTTCGTGGTAGGCGATCATCTTCTTCTCCTTGTCGGACATGACCCGCGACTTGCGCTCGGGCCCTGCCATGACACGGTCGATCGACTCCTCCAGGACGTCCATCGTGATCAGCTTCTGGTCGGCCCGCGCGGTGAGCAGGGCGGCCTCGTTGATCACGTTGGCCAGGTCGGCGCCGGTGAAGCCGGGGGTGCGCCGCGCGATGACGTCGAGGTCGACGTCGGGCGCGAACGGCTTGCCGCGGCCGTGGACCTTGAGGATGCCCTTGCGGCCCTCCAGGTCGGGGCGGTCGACGGTGACCTGGCGGTCGAAGCGGCCGGGGCGCAGCAGCGCCGGGTCGAGGATGTCGGGCCGGTTGGTCGCGGCGATGAGGATCACGCCGCCCTTGACGTCGAAGCCGTCCATCTCGACGAGGAGCTGGTTGAGGGTCTGCTCGCGCTCGTCGTGACCGCCGCCGAGGCCGGCGCCGCGGTGGCGGCCGACCGCGTCGATCTCGTCGATGAAGATGATCGCCGGGGCGTTCGCCTTGGCCTGCTCGAACAGGTCGCGCACCCGGGAGGCGCCGACGCCGACGAACATCTCGACGAAGTCGGAGCCGGAGATCGAGTAGAACGGCACGCCCGCCTCGCCCGCGACGGCGCGGGCCAGCAGGGTCTTGCCGGTGCCGGGCGGGCCGTAGAGCAGCACGCCCTTGGGAATCTTGGCGCCGATCGCCTGGAACTTGGCCGGGGCCTGCAAGAACTCCTTGATCTCCTGGAGCTCCTCGATGGCCTCGTCCGCGCCGGCGACGTCGGCGAAGGTGGTCTTGGGGGTGTCCTTGGTGATGAGCTTGGCCTTCGACTTGCCGAAGTTCATCACCCGCGAGCCGCCGCCCTGCATCTGGTTCATCAGGAACAGGAAGAGCAGCACGATGATGACGATCGGCAGGAAGCTCACGAGAATGCTGACCAGGAGGTTCTCCTGGGGCACCTCGGTGGTGAAGCTGTCGGTCCGCTTGGCGTCGACCTGGGCCTGGAGCTCATCGGTCAGCTTGCTGCCGTAGCCGGTCACCCAGTAAGCCTGGATCAGCTTGGTCGGCTGATCGCCGTTCCGGACCGCGACGGGGTTCTTCAGCGTCACCTCGATGCGGTTGTCCTTGTCGACGACCTTGGCGTTGCTGACATTGCCGGCGCGAATCTGCTGGAGGACCAGGGATGTGTCGGCCTGCTTGAAACTGCCGCCGCCACTCCACAGCTGGGTGACGAGCAGGAGCAGCACGACGATGCCCAGGATCCACAGCAGTGGCCCACGTGTAAATCGCTTGAGATCCATCCGATGCGGAACCCCTTGCGGGCCCGTCCCTTCCTGACCATGGCCTGGAACCCCGGGCGTGCCCGGGGCCGCGGCATCCGACACCGCGACTTCTGACTACCCGAAGGGGACGCAAGGTCACCCTTCCGGAGTCTGAAGGTACACCGGCAGAGCGCGCGGAGGGACCGCCCGCTACACCGGCCTTGCCCTATCAACGTACGTCACGTTGCGCGATGTTCCCGGTCGTGGCAAGAGGCATTGCTTGGCGCTCTATCGGGGGTTCTATCGGTAGACGTGGGGTGCGAGCGTGCCGATGAACGGCAGGTTCCGGTATCGCTCCGCGTAGTCGAGCCCGTAACCGATGACGAACTCGTTGGGGATGTCGAAGCCGACGTATTTGACGTCGATCGGCACCTTCACCGCGTCGGGCTTGCGCAGCGCGGTGCAGATCTCCAGCGAGGCGGGATTGCGGGACTTCAGGTTTTCCAGCAGCCAGTGCAGGGTGAGGCCGGAGTCGATGATGTCCTCGACGATCAGCACGTGGCGGTCGAGGATGTCGGTGTCGAGGTCTTTCAGCACGCGGACGACGCCGGACGACTTCGTGCCCGCGCCATAGGACGACACCGCCATCCAGTCCATCTGAACCGGCACGTGCAAGGCCCTGGCAAGGTCGGCCATCACCATGACGGCGCCTTTGAGCACGCCCACGAGCAGCAGGTCCTTGCCCGCGTAGTCGTCGTCGATGCGCCCGGCCAGCTCTTTGATCTTGGCCTGGAGGTCGTCCTCGGAGATGAGCACTTTCTCCAGGTCATTGCCCATGTCGGCAGCGTCCACCTGTGTTTCCTTACGCGCGGGGACTCTTGGCGAGTATCAGGGTGCCATACCGCCGCGCGGCGCTCAGACCCCCCGGCAGGTCCGCGGCCTTCTGCCCGCGCCACCGCGTGACCAGCCGATCCACGGCCAGCACGTGCGTCGCGGAGAGGGCGCCGGACGGCGCTCCGGCGGCGAGGGCCGCCCGGCGCAGCACCCGCCGCCGCACGGCGTCGGGAAGCTTCTCCAGTTCCCCCACGGCGAGGGCCACAGACCCGTCGATATCGCTAAGAGCGCAATTCTGGAACGCCGATTCGGCCCACTCGTCCAGCGCGTCGGCGTCCTCGCGGGCCATCCGGGCGGTCCGCGCCAGCGCCTCGGCCACGCCGGGGCCGAGCTCCGCCTCCAGCACGGGCAGCACCCGGCGGCGGACGCGGACCCGGGTGTAGCGGGGGTCGTCGTTGTGCGGGTCGTCCCAGGGGTCGAGGCCGAACGCCCGGCAGGCGGCCACGGTGGTGGCCCTGGGCAGCTCCAGGAAGGGCCGGCGGTAGCGCCCGGCGCGTGCCGCCATGCCGGACAGCGAGCGCGGCCCGCTCCCCCTGGCCAGCCCGAGCAGCACGGTCTCGGCCTGGTCGTCCCTGGTGTGGCCGAGCAACACGGCGGCGGCCCCGTGCCGGTCGGCGGCCTCGGCGAGCGCGGCGTAGCGGGCGTCCCTGGCCGCCGCCTCGGGGCCGCCCGCGGTGCCCACCGTGACGGTGAGGACCTCCGCGGGCTCCAGCCCCAGCCGGGCGCCCTGGGCGGCGACCTCGCGCGCCCGCCCGGCCGAGCCCGCCTGGAGCCCGTGATCGACCGTCAGCAGCCCGCCGCGCAGGCCCGTCCGCGGAGCGGTGAACGCCAGCGCGGCGGCGAGCGCGGTGGAGTCGGCCCCGCCGCTGCACGCCGCCAGCACCAGGGCCGCGCGCGGCAGGTCGGCGAGCGCCTCCCGGACGGCCCTGCGGACGTCGGCTACGGCTGGATGTGGACCCACGGCTGCCATTGTCGCGGGTCCACGGCACCGGCGGAGAACCGCCGGCCGGTCAGGAGGCGGGAAGGGCGGGCTTGCCGACCACGCGGTCGATCCAGGAGCCGGGGTCGGCGATCTCCTGGAGGGTGGGCAGGGTGTCCTTGCTGGTCCAGACCTTGTTGAAGCCGTCCATGCCCACGCGGCCGACCACCTGGCGGACGAACGCCGAGCCCTCGGCGTACTGCTTCATCTTGACCTCGATGCCGAGCAGCCGCCGCACCGTGCGGTCGAGGCGGGAGCCGCCCTCGCGGCGCTGGGCGAACTTGCCGCGGATGTCGGCCACCGACGGCACCACGGACGGGCCCACGGCGTCCATCACGTAGTCGCCGTGCCCCTCCACCAGGGTCATCACGGCCGTCAGCCGGTCGAGGATGGCCTTCTGGGCGGGCGACTGGATGACGTCGATGAGGTTGCCCTCGCCGCCGCGCACCACGTCGGCCACCGTGTCGGCGGCGTTGCGGAGGCGTTCGAGCAGCGTGGGCAGGTCGAGGTCGGAGGCGAGCAGGAACTCCGTCATCTGCGAGCGCACGTACTCGCGCAGCCACGGCACGCCCGTGAACTGTACCCGGTGGGTCTCCTCGTGCAGGCACACCCACAGGCGGAAGTCGTGCGGGTCGACGCCCATCTCGCGCTCGGCGTGGACGATGTTGGGCGCGACGAGCGTCAGCCGCCCCGTCGGCTCCTGCCCGGTGGGGTCGGGCGGCAGGAACAGCTCGTACTGGCCCAGCACGCGCGAGGCGAGGAAGGCCAGGACCGCCCCGACCTCGACGCCCGTGATGCGCGAGCCCACGGCCGTGACGATGGCGGGCGGCGGGTTGGAGCTGTTGCCCACGCGCTGGGTCAGGGGTTCGAGCACCACCCGGAACCCCTCGACGTTGGCCTTGATCCAGCCCGGACGGTCCACGATGGTGGCCGGCTGGGGCGAGGTCTCGGTGTGAATCTTCGTGAACTCCCGCACGTGGCCCTCGGCCTCGCGCGACAGGGTGCGGAGCTCGGTGACGGCCTGCCTGGCCTCCTCCCGGCTCACTTGAGGACCGGGGCGCACCAAACGCGTGCCGGTCGTGACGGCCAGATCCCAGTCGATCACCTGCATACCGTCCACCGTACGTGGTTCCGCTCAAGACCGCGCGACGATGGCCGCCAGGCGGTCGAGCACGGGCTCGGCGTTGACCGGCACCTGGTCGGCCATGAACGCGAAGGTGACCAGCCGGCCGTCCTTGGTGGTGGCCAGGCCGGCCAGGGTGTTGACGTTGTTGAGCGTGCCGGTCTTGGCGCGGACCAGGCCCACCTGGCCACGGCTGTCGGCGGCGGTGAAGCGGTGGCCGTTGCCGAGGGTGCCGGAGAAGCCGGCGATCGGCATGCCGGAGGCCACCGCGTGCAGGCCGGGCGAGGACGGCGAGCCGGCCATCGCGACCAGCTTGGCCAGGGCGGCGGGGCTGATGCGGTTGCGGGTGGACAGGCCGCTGCCGTCGGACAGCGCGATGCCCTGGGCGGCGTTCAGCCGTTGCAGCACGGCGAGCGCGGCCTTGGCGCCGCCCTCGAACGAGGCCGGCTGGCCCTCCTTCAGCGCGACGTGCCTGAGCAGCGCCTCGGCCATGTCGTTGTCGCTGCGGGTGAGCGTGTGCTCGACGAGCGCGTAGATCGGCGCGGACTCGACCCGGCTCAGCTCGGCGGCTCCGGCCGGGGCCCTGCCGGGGCGGACCGGCCCGGTCACGGAGACGCCCTGCTTGCCGAGCAGCCGGGCGAAGGCGGCGGCGGCGTGGGCGGGCGGGTCGGGGACGCGGGGGATGTTGGCGCGCGGGTTCTGGCGGCCCTCGTCCATGGCGAGGGCGTACACCGGGGCCACGTTGCCCTCGGGGATGTAGCCGGGCTTCCAGCCGGCGGCCTTGGCGGGGCCGGTGAACAGCGACGTGTCGTAGGTGAGGGTGACCTTCTTGACGTTCTGGGCCTTGAGCGCGGCGGCCGTGCGGGCGGCCAGGGTGGCGAGGCTCGCCTGCTTCGGGTACGCCGGCCGGGCCGACGGGCCCGCCAGCAGCGGGTCGCCGCCGCCCACGAGGACCACCGAGCCGGGGGTGCCGCCCTGGACCACGCGGGTGGCCAGGCGGGTGTCCGGGCCCAGCGAGGCGAGCGCCGCGGTGCAGGTGGCGATCTTGGTGGTGGAGGCCGGCGTGATCGGCGTGTCGGCGTTCGCGGCGAAGATCCGCTCGCCGGTCACCGCGTCGAGCACCACCGCGCCCACCCGCTCGCCGAGAGCTTCGTCACCCAGCGCGTCGGTGAGCTGCCGCGTCAAAGTACCCTTAGTCGGGAGAGGTCCGTTCCCTGACGTCGCCGAAAGCCCGGCCAGCACCGGCCCGGAGGTGACCACGGGGACGGGTGGAGGAGACCCTTCCGGCGGGGACGCCGTCGGCTCGGTCGGTGACGTCTGCCTCGTCAGCGCGCCCAGGCTGAAGTCGGTGGTCATCGCGTACACGCCGGTGACGACCGTCAGCACCTGGAGCACGGCGAGAGTGGCCAGCGTCACCAACCGGTCGTGCCGCGCCACGTCGCCTGCCCTCTCTCCTGTGTTCGCCTAGAGACATTAACGCCCGTCCGGGGGTGCCCGGGGGCTTGAGCGGAGGAACCGCGGTGGAGTTCGACGTTGTCGTTGAGATTCCCAAGGGACAACGGAACAAGTACGAAGTGGACCACGAAACCGGGAAGATCCGGCTTGACCGGCTCCTGTTCACCTCCACGCAGTACCCCGCCGACTACGGCTTCATCGAGAACACCCTCGGCGAGGACGGCGACCCGCTCGACGCCCTGGTGCTGCTGCAGGAGCCGACCTTCCCCGGCTGCTACATCACCTGCCGGGCGGTCGGCATGTTCCGGATGACCGACGAGAAGGGCGGCGACGACAAGGTTCTGTGCGTGCCGTCCACCGACCCGCGGATGCACCACATCCAGGACATCCACCATGTGTCGGAGTTCGACCGGCTGGAGATCCAGCACTTCTTCGAGGTCTACAAGGACCTGGAGCCCGGCAAGTCCGTCGAGGGCGCCAACTGGGTGGGCCGCGCCGAGGCCGAGGCCGAGATCGAGCGCTCCTTCCAGCGGCTCAAGGAGTCCGGCGGGCATCACTGACGCCTCAGAGGGGCCTGGTGGCGCCCACCAGGTCCCCTCGCCAGAGCGGGGCCACCCGCACCACGTCGCCGGTCTGCGGGGCGTGCACCATCCGGCCGCGGCCCACGTAGATGCCGACGTGGTGGATCGTGGCGGGGTCGTTCGGGTCGTAGGCGAAGAACAGCAGGTCGCCGCGGCGCAGCCGGTTGAGCGGGACGTGCGGGCCGGCCGTCCACTGGGTGCCCGTCCAATGGTCGAGCCGGACGCCGGCCCGCTCCCAGGCCCGCATCGTCAGGCCCGAGCAGTCGTAGGTGGCCGGGCCGGCCGCCGCCCACACGTACGGCTTGCCGAGCTGGGTGAGCGCCCAGTCGGCGGCCACGTCCCCCAGGGCCGAGCCGCCGGTCATCAGCGCGGCCGCCGAGGCCGCCACGGCGCGCCGCCTGGCCAGCAGCTCGGCGCGGCTGCGGGCGGCGTCCAGGCGGTGCCGCAGGCGGTCCTCGCGGGCCCGCAGCGCCCGCGCCTCAAGGCGCTGACCGGCCACGGCGGCCCTGGCGGCCCGCTTGGCCGCGGCGGCGCGCCCGGCCAGGGCCTGCTGGGCCGCGCGGGCCTCGATCGCCTGGGTCCGCAGGATCGCGGCCACCTCGCGGGCGTCGCGCAACCTGGCCAGGATCGCCGCCCGCTCGCCGCTGAGCTGGTCGAGCAGGCCCGCGCGGTGCAGCGCGCCGTCGTCGTCGCCGCGGTCGGTCAGCAGGCCCATGATCGGCTCCAGCGTGCCGAGCCCGCCGTACGCCTGGGCGGCGAGCAGCGCGACCGGCTGCCTGGCCCGCTCCACCTCGGCGTCGGCGGCGGCCAGGCGCGCCTCCGCCCGGCGGGCCCGCTCCTCGGCCGCGCGCAGCCGCACCATCTCCCCGTTGTACGCCTCCACCAGGCGCTCCACCTCGGCCGTCAGCCTCGCCAGGCGGGACTGCGCGGTGGCCAGCCTGGCGCTCGTGGCGGCCAGGGCGCGGGAGCGCTCGCGCACGGTCGCGCGGGCCTGGCGGACGGTCCGGGGAGCTTCGTGACCGGCCCCGCGGCCGTCGCCGCCGGTCCCGCGGCTGTCGCGCGGGCCGGGGCGGGGCTCGGGGCAGGCCGGCGGGCACAGGGCGACCAGGAGGCAGCCCGCCAGCAGCACTGCCGCAAATGTGCGCATAGGTCCCCCGAAAAGATCTGGTTACTCTATGCACACGATTCCCACCGGTTCACTCACGTAACGTGACAGGGCACTCCGGTGCGGACGAAGTCAGGCGGTGCCGCCGGGCGAGGTCTGCGGTTGCTCGCTGGGCGCGGGCGTGACCGTCGCCGGAGGCGGGGCGGAGGGGGTGGCCGTCGTCGGAGGCGGGGCCGGGGTGGGCGTCGGGGTGAGGCAGGCCGCGGCGTGCGGGCAGGAGCCGCCGGGGCGCGGGCGCGGGCGGGGGCCTGGGCGCCCCGGCCACGCGGTGCGGCTCGCGCTGGGATCCCGGCCCGAGCCGCCGGGGCCGGGGACGTCCGGGACGACCGGGGTGACCGTGTCGTGGCCGGGCTCGGCGGGCGCCGCCGGAGGGCTCTGCGGCCGGGCGGGCCCGGTGGGCGGGGCGGGCACAGTGGGCAGGGCGGGCACAGTGGGCAGGGCGGGCACGGTCGGCACGGCGGGCGGCAGGGCGGGCACGGGCCCGGCGGTGCCGCCCGAAGGGTACGGCGCGACGGCGGGGCGGGTGGCCGTGGCGTTCACCACGGGCTCCACGGTCATGGGCACGTCCTGGGGCGGCTGCCGCTGCCAGGGCAGCCGGACGGCGGGAGGCTCGCCGGCCGGGGGGAACGCCGCCGTCGTCACCTCCCGCACCACGCCGTCGCCGCCGAGCCCCTGGAAGATCACCGCTGTCGCCGCCACGGCCACGACCGCCGCCAGCGCCACGGCCAGAGCTCTGGGCCACCGCGGGGTCTCCTCCACCCTCTCCAGGGGAACGGGAAACCCGGCGGCGCCCAGGCCGCCCGCGCGCCGGGCGACGTAACGCCGGTAGGGCGCCAGCTCGGGGTCGGCGAAGCAGCTCAGCACCCTGACCCGCAGCGAGCCGGGCAGCTCGGCCGGCGGCAGCAGCTCCAGCACCTTGGCGGCCGAGACCTGCCGGCTCCGGTACGGCGAGCAGGTCGCGCACTCCCGCAGGTGCCGCGCCAGCCGCGCGCGGGTCTCGGGGGTCAGCCTCCCGGAGGAGCCCTCCAGGATGGCGGCCCGTCCGGGGCACTCGCCGGGCCGCGTACGGGCCAGGACCTCGACGGTGATCGCGCTGCGCAGCCGGTCGCGCGCGGCCTCCACGGCGGCGCGGGCCTGGCGGACCGGGACGGCGAAGACCTGCGCCAGCTCGGTGTCGGGCAACCCGTGCCGGATCGCCAGCTCCAGCACCTCGCGGTCGGCGAGGGGCAGGCTCTGGACGGCGTTCCAGGCCGTGACTCGCAGCTCGGCCGCGCGGGCCTGCTCCGGCGGGAGGCCGGACGGGACCTCGGGCGGGACGGGGGCCCGCGGGGCGGCGCGGCGGCGCAGGCATTCGGCGCGGGCCAGGGCGTACAGCCAGGAGCGCAGCCGGGCGGGCTCGCCCAGCGACCCGGCGTGCGCCTCGGCGGCGATCAGCGTGTCGCGCAGCGCCACCTGGGCGCTGTCGGCGTCGGGGAGGAGGGACCGGCAGTAGCGGTAGACGCCCTCCGCGTACGCGTCGTACAGCGCGGCGGGAGCGCCGGGGTCACGGGCGCGGAGCGCGTCCACCAGGGTGCGGTCGTCCATGTGACCGAAGGTAATGGATCGGTAACTAGTAGTTCCAGCGGTTCCGCGCCGATGGCATCACTTGTCGGTTCAGTTTCGAGGAAGCAATCGCGATTTTTCGCGAATTATTGGCGGTAATCCGCCACGATCTGCGTGCTCCGGTCCTCCGCGAACGGCTCGGTCGTCGGCTTGACCGTGTGCACCGGCACGGCGCCGGCCATCGCCAGGTCGTCGTAGGGGCGGCCGGTCGAGCCCCAGGTCCTGGCCGTGATGTCGGTCCTGGCGACCGCCGCGCCACGCGGCAGCCCCGAGGCGGTCATGATGAAGCGAGGAGGGCTGCCGGCTTTCACGTCGTCCACGAACGTGCTGCCGCCGCCGAGCAGTTTGCCCGCCTTGTCGCGCAGCAGCGCGTTCACGACCAGGCTTCCCGCCGCCAATTGATAGGGATTACCCACATATCCGGTGATGAGGTAAGAGCCGTTCTTCTGGCGCAATGTCTGGGCCCGCGTGATGGGGAACCGCTGGAAGGCGGAGGCGATGCGCGCCGCCTGCCGCCACTGCGCGGGCCGGTACCGGATGACCACCTTGGCCGGCTTCTCGGCGGCGGTGGCCTGCCCGGTGAACTCCAGCGTCCCGCCCGGCGGCACCGCGTCCAGCGGCTGGTCCAGCCGGACGACCTCCGTCCCCTTGGCGTCCTGGCCGACGATCGTGGCCACCACATGCTCGCCGAAGTGCCAGGGGTTGGCGTTGCTGAGCACACCGGCCCAGTTGACGGCGTACCCGTCCGCCGACTTGACGATGTTCGAGACCTGTTCCTTGAGCGCCAGAGGCTTGAGCTCCTGCGCCGGCTGCTTGTCGCTGGAGCACCCCGCGAGGCAGATCGCCCCGAGTGCGAGAAGGCTGGCGGTTCGGCTGCGTGGGATCACTTTGCCGTGATAACCCGCGCATGGGCACGGCTGGCACGTGACACGCGCCAGCCGTACCAACTCTTTAACGCCGCCGCACGACCCTGGTCTCGTCCCAGACCGGCTCCGGGGACTCGTAGACCGTGCCGTCGGAGCCGAAGACCAGGTAGCGGTCGAAGTCGGCGGCGAACCAGCGGTCGTGGGTGACCGCCAGCACCGTGCCGTCGAAGGCGTCCAGGCCCGCCTGCAGCGCCTCGGCGCTGGCCAGGTCGAGGTTGTCGGTCGGCTCGTCGAGCAGCAGCAGCGTCGCCCCGGACAGCTCCAGCAGCAGGATCTGCAGCCGGGCCTGCTGGCCGCCGGACAGCGTCTCGAAGCGCTGCTCGGCCACCCGGCCCGCCAGCTCGTAGCGGGCCAGCGCCTTCATGGCCTCGTTCTTCAGCCGGGCGTGCTCGGCCATGACGATCTCGACTGGGGTACGCCCCCGCAGGTCGGGCCGGGCATGGGTCTGGGCGAAGTGGCCGGGCACCACGCGCGCGCCCAGCCGGGCCGTGCCCTCGTGCGCGACCGGCTCGCCTGCCAGCAGGCGCAGGAAGTGCGACTTGCCGGAGCCGTTGGAGCCGAGCACCGCGACCCGCTCGCCGTACCAGACCTCCAGGTCGAACGGGCGCATGAGGCCGCTCAGCTCCAGGCCCTCGCAGATGACCGCGCGCTTGCCGGTGCGCCCGCCGCGCAGCCGCATGCGGATGTTCTGCTCGGCCGGGGCCACCTCGGGCGGGCCCGCCTCCTCGAACCTGCGCAGCCGCGTCTGGGCGGCGTGGTAGGCGGGGGCCATGCCGTCGTTGTACCTGGCCTTGTTCTTGAGCATGTTGACCAGGGCCTTGAGCTTGGCGTGCTCCTCGTCCCAGCGCCTGCGCAGCTCGTCCAGGCGCTCGTTGCGGGCCCTGCGGGCCTCGGCGTACGTGGCGAACCCGCCGCCGTGGATCCACACCCCGCCCGACTCGACCGTGACGATGCGGTCGGCGGCGTTGGCGAGGAGCTGGCGGTCGTGGCTGACCAGCAGCACGGTCTTGGGCGTCTCCTTGAGCTGCTGCTCCAGCCACTCCTTGCCGGGCACGTCGAGGTAGTTGTCGGGCTCGTCGAGCAGGAGGGTCTGGTCGGGGCCGCGCAGCAGCGCCTCCAGCACGAGCCGCTTCTGCTCGCCGCCGGACAGCGTCGCCACGTCCCGGTACTTCACCCTCTCGTACGGCACGCCGAGCGCGGCCACCGTGCAGGTGTCCCACAGGACCTCGATCTCGTAGCCGCCCGCGTCGGTGTAGTCGGCGATGGCCTGCGCATAGCGCATCTGCGTCTTCTCGTCGTCGCGCTCCATCATGGCCAGCTCGGCCGCGTCCAGCCGCTCGGCGGCCTCGCGCACGGCCGGCGGCGCCACGCCCAGCAGCAGCTCGCGCACGCCGCTGCCGTCCCGGACGCTGCCGATGAACTGCCGCATCACGCCCAGCCCGCCCGAGCTGGCGACGCTGCCGTCCACGGGTTGCAGGTCGCCGGCGATCAGGCGCAGCAACGTGGTCTTGCCCGCGCCGTTCGGCCCGACGAGCGCCGCCTTGACCCCCTCACCGATGCGGAAGGAGACGTCGTTGAGCAGGGGCCGCCCGTCGGGCAGCACGTATGTCAGATGTCCTACTTCGACGTGGCCCATTCGCGCAGGTTATCCGCCGGAATCCGCCTTCCGCACCCGGTTTTCGGCCGGCGTTCCTTGTCCGCGTCGGCGAGAGGCCCTGGACAGCAAGTGATCTAATGACTAGAACTGTAGGGAACCTCACCCCCTAGGAACCAGCCATGACGCGATTCCGCTCCGCGCTCGCCCCCCTGGTCATCGCGTTGCTCGGGCTCACGGCCGCGCCGTCCCCGCCCGCCGGGGCGGCGGCCGGGTGCGCCCCCGTGGTGGTCGCCGGCGCCGCCACCGATGCCCGCCTGACGAGCCTGTTCACCGCGTACGGCGGCGACAACAGCCGCCTGGACGACTGGACCGGCGCCGACGGCACCTACTCGCTCCGGCTGCCGGGCGGCAAGGAGCTGTGGATCTTCTCCGACACCTTCCTGGGCCGGGTGAACGCCGACGGCTCGCGCCCGCCCGTGGTCGAGGAGGGCGGCAGCACGGTCTTCCTCAACAACACCTTCGCCGTCGAGCGCGGCGGCCGGCTGTCCACCATCCACGGCGGCACCGCCGCGGACCCGTCCGCCGTGATGCCGCCGCGCGACGGCTCCCACTGGTACTGGGCCGGGGACGCCACGCTGGCCGGCGGCGTCGTCGAGGTCACCTACCAGGAGTACGAGCGCTTCGGCACCGGCACCTGGGACTGGCGCTGGCACCGCAACGTGGTGGCCAGGTTCGCCCCCGGGCGGCTGGAGCGGCCGATCAGCGTGCACGACCTGCCCTCCGGGCACGGCGTCTCCTGGGCCTCCGCCACGCTCAAGGACGGCGGCTACACCTATGTCTACGGGGTGGAGGACCTCGGCTCGCCGAAGTACATGCACCTCGCCCGGGTCAAGGGGCAGAGCCTGCTCGGGACGTGGGAGTTCCTGACGGCCGGCGGCACCTGGTCGCCGGACGAGGCCGACTCGGCGCGGATCATGAGCGGGGTGGCGAACGAGTACAGCGTCACCCGGGTCGGCTCCCGGTACGTCCTGATCACGCACGACACCTCCACGCCGCTGAGCCCGGAGATCGTGGCCTACTCCTCGTGCTCGCCCGCCGGCCCGTTCACCGACCGGCAGCACGTCTACACGACCCCCGAGACCGGCGGGAACGTCTTCACCTACAACGCCCACGCCCATCCCGAGGTCGCCGGGGACGGGCTGGTGGTCTCCTACAACGTCAACAGCTTCGTCAACACCGACCACTACCGCGACGTGACCATCTACCGCCCCCGCTTCCTGGACGTGACCCTGAGGTGAGACGCAACTGGGGAGCACGGCTGCGGCACGTCACCCTCGACGGGCTGCGGGCGGTGGTGCTGGAGAACGAGCGGCTGCGGGTGACCGCCGTGCCGGGCAAGGGCGGGGACGTGGTGGAGTTCCTGCACAAGCCCACCGACACCGACCTGGTCTGGCTCTCGCCGCAGGGCCTGCGCGATCCGCGCGACCACCTTCAGGGCGCGGCCGACGACGTCGCCCAGTTCGTGGACCACTACGAGGGCGGCTGGCAGGAGGTCTTCCCCAACGGCGGCGCGCCGAGCGAGTACCGGGGCGCGCGGCTGGCCCAGCACGGCGAGGTCGCGGGCCTGCCGTGGTCGTGCGAGGTCGTGGCCGACCGCGAGGAGGAGGTGGCGGTCCGGCTCGCGGTGCGGACGCGGCGGCTGCCGTACCGGATGGAGAGGGTGCTGCGGCTGCGGTCGGGCACGGCCGCGCTGGAGGTCGAGTCGTCGGCCACGAACGACTCCCCCGTCCCGCTGCACGCGATGTGGGGGCAGCATCTCGTGTACGGCCGGCCGTTCCTGCGGCCCGGGGCCCGGATCAGGCTGCCGGAGGGGGTGCGGGTGATCCCGCACGGGAGCGCGATCGGGCCGGACGGGCGGCGGCGGGTACGGCCGGGCGGGCCGTGGTGGTGGCCGCTGGTGCCCGCCGCCGACGGCGCGGAGACGGACCTGAGCGTGGTCCAGGAGCCGGGGGCGCCGAGCGACATCGTGTACCTGACGGGCTTCGGCCCCGAAGGTTGGTACGAAATTTCAGGGGATATCGGTATGCGAGTGACCTGGGACGCCACGCTCCTCCCCTACCTGTGGATGTGGCAGGAGCTGGGCGCGTCCACCGGTTACCCCTGGTGGGGACGGGCGTACACGCTGGGCCTCGAACCGTTCTCCAGCATGCCGACCGACGGCCTGGCCGCGGCCGTGGCCAACGGGACGGCTCTCGCCCTCGGCCCTCACGAGACGAAGAGGTTGCGGTGGCGCGTGGAGGTGGTGCACCAGTGAGCGAGTTCGACGGCAAGGTGGCGCTGGTCACGGGCGGCTCGACGGGGATCGGGCGGGCGGTGGTGGACCGGCTGGCGGCCGGCGGGGCGTCCGTGGTGCTCTGCGGCGCGGGCAGGGAGGCCGAGCTGGACACCGGGCGGGTGGTCGGCCGCATCGCCGACGTGCGCCGGGCCGGCGAGATGCGCGACCTGGTGGAGCTGGCGGTGTCCCGGTTCGGCGGGCTCGACATCGTGGTGACCTGCGCGGGCGTGCAGCGCTACGGCACCGTCGAGGACACTCCCGAGGAGGTCTGGGACGAGGTGCTGGACGTCAACCTCAAGGGCGTCTACCTGACCTGCAAGGCCGCCGTCCCCCGGCTGCGGGCGCGCGGCGGCGGCTCGATCGTGCTCGTGTCGTCGGTGCAGGCGTTCTCCTCACAGGCCCAGGTGGCGGCCTACACCGCGAGCAAGGCCGCGATCAACGGCCTGACCAGGGCCATGGCGCTGGACCACGCGCCCGACGGCATCCGGGTCAACGTCGTGTGCCCGGGCTCGGTGGACACCCCGATGCTGCGCTGGGCGGCCGACCTGTGGCGGGGCGAGCTGTCGCAGGAGGAGCAGGTCCGGCAGTGGGGGCAGGCCCACCCGCTGGGCCGGGTGGGGCGGCCCGAGGAGGTGGCCGAGCTGGTGGCGTTCCTGGCCGGGCCGCGCTCGTCGTTCATCACCGGGGCCGAGCACCGCGTGGACGGGGGCCTGCTGGCGCGGAACCCGGCCGCGCTCCCCGAATAGGCGTTTTTCCTTTCTTGAATGGCAAGAGTTACGTCAACAAGAAAACTCCCAGGTCAATCCCTTGATACGAGTGTGACGGCGTCCACGGCGCGCGACCCGCGAACGGGCGTTCAGCCGCAGCCGTTTCGGCGAGTCATGACGACTCGTATTCGGGACGGCACGCTAAGTTACGTGGTCGAAACGACTCACCGATCGAGGAGAGACCTGTGAGGATCAGCAAAAAGGCCGCCGGCATCGTCGCGGCGGCCGCTCTGTTCACCGTGGTCGCCCCCGCCGCAGCCGCGGTGGCCAGCCCCCGCTCGACCTGCTACGGCGGCCGGGTCTGCCTGTACGCGGGCTTCGACTACAACCGCGGGCAGGTCGATCACTGGCGCGACTTCGTCTCGGACGATTCGAACTTCGCCGACAACAACTGGCTGAACTGGGACTTCAGCAATTCCTGGCAGAGCATGAACAACGAGACCAGTTCGGTGCGCAACCGAATCGGCTGCAGTGCCACGCTGTGGCAGCACCCGGGTTACACCGGCGCGCACAGCACGTTCACGCACAACTCCAACGACGGGTTCCTCGCGAACAACGCCGTCGGCAGCAACCGCGCCAGCTCGCTCGACATCTGGTGCCGCTGACCGGAAACGGGGGTGCCGGTTTCCGGAACTGGCCGCTGGAAACCGGCTGTCGCGCTCTTCTCGCAGGCACGTCGCTGCTGGCCGTGGCCGCCTGCGGGGCGGAGGAGCCACGACGGCTGCCGCCCGCGCCCGCGGGCGTCACCGCGGTCGCGCAGCTCGTGCTTCCGTTCGACGCGTACAAGACCACCCCCGAGCAGCGGGCCACCCTGGGCAACGCGCACAACCTGCTGGTGATGCGGTGCATGCGGGCGCACGGCGTCACCCTCGATCCGCCCGTGGAGGACCCGGCGCTCATCGCCGAGCTCGACCCGGGCAACTCCCGCCGCTACGGCGTCGTGGACACCGAGGCGGCCCGCCGCTACGGCTACCACCTGGCCCGCCCGCCCTCCCCCGACACCACCGCCGCCTGGGCGGCCGCCCTGCCCGCGCCCGCCCGGCAGCACCTGTACGGGACCGCGAAGCAGCGCGGTTGCCTGGACCGGGCGACGGCGCTGCTGGAGCGGGGCGCGCGCAGGGCGGACTGGCCGTGGCTGTCGGAGCAGGACGCGCTCACCCTGGAGCAGTCGGCGAAGGAGCCACCGGTGACGGCGGCGGCCGGGCGCTGGCACACGTGCATGAGCCAGGCCGGCCACGACTACCCGGAGCCGGAGGCGGCCATCGCCGACAGCCGCTGGAACCTGGACGAGCGCACCGTCACCGAGGACGAGAAGCAGACCGCGGTCGCCGACACGCAGTGCAAGTGGTCCTCGGGCCTGGTGGCCGCCTGGCACGCGGCCGACGCCGAGCTGCAGCGGGCCGTCGTCAGGGACAACCAGGGGCGCTTCGCCGCGCTCCACGCCAACCTGGCCGCCCGGCTGCGGCAGGCGTCAGCCGTGCTCGCCCAGCACGAAGGCGGCCAGGTCCGCTGACTGGCGCAGCCGGCTGGGCTCGTGGACGTACATCATGTGCCCGGCCTCGTAGTAGGCGAACTCGATGTTGCGGGCCAGCTCGGCGGGCACCGGCAGGTGCGCGAAGGCGTGCTCGGCGGCGAAGTACGGCGTGGCCCCGTCGTGGTAGCCGCAGGCCACGTGCACCCGCAGGTGCGGGTTGGCCCGCATCGCCGCGGCCAGCTTGTCCACGACCTGGACGTGCTCGCCCTCGAACTCCTTGTACGACCACGGCTGCACCCGCGAGGTGAGCAGCTCGTACGGCAGGTCGCTGGCGTAGCCCAGCTCGGTCCGCAGGTAGTGGTTGAGCGCGGCGCTGTACGGCCCCATGATCGCGTTCATGCTGGGGTCGGCGGAGAAGTGCTCGCGCCCGGCGTCGGGGTCCCAGCCGGTGAAGCGGCCGTCGAGCCGCCCGACGACCTGGCGGCGCGGGCGCAGCACCTCGGTGAAGAAGCGGATGTGCTCGATGCGCAGGTCCACCCGGTCCACGTAGTCCTCGCTGAGGCCGGTGAGGGCGGCGGTCCTGGCGACGGCGGCGGCGCGCTCGTCGGCGGTGAGCCGGTTGCCGCGGGCCAGCGCCCACGGGTAGTCGCGCCCGGCGAACTCCTCGGCCTCGCGCAGCACCTCGGCCAGCGGCCGGTCGCCGTGCAGCCCGTGGTAGTGGGCGATGGCGGCGTAGGTCGGCAGGTAGAGGGCGTAGGCCAGGTCGTTGCCCTGGTTGAAGTCGCCGGTGATGAAGTCGAGCACCGAGGAGATGAGCATGACGCCGTTGAGGTACATGCCGTAGCGCGACTGCAGGTGGTCGGCGAGGCCGGCCGCGCGCACGGTCCCGTACGACTCGCCGGCCAGGAACTTGGGCGACATCCACCGCCCGTTCCTGGTGGTCCACAGCCGGATGATCTCGCCGACCGACTCCAGGTCGCCGGTGAAGCCGTGGTACGGTTCCGGCTTCTCGCCCTCGGCGGCCCGCGAGTAACCGGTGGAGACCGGGTCGATGAAGACCAGGTCGCTCACCTCCAGCAGGCTCTCCTCGTTGTCGGCCAGCCCGTACGGGGGCGGCAACAGCGCTCCCGCGTCGCCCATCACCACCCGGCGCGGCCCCAGCACGCCCAGGTGCAGCCACACGCTCGACGAGCCGGGCCCGCCGTTGAAGGCGAAGGTGACGGGCCTGCGCCGGGGGTCGGCGCCGTCCAGCGTGTACGCCGTGACGAACACCTCGGCCTTGGGCCGCAGCCCGTCGAACCTGCCCTCGGTGAACACCTCCTCGCGCAGCACCATCGTGCCGGTCACGGCGGTGTAGGGCTGGCCGGAGGGCAGGGTGTGGGAGGTGGTCACCAGGGTGTCAGCGGGCGGGGCCGGCTGTGAAGTTTCCGACATATCGCCCCATTATGGGGCGGTCGCCTCCGGGTCGGCGAAACGCTCGTTCGGGACGGTGGCGTACCAGCCGGGCCGCCCCGGGTCCCGGTCGTACGGGTAGCCGCCGACCTCCCGGTACAGCTCGGCGTAGCGCGCCACCTGCTCCCGGTCCAGCCGCACCCCGAGCCCCGGCCCCTGCGGCACCGCGATGGCCCCGCCCGAGTAGGCCAGCTTGCCGCCCTCGATCACGTCGTCGCGGAGCTGGTGGTAGTGGGCGTCGGCGGCGTAGGTGAGGTTGGGCAGCACCGCGCCGAGGTGCAGCATGGTCGCGAGCTGGACGCCCAGCTCCCCCGAGGAGTGCACGGCCACCCCGAGCTGGAACGTCTCGCACACCCCCGCCGCCTTCACGCACGGCCGGATGCCGCCCCAGAACGTGGTGTCCAGCAGCACCACGTCGGCGGCCCTGCGCAGCACGTTGGAGGCGAGCTGCTCGAAGTTGACCACCACGGTGTTGGTCGCCAGCGGCACCCGGACCCGCTCGCGCACCGCCCGCAGCCCCTCCAGCCCCCAGACCGGGTCCTCCAGGTAGTCGTTGTTCAGCCCCTCGATGGCCTTGCCGAAGCGCAGGCCCTCGGCCACCGACAGCACCGCGTTCGGGTCGTACCTGAGCCGGTCGCCGGGGAACGCCTCGGCCAGCGCCCGGTAGCACTCCAGCTCGTAGTCGGGCGGGAAGACGCCGCCCTTGAGCTTGTGGACGGTGAAGCCGTGGGCATCCCTGAGCCGAGCCGCGTGCTCGACGAGCTGGCCGGGGGTGCGGACCTCGCCGGCGCCCGCGTCGTCCGCGTAGCGGAAGAACAGGTACGACGCGAACGGCACCGCGTCCCTGACGCGCCCGCCGAGCAGGTCGCACACCGCCACCCCGAGGTGCTGGCCGACGAGGTCGAGGCAGGCGAACTCGACGGCGGCGAGGAGCTGGGTGCGGTTGTTGTAGAGCGACGCCGTCGGGTTGGCGATCTTGAAGCGCAGGGCTTCGAGCTGGAAGGGGTCGTGACCGCGCAGGTACGGCAGCAGCGCGCGGAAGGCGGCCTCCGCGCTCTCCCCGCCACCGCCCATCTCGCCCAGGCCGACGAGCCCGTTGTCGGCCTCGACCTCGACCAGCGTGCGGACGAAGCGCCCCCAGTGCGCGCCGTTGCTGTGCCGCAGCGGCGCCTCCAGCGGCACGGCCACCGTGGTGGCCCGGACATCGACGATCCTCACGGGCGTGTCCCCCCGACGACGGCGAACCCGCAGGCGGGCAGCCGGACCTTGAACGTGTCGTCCCCCCGCGTGAGCGTCGCCTCGACCGGCTCGGCCGCCAGCGACTGGAGCCTGACGCCGTCCTGCCCGATCGAGGTGATGAGCACGTCCGGATGGTCCACCGAGGCGTAGGTGACGGCGGCCGGGGCCCCGCCGGTGACCAGCGCGCCGGTGAACGGCTCGGTGAGCCCGGCCGCCGCCGCCGCGCCCAGCCGGCGCCCCCCGGCCCCCGCCTCGGAGGTCACCGCGTACCGGAACGTGGTCTCGCCCTGCTGCTGGGCGGGGAAGTTGGTGTCCCAGATGTTGTTGAGCGCCCACGAGTAGACGGTGCCGTCCTCATGGTCGAGCGTGGGCGGGAACGGCGCGTACGGCATGTGGATGGTGCCGAGCTGCACCAACGGCGCCTCCAGCGTGGCCCAGGCGACGGTCAGCTCGGGGTCCTCGAAGGCGATCCAGTGCCGGACGGGCAGCATGTACGCGGCCGAGCCCGGCACCCGCGGCACGTCCGGCCCGCCGACGCCGCCGGTCAGCTCCCAGGCCGTGGGCGGCCCCGCGGCGAACGGGAAGGCCAGGAACACCGCCTCCTTGGCCGGCGTGCCCTGCTTGGCGAGCTGGTAGGTGAGGTCCAGGCGGGGCACGCCGTCGTGCAGCTCGATCGTGGTGCGGATCCAGTCGACGCCCTTGCCGCGCAGCTCGACGACCAGCCGCTCGCCGACCGCCGTGCGCCGGCACTCGGTGACCACCGCGTGCCGCCCGATGTCCCGGTCGCCGAGCAGCGTGCGGTCGTGCGCGCCCACGTGGCCGGACAGGTGGTTGACGTGCGGGGCCGTCGCGTACCGGTCGTAGACGTACTGGCCGAAGCCGGCCGCGGCCTCGGCGTTGACCAGCTCGCGGCCGGCCCGCTTGTCGAAGACCGAGCCGATGCAGCCCGCGCGCGGGTCGTAGGCGACCCGGTAGAACTCGTTCTCGATCACCGTGCCGTCGCGCGGCTCGACCGGCTCGGCCGCCGCGGTTTCACGGGAAACAACGTCCAGGCGCACGTGCCCGAAGCCCGGCACGTCCCGGACCACCGCGTGGAGGTGCCGGCCGATCGGCCGGGTCGGCCAGTCGTCGGGGTCCACGAACTCCTCGTGGTGCGGCACGCTCTCCCCGGTCCTGGCGTCCACCAGCGCGATCGGCGCGTCCACGGCCACCACGTCACGCGGCAGGAACATCCGCACGACGTCGGTCCGCGCCCGCGTGGACGGGTTGAAGACCGCGAACGCCGGCCTGTCCCCCTCCGGCCTGGCCCCCTCCGCGCTGTCCCCCTCCGGCCTGTCCCCCTCCGGCGACAGGGCCGCCGCGAACCGGCGCGCGCCCGCGTGCAGCAGGTCGGCCGCGTCGTCCTGGGCCTGGTAGGCGCCGGAGGACTTGCGCGTCCACTGCAGGCCGCCGGAGTCACCGGCCTCCTCGGCGTCCTCCCACGGGTTGGCCGCCCCCCAGGTGTGCTCGTTGAACAGGGCGACCCCGTCGTAGGCCGCGTCCACCTGCGCGGTGACGTCCACGCCGGCCAGCGTGTGCAGCGTCTCGGCCGCGCGCAGCGCCGACTGGGCGCGGCGGACGTAGCCGAGCGGGCGCGCGCCCGAGCCGAGCCCGTCGGCCCACCAGTCGGTCCAGTCGCCCTCGTGCACCGCCAGCCGGTCGAGGTGGTGCTCCTCGACGTGCGCGAAGAAGTCGCTGTTGACCGCCGAGCGCAGCCGCGGCCAGGCCCACCGCTCGTTCCAGCGGCGGGCGACCGAGGCGGGCACCAGCGACGGGCCCGCGTTGTCGGCGTGCGCGCCCTGCACCCGCAGGTGCAGCACGTCCAGCCCGTACGGCTCCCGCGGCGCGTCCGGCCCCTGCCAGCCGAACGTGCCCGGCCCGTACGGGTAACCGCGCGTGGCCAGGGCCGCCAGGTAGCGCGGCAGCAGGTCGTCGGCCAGCTCGTAGGAGTCGGTCAGCCCGACCGTGTTGCCCTCCATGTACGCCATCCCGTGCGGCGTGTCGGTGAACCACACCAGGACCTCGTTCCCGCTCGGCGCCCGCCAGCGGAACGGCCGGGTCAGCTCGTCGCCGCCGTGCAGGTAGGGCACCGACCGCCCGGCCCAGTTGTGCGCCGCGGCCAGGTAGCGCACGCCGGCCGCGCTGAGCGCGTCCACCAGCCCGACGACCGCGCCCGGCACGTCGGTGTGCATGGCCGAGCGCACCGGCAGGCCGCAGGTGCGGGCGAAGCGGAGCTGGCGGTGCAGCTCCTCGGTCGAGCACGCCTCGGTGTGGAGCTGGAACGGCAGCGCGGTCACCTCGATCACGCCCTCCCTGGCCAGCCGCCGGAAGGTCTCCACCGCCGGCGCCGGCCGCGCGGCCAGCCACTTCTGCGCGGGCCACGACGACTCGACCGTCCACCGGAACCTGGCGTCGTCCGGCCAGGACGCGCTCTCCTCCGCCAGCCGCACCGCCGCGTCGAGGTAGTCGAGGTGGTGGCGCAGCACGGTGCCCTGCGGGTCGGTGTAGCCGATGTCCAGGTGCGAGTGGTGCACGACGAACACGTGCCACTTGCGCTGCGGCGTCACCGTGACCCGGGCGGTGCCCACCACCCCCGCCTCGTCGCGGCACTCCAGCGTCAGCACGCGCGGCGCGTCCACCTCGGGCACCAGCAGCGTCACGTCCGTGCCGGACGCGCTGTCCACGCCCACCAGCACGTGCGTCAGCGGCTCGGTGCTCGACACCCGGACCGCCTGGCGGCCGTCGTGGGTGAACAGCGGCACCACCGCCACCCGCACCTCCAGCCCGCGCACGCTGATCACCGGCGTCGAGGTGTCCTCCCGCAGCGCCCGCCTGATCCCGTCGTAGTCGGGGCTCCCCAAGCTGCGCTGGAGCAACCGGCTGGTCATTGCACACTCCCTAGGGAAAGGCCTCGGGCGAAGAGGCGCTGGGTGGCGAGGAACAACACGACCGTCGGCAGCGAGACCACCAGCCCCGCCGCGAGGCCGACCGGCACCGGGGTGCCGGCGTAGACGTCGGTCATGAGGCCGGCGATGGCGGTCATGACCGGGCGCACGTCCGCGGTCTGGCTGAGGGTCAGGCCGAAGACGAGGTCGTTCCAGATGAAGGTGAACTCCAGGATGAACACGGCGGTCAGCGCGCTGGCCGACATCGGCAGGTAGACGCGCCAGAAGACGCGCCAGGTGGACGCGCCGTCCATGCGGGCGGCCTCGAAGATCGAGAACGCCACGCCCTGGTAGAAGTTCCGCAGCACGAACGCGCCCAGCGGCACGTTGATCGCGGTGTAGACGAGGACGAGGCCGAGGCGGGTGTCGTACAGGCCGGCGTCGCTGTAGCCGACGAACAGCGGCACCAGCAACATCTGGGAAGGGAACACGGTCCCGCCGAAGATCAGCAGGAACCACCAGAAGCCGTGCCGCAGCCGCAGCACCACGATCGTGTACCCGGCCAGCGCCCCGATGAGCACGCCCAGCAGCGGGGAGACGACCGCGTAGAGCGCGGTGCTGGCCAGGCTGCCGCCCAGGTTCGCGCCCTCGACGGCGCGGGCCACGTTGTCCAGCAGCGCGAAGTCGCCGGAGGGCGCCCACGCCCGCGCCGGGTCGTACGACTCGGCCGGCCGCGCGGCGTTGACCAGCAGCAGGTAGGTGGGCCCGAGCCAGATGAGCCCGAGCACGACGAGCACGGCCCTGCGGATCATCGCACCTGCCTCCTGAGGTAGAGGTAGGACGCCAGGCCCGTCACGACGGTGAGCAGCACCGCCACGGCCGAGCCGTAGCCGTACTCGCCGGCCACGAACGTCTCCTTGTACATCGTCACCGCCAGCGTCTCGGAGTTGCGTCCCGGCCCGCCCTGCGTCAGCACCCACACGATGTCGAACGTCTTCAGGCTCGCCACCAGCGCGAGCCCCACCACGACCGCCGTCAGCGGGCGCATGAGCGGCCAGATCACGTGCCGGAACAGCCGCCATCCCGACGCCCCGTCCAGCCGGGCCGCCTCGATCGGCTCCTTCGGGATGGACTGCAGGCCCACGACGAACAGCAGCGTGTTCACGCCGAGCTGCTGCCAGGTCCACACCAGCAGCATGGCGAGGGTGTTCTGCGGCGCCTCCTGGAGGAACGCGGTGTCCACGCCGAGCAGCAGGTTCGCGATGCCGCCGTGGGACAGGACCGGGCTCCACACCATGGCCAGGCCCGCGCCGCTCAGCGCGTACGGCAACATGAACGGCACCCGGTACCAGGCGCCGCCCCTCAGGTCGTACGACAGGACCGCCACCAGCAGGCCGAGCCCGACCGGCAGCACCATCGTGCCGGCCACCCAGATCAGCGTGTTGCGTACCGAGGTGAGCAGGGCCGGGTCGCCGAGCAGCTCGCCGAAGTTGGCCAGGCCGATCCAGGCCGGCGGCTCCAGCCCGTCGTAGCGGGTGAGGCTGAGGTAGGCGGTCCACACGAACGGCGCGTAGAGCAGCACCGCGACCAGGAGGGCCGCGGGTGCCACGTACCCGTGCCTGAACCTCCCCAGCACCGGCCGGCGGGGGCTCACTGGTGGGTGCTCCAGTACTTGTCGGCCTCCTTCTGGATGGTGGCCAGGACCTCCTTGTAGGAGCCGGGCTCGGTGACGAACCTGCCGAACCCGTCCAGCGCGGCCGTCAGCACGGGCGGCGGGGTCGCCTCGAAGTAGCGGTTGACCAGCCGGTAGGCGCCGCTGCCCGCGTCCTTGGTGACCGCGCCGAGCGCCTCGTCCTGGATGGCGACCTTGGGGTTGGCGCTCACGTCGCCGCGGCTGGTGGCCCACTTCTCCTGGGCCTCGGCGGTGGTCCACCACTTGAGGTACTTCGTACTGGCTTCGGGGTCGGCGGCCCTGGCCGGCGCGCAGAGCGGCCCGCTCTCGAAGATCATCGACGTCTTGGGCAGGGCGGCGTTGACGTTGGGGATGACGAAGAAGCCGTAGTCGGTGCCGGCCTTCATGCTCCGCTGGGTCATGCTGGTGTTGAACCAGGTGCCGAACGACACCATGGCGGCCTTGCCGTTCTTCAGCACGTCGGCCGGGTCGGTCTTGTCACCCGGGTTGACGAAGTAGCCGGCGTCGATCATCGACTTCCACCGCTCCATGACCTGGACCACGCCCGGGTCGGTGTACTTGGCCTTGCCGGTGGCCAGGCGGTCGTACAGGTCGGGGTCGGTGCCGGCCATGAGCTGCTCGAACCAGACGAACGAGAACAGCACGCTGGTGTGGTAGAACGCCTTGACCCCGCTCCGCTTGAGCGTGTCGGCGATCCCGACCAGCTCGTCCCAGGTCCGCGGCGGGGTGAGGTGGTGCTGGTCGAAGAGCTTCTTGTTGTAGAACATCCCCCAGTAGGCGACGTTCATCGGCACGCAGTACTGCTTGCCGCCGACCGTGTAGTAGGGCGCGAGGTCCGGCGACAGGTCGCCCGCCTTGATCGCCTCCTGCCAGAGGGCCGTGGTGTCGGCCACCTGCTTCTGCTGGACGATCTCCGCCAGCATGCCCCCGGTCTGCCAGGTGAACAGGTCGGGCTTGACGTTCGTCCGGAACGACGCCTTGATGAAGGCCTGGTACTGCGCCGAGTCCGTGTATCCCGTCGGCTTCATGCCCAGGCCGATGCGCTGCTTGGACAGGGCGCCCATCTCGTCGAAGAACTTCGTCCAGGCGCCCTTGTCGTTGTACAGGGTCAGCTCGGTCTTCTTCTGCGTGGCGGTGCCGTTGCCGCCGCACGCGGCGAGGACGAGCGCCGCCACGCCCAGCGTGGCCACACGTGACCGGTGCATGGGCCGGCCTCCTTGGTTCTTGGTGTCTCTACCGGGGGGTCGCTCTCGCAGGAGAGGGGAGCCGACGCTCGACGACCGTCTTCACGTCGGCCAGGTGGGCCCGCATGCGCGCCTCGGCCTGCGCCGCGTCACGCGCCTCGATGGCCTCCAGGATCGCCAGGTGCTCGTCGTAGTCGCGGCGCCGGTCGTCGAAGATCTGCAGGATCTCGCGCTGCTCCGGGCCGTGGATGGTGAGCAGCGAGTCGACGACCTCGTGCAGGACGCCGTTGCCCGCGGTGCGCGCGGTGGCCCGGTGGAAGGCCATGTTGGCGTCGTGCAGCTCGGCGTCCTCGCCGCGCAGGTGCCGGCCGGCCTCGTCCAGCTCCCGCCGGAGCGCGGCCAGTTCCTCGGCGCCGGCCCGCTCGGCGGCCAGGGCGGCCAGCGGCGGCTCGATGACGATGCGCGCGTCGAGCAGCTCCAGCAGCCGGGCGGAGCGGAGCTCGCGCATGTTGGGGTTGGGCAGGACCAGGCGCTCGATGTCGGCGCCGACGTAGATGCCGGAGCCGTGGCGCAGCTCGATCGCGCCGGTGGCCTCCAGCCTGCGCAGCGCCTCGCGCAACGTCGGGGTGGTGACGGCGAAGCGCTGGGACAGCTCTCTGGTCGAGGGCAGCCGGTCGCCCGGCCGGTGCCCGCCCGTGCGGATGAGCTCCAGCATGCGCTCGGTCAGAGCGTCGGACAACGTGGGCCGCGTAACCTCGGACATATCAGGTGATCTAATCACTTCTCGTCGCCGGCGTCCATGAGGAGAGTAGTTTTCGCGACATGAGACGTGTGCTGGTGTGGATCGCCGCGGTCGTCCTGGTCCTGGCCGTGGCCGGGGTGGGCGGCGCGGGCTGGTACTACTCGGGCATGGTCGTCGAGCCGTCGCACGGCGGGTCGTACCCGCTGACGGTGACCGCGTTCGACGGCTCCCGCGTCACCCTGAGCGGCGGCGGCCCCGACCTCGCCGCCCCCGGCCGCTACGGCCTGACCTGGCGCGACGGCAACGCCACGCTCGGCAGGGTGCTCTCCACCGCCGCCGGCACGGTCACCCGCGAGGTGACCCGGGTCCGGCGCGGCCGGCTCGCGGCCGGCGTCCGGGCCTACTTCGACCGCTGGATCTGGGGCCACGAGGATCCGCGCTCGGCCGTCGGGCTGGCGTACTCGGCGGTCCCCGTGGGCGGCTACCCCGCCTGGCTGGTGCCCGGCACGTCGAGGACCTGGGTGATCGCCGTACACGGCCGCAACGCCAACCCCGCCGAGACCCTGCGCTACCTCCCCCTCCTGCACTCCCTCGGCCTGCCGGTGCTGGCCATCGGCTACCGCAACGACGAGGGTGCCCCGGCCTCCCCGGACGGCCTGTTCCACCTCGGCGCGTCGGAGTGGCAGGACGTCGCGGCGGCGATCTCCTACGCGCGCGGCCGGGGCGCCACCGGCGTGGTCCTGTACGGCTTCTCGATGGGCGGCGGCATCGTCCCCATGACCGTCCGCCGTTCGCCCGGCGCGCCCGTCAAGGCCATGATCCTCGACAGCCCGGTCCTGGACTGGAACGCCCCCATCGACCTCGGCGCCCGGCAGCAGGGAGTGCCCGGCTGGCTGACCTCGCTGGGCAAGCTCTTCGTCGAGCGCCGCACCGGCGTCTCCCTGGACGACGTGGACCACGTCCGCCACGCGAACGCCTTCAAGCAGCCGACCCTGATCTTCGTGGACGACGCCGACACCAGCGTCCCGATCGCCCCCGCCCTGCGCTTCGCCCAGCTCCGTCCTGATCTGGTGACCCTCGTCCGGACGCACGGAGGCGGCCACGTCGGCTCCTGGAACGTGGACCCGGCCCGCTACGAGCAGGCGCTGCGCGGCTTCCTCACGAAACTGCCCTGACCGGCTCCTCCCTCACGAGGCCGCCCTGACCGGCTCCCCCGCGAGGCCGCCCTGGCCGGCTCCCTCCTCACGAAGCCGCCCTGGCCAGCTCCTTCATCATGCCGACCTGGCCCTCGCGGGAGCGCTCCACCTGCCCGGCCCACGCCTTGACCTGCGGGTTGGCGCCGCTCGCGACCTCGTTCCCGGCCATCCGGGCGGCGTCGCCCTGGTGCTCGATCAGCAGGGCGAGCAGGTCGCGCTCGAAGTGCCCGGACCCGCGCAGCGCCCGGATGCGCCTGGCGTCGGTCTCCGGCATGCCGCCGTGGTGATCGTGGGCGCCCTCGCCCGCCTGCAACGGCTGCTCCCAGTCGTGCAGCCACCGCAACATCATCTCGACCTCGTCCTGCTGGGTCGTCTCGATGGCGGCGGCGAGGGTCCTGACCTCGGGGGTGGTGGCGCGCTCGGCGCCGAGCCTGGCGATCTCGATGCCCTGGCGGTGGTGCTGCACCATCATCTGGACGAACATCACGTCCTCGGCGTTCAGCGGCGGCGGCTCCGCGCCCCGCGCGCCGCAGCCGGCGGCCAGCACCAGGAGAAGCAGCCCAAGGACGGCGCGCACCCACGGCCTCCTCTATTAGGAAACTTTCTTAAAGAATTGACCATTTCCCCGGCCCGCGCAAGGGCCCGCCCGCCCCTGACCCGGCTTGACCTCAACCGCACTTGACCTTGCACCGTGTTCCCATGACCGCATTCGAGATCGGCGTCATCCTGCCGGGCATCGCCGTCCAGCGCCGCGACGGCCTCGGCCTCGCCGCCGCCGCCCGCCACGCCGAGGACGCCGGGCTGGACTCCGTCTGGCACGGCGACCACCTGGCCATCGGCGCCCCCACCCTCGACGCCCCCATAGCCCTCGCCACCGCGGCGGCCGCCACCACCCGCGTCCGGATCGGCGCCAGCGTCCTCGTCCCCGCCCTGCGCCCCCTCGTCTGGGCCGCCAAGCAGATCGCGACCCTCCAGTACGTCTCCGGCGACCGCCTCGTCCTCGGCGTGGGCTCGGGCGGCGGTCCTGCGCAGTGGGCCGCCGCCGGCGTCCCGTACGCCGAGCGCGGTCCCCGTACCGACACCGCCCTCGCCCTCCTCCCCCGCCTGCTGTCCGGCGAGCCGGCCGAGCTCCCCGGCGGCACGGCCGTGGAGCTGGCGCCGGCCGTGCCGATGCCGCCGGTATGGGTGGGAAACGCCTCGCCGGTCGCCATCCGCCGGACCGCCCGCCTGGGCGACGGCTGGTTCCCGTCCCTGATCGGGCCCGAGCAGGTGGCCGAGGGCCGCGCGCGGCTCGGCTCCCTGGCCGCCGAGCACGGCCGCTCCGCCTCCACCATCGCGATCGGCTGCGCCGCCGCCCTGGGACCCGGCGTGCCGACCCGCGCCGAGCTGGCCGCCGGCCTCGCCGCCGCCTACTCCCGGCCGCCGGCCGAGGTCCTGGACATCCCGCTCACCGGCTCGCCGGAGGAGGTGGCGGAGCGGCTGGCGGCGTACCGGGCGGCCGGCGCCGCCCACGCGGTGATCGGCGTTTCGGGCGGCGACTGGCGCAAGCAGGTGGACCTCCTGGCCGAGACCCGAACCCTGCTGAACACCACCTGACACCCCCGCCCAGGCCGGGACGGTCTCCCGGCCCACTGGCTCGGACCACCGGCCCGCTCACCCCGGACCGCCGGCCCGCTCACCCCGGGCCCCGGGCCGCTCGCTTCAGGGCTCCTGGCCGGCGGCCACCGCGACCAGCACGTCGCCGTGGCACTCCTGCTCCGGCGAGCACCAGCACGCCAGATCCCGCCCCGCCAGCTCCCGCCTGGCCCGCTCGACCAGCTCCGGGTGCTCCCGCAGGTGCACCCGGTAGAGCCGGATCACCTCGCTCCGCTCGTGCACGCGGCCGCCGCAGGCCCGGCAGCCCCGTCCCCCGACGCTGTGCGGGCTGGCGTACGGGCTGGCCTTCAGCCCCGGCGCGGCCCTTCCCACGTACACGGCCCCCGCCGGGACCCGCCCGTGATACCGGTCCCCCTCGACCTTCACCCGGCTCGCCATGACGACCACCATCCCCTCCCCACCAGGATGCCCGAGCCCGCACGGACGGCGCCGCCGCCGCCGCAGGCCGTCAGCGGTCAGTCGAGGCAGAACTCGTTGCCCTCCGGGTCGGCCATGATGATGTGACCGGCGTCGAGGGGCGGCGCGGGCTCGTACCGCTGCAGCCGGGTCGCGCCGTAGGCGGCCAGCCGCTCGGCCTCCGCCTCCAGCGCCGCCATCCGCTCCTCTCCCGCCAGCCCGGGAGCGGCCCGCACGTCGAGGTGCACCCGGTTCTTGACCTGCTTGCCCTCCGGCACCCGCTGGAAGAACAGCCGCGGCCCGGCCCCCTCGGGATCGATCAGCGCCGAGGCGTCGTTGTGCCGCTCGGGCGGCACGCCCATCGCCTCCAGCGCCTGCTCCCACGACGCGAACCCCGCGGGCGGGTCCTGCAGCCGGTAGCCGAGCGCCTCGGCCCAGAACGCCGCCAGCTTGGCCGGGTCGGCGCAGTCGAAAGTGATCTGGACGTCGCGGGCCATGTCAGCTCGCCTCCTGTCGTGCCGGTCGCCGGGTGTGCAGGTAGAGGTCGCGCAGCAGGCACACCTCGGCCAGATGGTGGATCAGTTCACGGTTGATGTGCAGCACCAGCGCCGCCAGAGGGTACTCGGCGTACGGCCCCTCCGCCTCCCCGCACGGGCGGGCGAGCCCGCTCTCACCGAGGGACTCCACGCCGGCCAGCCACCTGGCGTACTCCTCGTCGAGCTGGGCCAGCGCCTCACCGGCCGTCGCGGCGTACTCGAACGACTCGTAGCCGGTGGCCGCGCGGCCGAAGTGCGTCGCGTTCCGCATCGCGAGCACGCCGACGATCACGTGCCCGAGCCGCCACGCGATGGTCGTGAACGGCGGCGGCTCCGGCATCGGCCAGGCGAAGTCGATCGTCATCGCGCCGGACCCTCCCTGCACCGGCGCCGTGCCGGTGCCGCGCGGGCGCACGTTCCAGCAGCCGGGCGCCGGCTCCCAGAAGTACTCGTCGTCGGTCAGCCCGTCGAGGCGTTCGCGTAGCTGGTTGGTCCAGTGCCAGGAGATCTGCTCCTGGAGCAGGCCGTTCCAGCGGATCTGTTCGGTCATGGCGTCATCCTTCCGCCAATACCGGACAGGATCGGTCCGTGATGCGTGTGACGATGGGCGCATGAGTGCCGAGGGAACAACCGAGCGGGTGTTGCGGCTGCTGGCGCTGCTGCAGCGCCGCCCGTCCTGGACCGCCGCCGAGCTGGCCGCCGAACTGCAGGTCACCGACCGCTCGGTACGCCGCGACGTCGAGCGCCTGCGCGCCCTCGGCTACCCCGTGCACGCCACGGCAGGCGTCGGCGGCGGCTACCAGCTCGGCGCGGGCACCCGCCTGCCCCCGCTGCTCCTGGACGACGAGGAGGCGATCGCGACGGCGGTGTCCCTGCGCATGGCGTCGGGGGGCACCGTCGCCGGCTCGGGCGAGGCGGCGCTGCGCGCGCTGGCCAAGCTCGACCAGGTGATGCCGCCCCGCCTGCGCGCCGAGGTACGAGCGGTGCACGGCGCCACCGAGACCCTGGTCGGCCCCGGCGTCCAGATCGACCCGGAGCTGCTGGTGACCCTCGCCCGGGCCTGCCGCGACGCCGTACGGGTGCGCTTCCGCTACCCGGCCCGCGACGGCGCCGAGCACGAGCGCACCGCCGAGCCGGTCCGCATGGTCGCCACCGGCCGCCGCTGGTACCTCATGGCCTGGGACGTCGACCGCGACGACTGGCGCACCTTCCGCCTGGACCGGATGCGCGAGGTGACCGCGACGACCTGGCGCTTCCGCCCGCGCGAGCACCCCGACCCGGCCACCTACGTGCAGCACTCCGTCGCCGAGGCGCCGTACCGCCACCTCGCCAGGGTCCGCCTCCACGCCACGCCCGACCGCGTCCGCGCGCTGGTGCCGCCCCAGGTCGGCCGGGTCGAGGACGACCCCGACCCCGGCTGGTGCGTCCTGGTCGTCGGCGGGGTGGACCTGGCCTGGCTCGCGCTCCACGTGGTCCGTCTGGGCTTCGAGGCGGTGATCCTGGACCCCCCGGAGCTCCGCGCCACCGCTCTCCAGCTCGCCCGCGACCTCACCTCACTGGCGAACAACAGCTGAGCCCTCTCGGCCGAATGCCCGGTCAATGCCCTGGTCACGCCTCCCCTCGGCGAACAGAAAGGAGACCGTCGTACGCGGCTACCGAGCAACCTGGAGCCGCGGCGCGACCTCCAGCTCTACCCGCCCGGTTCCCCTGGACCGGCTGGGGCGAACAGGGCGGCGGCAGCGCCCGACAGGACGACCTCCGGCCTCCGTTCAAAGACGAATCATCAGAGTCGCCTCTCCGTCCTCGCCAACGCCGCCGCACGAGCCCGAACCCCACCCACCAACAACACGACCGCACCACCGAAACCGGCCACCAGGAGCGACTGCCACGCCAGCCACGGGAGCCCTCCCTCCCACCCCCCGCAGTTGAGCAACAGCAGGTACGAGAACGCCGTGAACGCCCAGTGCAGCGCGACCGCCGCCACGCTCAGGGCCGCGAGCAGCCCCACGACCGTCCCGAGCCACCGCCTCGACCAGGCGGCGACCAGCCCGGACAGCAGAACACTCACCATGGGCACCCCGTTCAGGACCAGATACTGCCAGTACGTGGACAGGTACTGCCGCCTGAGCTCCAGCCACCCCTCTTCCAGGACGGCCCACAGCTTCGCCAGGCCCGCCGGAAGAGGGGCGTAACCCGCACACCCCACCGCCCCGTCACCCTCGATGAGCCCCGGCAACCACAAAGCCAGGAAACTCAGCAAACTGACCACGAACGCGGCCATCCACCATCGAAGATGGCGCCACCGGGACATGACGTTCCTCCCACAAAGGAATGATCAGAGGCGCATATTGTCCCGAAACGAGTCGAGCCCGCCTCTCCGATCCGGAGAAACGGGCTCTGATCTGGGAGCCGCCTTGGGGATTCGAACCCCAGACCCCTTCATTACGAGTGAAGTGCTCTGGCCGACTGAGCTAAGGCGGCAGGTGCCGTGCAGCGTGAAAGAGTCTACAGGAGGCGGCCGGGTCCTCGCTCCACTCCTGCACCCCTGTGCCCGTTCAGGCGGCTATTCACCGACACGCCCGGCAGGAGTACCGTGAGAGAACCCGCCTGAGGTGGCCGGAGGTCCTCATCGTCGCGGTGGGGCCCGCTTCAAGGCCGTACGGTGAGCTTCTCGCACATCCATACGGAGGTCTCGTGACCCGTATCGTGGTCGCGCCGGACGGCAGAAGGATCGCGGTCGAGGATCGGGGCAAGCCTGACGGCACCTCCGTTTTCCTGCTGCACGGCACCCCCGGCAGCCGGATCGGGCCCTCCCCGCGGGCTCAGGTGCTGTATCGGCTGGGGGTCAGGCTCATCACGTTCGACCGGCCCGGCTACGGGTTGTCCGATCGGCTGCCGGGCAGGACGGTCGCGGACGTGGCCGTCGATGTGGCGGCGATCGCGGACGATCTGGGCGTGTCGCGGTTCGCGGTGGCCGGGCGCTCGGGTGGCGCTCCCCACGCGCTCGCGTGCGCGGCGTTGCTGCCGTCGCGGGTCACGCGGGTCGCGGCGCTGGTCAGCCTGGCGCCGCACAGCGCCGAAGGGCTGGACTGGTTCGCCGGCATGACCGCCTCGAACGTGCTGGAGCACCTGGCGGCGCGGGCCGGCGCGCACCTCAGCGCCTCGCGGTTGGCCACGCTGGCCGAGGAGATCCGGGCCGACCCGCTCGGCAAGGTGTTGTCCCTGGCGGAGGAGGGCGGCGCGTCGGACACCCGGACCATCTCCGACCACGGCCTGCGCTGGCTCATGGTGCGCAACCTCGCCGAGGCCCTGCGCCGCTCCGCCGACGGATGGGTGGACGACGTCCTCGCCTTCAACTCGGACTGGGGCTTCGACCCGGCCGTCATCAGCATGCCCACGCTCGTCTGGCACGGCGAGAACGACGTCTTCACCCCGGTCGACCACTCGCGCTGGCTGGGAAGACGCATCCCGCACGCCATTCTTCGCATCCAGCACGACGTGGCGCATCTGGATGCCATGAACATCTTTCCGAAGATCCTGCCCTGGCTCATGCGCGGGCTGCCGGACCGGGCGCACTGACGGCGGGGCGGCCCGGCACCCGCCGCCCGAAACCCACGCCCCCCGGCCCGCCGCCCGCCGCCCGCCGCCCGTCAGGCTGTCTGGGGCTCGACGTCGCGGCTGACCCGCTCCCACGCGCGCAGTGCCTTCGTACAGGGATGATCGTCGCCCAGCTTGGCGCTCACCGACATGAGCGTCTCCTCACGCGCCGCCTCCGCCTCCGATTCGTGACCCAACGCGCGCACGGTGATGGTCAGGTTCGCCTGGCAGGCGAGCGTGTCCGGATGGTGCGATCCCAGCGTCGCGGCCAGTCTGGGCAGCGCCTCCCTCTCGATCCGTTCAGCGCCGGCCAGGTCGCCCACGTCGGCGTGACAGTTGGCCAGGTTGATGGAGCACGAGAGCGTGAACGGATGGTCGCGGCCCAGCGCGTCGCACATGCCGATGAAGGCCCGCTCGCTCAGGTTCAGGGCTTCGTTCACGTCCCCGAGGGCGCGCAGGTAGATCGAGAGGTTGTTCGCCGCGGCCGACGCGTACGGATGCTTGCGGTCGAGCAGTTCCTCGTACCAGGCCAGCACGTCGAAGGTCATGTCCTTGGCGCCGATGAGGTCGTTCATCGCCCACTTGCAGCAGGCGAACTCCAGGCCCACCGCCTTGCCCTCCGGGTCCGACGGATACAGCCGCTCGTACCGCTCGAAGACGTTCCTGGCGAGCAGGAGGGCCTCCTCGTGCTTACCGGCCCGGCGTAAGGACACCGCCAGGCTCTTCATGGCGCGCAGCGCCTCCGGATAGTCCTCGAACTTCAGATCGACGTAGTGCTGGAGCGCCTGCCGCAGCAGGTCGATGGAGAATGCCAGGTCGCCCGCCTCGCGCATGCTGCGGCCGAGGTTCTGCGCGGAGAGCAGGGTCGAGGGATGGAGCGGGCCGAGCACGTGGATCATCCGCCGGTAGATGTCGTCGTCGAAGTCCTTGGCGTTGCGCCAGTCGCCGACGAGCCGGTAGGAGACGGCCAGGTTGTTCGCGGCGCGAAGGGTGCGGGGATGGTCGTCCCCGTACATCTCCTTCCAGCTCTCGTACACCCTCTTCTCGTGCGTCAGGCCCTCGTCGTACCTGCCCAGGGCGCGCAGGTCGGCGGCGAGTCCGCCCGCGGTCATCAGCGTGTGCGGGTGGTTCTCGCCGAGGAGCCCGCGTTGTTGCACCAGAACCCACTGGTCCAGCTCGTACGCCTCCTGGAGCTGGCCGAGCGAGCGCCGGACGTTGGCGATGTTCGTCAGCAGGTGCAGCCGCTGCCGCTCCATCTGGCCGAACTCGCGCTCCCAGAAGTCGGCCAGCCGCCGGCCCAGCTCCAGGGCGCTGTGGTACTCGCCGCGTTTGTACCAGTAACGCACCCGTTCGGTGAGGAGTTGCCGCACCTCCTCCTCGCCGCAGGTCTCCGCGCCCGACGGCAGCAGGTGCGGCCAGATGAGGTCGTACCGTTCCCAGTGCTCCGGATCGTCCACCTCGCCCTGCCGTGGCCGCGCGCCGACCAGGATGCGGTGCACCTCGTGCGAGACGGTGTCGCGCTCCTCCGGGGTCATGTGCGCCCGGATCACCTTCTGGACGAGCCGGTGCACCTGAAGGGTGTTGCTGCCCTGGTCGATCCTGGCCAGCGCGAACCGGCTGATCTCCCTGATCACCCTGCCGAGGACGAGTTTCTCCCCCCGCAGCGACTCGTCGAACGGCAGCAGCACCTCCATGGTCTCGTCGCTGTAGAGCAGCGACAGCGAGATGGGCTCGGGCGAGAAGAAGGCGCACAGCTGCAACAGGCGCTCGGCGGCCGGGGAGCGCTGCTTGAGCTGGTTCAGCGAGGCGTTCCAGGTGGCGGCGACGGTGCTGGGATAGCCGTCGGGCTGGTTGGCCGACAGCACCTGGGACGCCTGGCGGTGCAGCTCTTCCACGTAACTGGCCACCGACTGCCCGGTCTCGCTCAGCCACGCGGCCGCCTGCTCGATCGCGAGCGGGAGGTTGCCGAGCTCGTCGGCGACCTGCAGCGCGTCCATCGGGTTGAGCCGCGGCACGCGGCGCAGCAGGTGCTCCTGGCTCTCCTCGCGGCTGAACACGACGACTTCCATCTGGGTGGCGACGCTGGACCAGTTCGCGTTGCGGGAGGTGACGATGATGTGGCCGGGGCCGCTGGGCAGGTAGCTGCGCAGCGCCTCGGGCTTGTCGGCGTTGTCGAAGATCAACAGCCACCGGTTGTACGGGTCCCCGCGGCGCAGCGCCTCCAGCGCCGCCTCGGCCGCCTCCACCACGCTGTCGCCGATGGGCAGGTGCAGCCGTCTCGCCAGCTCGGCCAGCGCCGGATTGATCAGGTCCGCTCTGGCCGAGACCCACCAGATGAGGTTGTAGTCCGCCTGGAAGCGGTAGGCGTACTCCAGGGCGAGCTGCGTCTTGCCGACACCGCCCAGCCCGTACAGCGCCTGGGGCAGCACGGCCTGGCTGCTGCTGACGAGCTGGTCGCGCAGGTTCTCCAGCTCCTTGTTCCTGCCGGTGAACGAGGCGTTGCGCGGCGGGACGTTCCACACCTTCGGCGTGCCCCCGGGGAACCGGACGCCCTCCAGCACCATCGCGTCCATGACGTGCCCGGGCTTGCCGACCGACCGGAGTATGGCCTCCATCGCCTGCACGGGGCCGCCGAGCCGCATCAGGTCCACGGTCGGGAAATCGATGAACGGCGGCACGAGCTTCAGGTCACCGGACACGCGCAGCACCGTCAGGCCGGGAATGGCGCTCAGGTCCTCGGTCCATTGCTCGGGGTGGAAGTCCTGCAGGTACGCGGCCGACAACACGATCGCGATGTGCGGGGCCTCCACGGCACGCAGGCCGCCCTCGCCCAGCGCCGCGACCGGTTGCGGGTTGACGTGGAAGTTCGCGAGCCGGAGGATCGTCGTGATCCAGTCGGCCCACATGCGGTCCTCCGGCGCGTAGCTGAGCAGGATCTCCTGGCGCAGGACCATTTCCTTGCGGGTGAACGACTCCAGCCAGCGCAGCCGCACGGTCTCCTCCATCGTGGGCAGCGAGGTCACCGCGCCCTCGGTGATGGCACCGGTCAGCCGCTCGTACGCGGCCAGGATGGACCCCGGATGGCCCGGCGGGTCACCGAAGGTCGCCAGCGTCTCCTCGAACGCGTAGAACCGCTTGTACGGCACCTCCAGCGACGCCCAGTAATGGTCGCGCTCGTCCGGCGGCAGGCCCTTCGGTATGCCGTCGAAACGTGCGCGGGCGTAGCTCCGGCCGGCGTCCGCCTTCTTCTTCTCGCCGTCGTCCACCCGCATGGGCACCGGCAGGATCCTGATCTCGCGGGTGCTGTGGCGATCGCAGATCGACCGGGCGACCTTGGCCGCGCCGTCGATACCCTGGTCGCTCATGGTGAAGCAGTCGACGAGGACGTCCGGCATCTGGATGGTGCAGATGTCGGCGATGTCGCTCAGCCCGGTCCTGCTGTCGATCAGGCAGTAGTCGTAGGCGCTCTTGATGTTGTCCCGCAGGGCGTCCAGGAAGCGCCCGCCGTCGAAGCGGTCGTAGAAGTTGTCCCAGTCGAACGTGGAGATCAACGCCGCGTAGTCGCGGTTCTGCTGGCCCGCCGAGACGAAGTCGAGCCCGCCGTTCCTCGGGAAGGTCCACTCCAGGGGCACCGCGCGCGGCTCGACCCTGGCGTATTTCAGATGCCGGTCGGCCGGCGGCTCGCGGTCCGTCCGCACCGCCGCCCACCGGTACTCGTTGACGATGTCGATGATGCCGGTGGCCTCGGTCATCACGCTGTCGTCCAGGAAGGGGCGGAAGAAACGGTGCAACCCCGGTGATTCGAGGTCCCAGTCCATGGCGAGCACGCGCCGGCCGTTGCTCGCCAGGATCCAGGCGACGTTCGCCAGCGCCATCGTGCGGCCGGTGCCGCCCTTGTACGAGTAGAAGGTGATGATCTGGCCTTTACCCTGGTCGTTCACCATCACCTGGCTCCATCATTCGAGGTCGTTTGATGACAGGGCCCGGCGGCGAGAGCACCGGGGCCGTTTGCAGGTAGCGTTCGGCCGCCACGGCGACCAGCTTCGGCATGTGGTCGCGCAGGTCGTCGAGCGAGTCGACGTTGCGCACGCTCGTGGCGGTCTGCTCCAAGGAGCGCCGCAGGTCGGAGGCCGCTTCACTGGTCTGGACGTCCAGGTGGTTCCACGGCACCACGACCGGGAACCAGCGCGTGCCCGTGCGGAGGGCCCTGTGCAGCTCGTCCCGGGTGTCGTCGCGGGCCGTGGCCCACGGGTCCGCCACCACCATGTGCAACGATTCGGAGCCCTCCAGGGCGTCGAGGTCGCTCATCTCGGTCGTGAACCCCTGGCCCCGGACCATCTCGTTGACCCGCCAGACGACCGGCCGGTAGTCGTTCTCGCTGCGGTAGGGATCCCATTCCCTGGGCGTCTTCCCGTAGTAGTAGCCCGTGCGCTTCTCGGGAAGGTTGTCGCCGTGCAGGGCGACGACCGCGACCTTTATTCTCTTCGGCACCCGGGAGTCGGCGAAGGAATCGGCGAGCGCGGTGTAGTCAGGGTGATCCGACAGGACCTGCAGCGGCGTCGACTCGGCGATCTGCGCGATGCGCTGGGCGAGGGTGAAGACCACTCTCTTGTAGGTGGACTGATTGGCGAACTTGACCAGGCCCAGCATGCCGGTGCTGCGCTGTCTCGGCCACAGGCCCTCCTGGCGCAGCTGAATGTCCCTGACGCACTCCGGCAGCCGGTCCATCTCGACCGGATACCATTCGACCGGCACGATCACCGGCGGCGGCTCGGACATGTGGGCCGCCAGCCGCATCTGGATCGCCGTCCATTCCTTGCCGCAGTGCTCGCTCTCGAAGTAGCGGCGGCAGAAGAGCGGGACGAACACCCGGCAGCTCGCCAGGGCGCTGGAGACCTGGCGTGGCCAGCGGTCACCCGGCCGCAGCTCGCGGTCGATGAAACCGGCCTCCGCGTAATTGCGCAGGTTGGTTATCTCCACCAGATTGCGACACAGGTCGCCGAAGAATTTGTAGACGCTTTTGTTCGGATCATCGCGATCCCCGTTCAGCCCCCCTGCGGGATTATGCGCATAGCTCAGAAAGAAATACGGCGCCTGCCCGATCCCCCCGGAAGCCGACATTCCGGCATCGACCCCCTCCCCTCCGGATGCCACACTATACATCCGGACATGTCGGAGGAAGCGCCGAGTAAGCGAACCCGTCTGAACCGCCACAGCGGCACCGGTTTCGGCTCGCCGGATAAGTCGTATTGAGCGACGGCGGATCCGGCCGATTACCTCATTCGGCGATCAATAAGCGATCATTCGTCGATCATCAGTCGGCCATCCAAGAAGAGATCGTCTCTCTCATCCGGCCCACGAATCGCTCACCCAGGACCGTGAGCGCTTTCGAATCCAGGAGCGTGTGCGTGGCGTCCCACGTATGGTCGCGCCAGCGCGCGAACTCGGCCCGCGCCTTCTCCCGCGCGGCGGCGCTCCCGGCCGTGGAACGCCTCGTCCGCCAGAATTCCGTCACCGCGATGTGCGCGTACGTGCCCTGCAGCAGACCTTCGAGCGGCCGGGGGTCCCGCCGCCAGGGCGCGTGGTAGAGCCGCGTGTCCGAGCGGTCGTACAGGTCGAAGAGGTCGAACACCGCCCCCAGCTTGACGTGCTGGAACTCGTGCATGATGAGCAGGGCGAGCGTCTCGGGGCCGTCGGGCAGCGCCGCCGCGACCGCGCCGAACGCGTGCCTGGCGGTCGAGCTGACGTCCTGGCCCGCGGGTGCCCGCGCCAGCGGGGTGAGCGTGCTCAGGCCGGCGCGCAGGCCGTCGGCGTACTGGGGATACTCCCGTTCGATGAGCCGCCACGCCTGCTCGAAGGAGACCTGCCACGCCTTGGCGGCGGTGTCGTCCAGTGCCGGGGCCGCCCGCCACTGGTGGCTGTCGCGGTGCGGATCGGCGTCTTCGAGCACGACCGAGAAGTCTCCGGACGAGAGCCTCCGGACCGGCTCCAGGAGGCGCGTCCTGCCGTCCGCCGTGATCCGCCGCGCGCTCACCGTGAGGGTGGCGCTCTCGCCGTCGAGCCGGCGTACCGCGCCCATCGTCGGCAGATACGCCACGCCGTCGGTGACCGCCACCTCCAGCGTCACGTCCCGTCCGGCACGCATCATCGCGGCGACCGCGATGTTCGCCAGGTACCGTGCCGAGCTGGAGCCACCGCTTTGCAGGCAATCCACCGCCCAGGATCTGACATAGGGGTGGGCGAGCACGGTGTCCAGCGCGTCGCGGTGGCCGGCGTCCAGCCGCGTGAAGACGTTCCACGTCTCCGGCGTGGCCCGCGGGCGCAGCGCGGCGATCAGCGCGCGCCGCACGCTGCGCTGGCCGTCGGCCAGCTGCTGGATCTCCCGTGCCCCGCCGTACCCCTGGGCCAGGGAGTCCAGCCCGGCGGAGGACATCGCGTGGGTGGACGATCGCGTCGTGTCCCGGATGTGCGTGATCAGCTTGAAGAGGTCCGCGCAGTAGACGCTGGGGTTATCGAAATCACCGCGTCTGTACCGATGCGTGTAGAGCCCGCCCCCGCAGACCCGCACCACCGGGCAGGCCCGGCAGGTCGGGGAGAGGCCGCCCACGCCCCGCCGCTGGGCCAGCATCTTCGGGTGCTCGGCCACCTCGTCGAGAGCATGGCCGAAGACGGTGCAACCGGTCGCCGGAGCCCCGTCGTAGGTCACTTTGAGCGAGTCGACCATCTCGTACGAGCCGTCGGCGTCGATGACCACCATCGAGCTCGGCTCCAGCCCGATCGCCTCGGACAGGCTCGGCCCGCCCTTGATCGTGCTCGCGATGGACTCGAACAGCCGTATGGACATGGGCCGCCCGCCGGCGTCCCACCGCTCGTGAACCGCGAGCAGCCAGTCGGCGTAGGCCGTGGGCGACGGGCGGGGCGGAGGCGCGTCCCAGGTGGCGTAAGGGAGCAGGAAGTCGATGCGGGGTGGTTCGAGCTCGCGCAGCGCCTCGTAGACCCGCACCGGATCGTTGGCCACGTCGACCGTGCACAGCAGCCCGCCGTAGATCTCCGGCCGGTCGCGCAGCAGCCCCACGGCCCGGATCACCTGCTCGTAGCTGCTCCTGCCCGACGCGAACCGCCGGTGCCGGTCGTTGGCCGCCCGGTAGCCGTCCAGGGAGATCCCCACGGAGATCCTCTTCTCCGCGAAGACCTCGCAGAAGCGCTCGTCGAGCCGCACTCCGTTGGTCTGGACATGCAGGTGCAGGCGGCAGGCGGAGTCGAGCACCCGTCGCAGCTCGTCGGCCACGCCCGCCAGCCGGTCGGCACCGGCGAGCAACGGCTCACCGCCGTGCAGCACCACGTGGACGTCCTTCACCCCGTGGCGCTCGACGTGCTCGGCTATGCGCTCAGCCGTCCGGCCGACGGTCTGGAGGGATATGGCCAAGGGGCGGTCGCGCCAGCTCTGATCCGCGTGCTCATAGACGTAGCAATGGTCACAGGAGAGGTCGCACCGGCTCTGAACCTTGATGACGAACTGCTGGAACGGAGTGATCACCTCACTCAGCCATCCCTGTCCGCGGCTAGATGAAGTTACCGAAAGCCGCAACGGGAACGGGAGGAACTTCAGAGACATCCGGCACAAATCTCCGCAAAACCTCCGCCATCACCCTCCCCTCCTCCTGTTCCATATTCACAAAAGACACTTCGCGAAGATCCCTGACCTGGGAGATCAGCTCCTCGCCTTCAACCGTGAACATATGGCCTTTCCTCCGCAAAGCATGCTCGGGCAACCGCAAGACAGGTGGACGCGTGCACATGAGGGAGGCGAATCTCCGCAGCACGTGCGAGGACCAAGAGATCCATGGCAAGAAGCCGTGCCATGAAGCCCCTCATTATGTCAAGCGGGACCGCTTGCCGCCAGGAACTTTTATGCTACCGTAACGACTTCTGAGTCTCAGCTACATCAGGCATCTCCTGACCCGATGCTGACGTGGGAAAACACCGTTCTTTTCCAACGTTTTCCGCCGTGCGCTTTGCGGCATGGGCCTTTTCGCCCTCATGGCTCGATCGCAGCCGTTTGAGCGCGGAATGGTGGCGGCTGAGGGTTAACTCCCCCCGCGACAGGGGCCGCGCTAGGACGGCTTCCCGTCAGGCTCCCCGTACGCCGAGTCGTACGCCTTCCGCGGCGCGCACACGCTGGCCTTCGAGCAGGAGCACCGGCGGCCCCCGTCGTTGAGCCGGACCACCACCGAGTCGGAGGGCACGTTGTGGCCCACCACGGTGCCGGCGCCCTGCGGGGTCTCCACGCTCGTGCCGACGCGCGGGGCCGAGGCGCGGAACTCCTGGTAGAGCGGGTGCTCGTACTTCAGGCAGCACATCAGGCGGCCACAGGCGCCGGCGATGCGCAGCGGGTTGACCGGCAGGTCCTGGTCCTTGGCCATGCGGACCGAGACCGGCTCGAAGTCCTTCAGGAAGGTGGCGCAGCACAGGTCACGGCCACAGGGGCCGATGCCGCCCTGGAGGCGGGCCTCGTCGCGGGGGCCGATCTGGCGCAGCTCGACCCTGGCCCGCAGGTTGCGGGCCAGGTCGCGGACGAGCGCGCGGAAGTCCACCCGGTGCGGGGCCGAGAAGTAGACCGTGTAGACGTTGTCCTGGTCGAGGTAGTCGATGCCGACCACCTTCATCGGCAGGCCGTGCCGCTTGATCAGGCGCTTGGACACGCTTCTCGCCTCGGCCCTGCGGCGTTTGTTGGTCTCGTCGCGGGTGAGGTGCTCCTCACCCGCGATCCCGGCGCAGACCGGCAGGCCGTCGATGTCCTCGCTGGTGTATTGGGGGGCCCAGACGCACTCCGCCACCTCGGGGCCAGAATCGGTCGGTACGAGCACCTTGTCGCCCACTTTCGGGCTGTGCTCGCCGGGGTCGAGGTAGTAGAGCCTCCCGTAACGGGTGAAGCTCACGGCCATGATCATTCCCATGGGCTCGAGCTCGCCTCCTGACACCTGGGTCCTTGCGGCTTCCCCTGCCACACTACGTGGACCGGCGCGGTGGAGGTCAGGGGGTGGCGGGAAGGTTGTTCCCGCCCTGGCCGCACATCGTGCCGTCCGGCAGGTTCAGGCCGTAGCGGTACATGACGAGCAGGCCGGCGGTGGAGCAGGGGAGGTGGAAGACGCTGCTCACGCCGGGCTGGCCGCGCAGCGCGGCCACCACCCGGGTCCAGTCGGCCTCCGGCTTGAGCACGACCCTGAACGACTCCGGCATGTCCGTGACCTTGGTCGCGTCCAGCAGCCTCTTGTTCGAGGCGAACTGGCGGCGGAAGTTCTCGTACGCCGCCCGCTGGTCCTCGAACGTGAACGACTGGACCCCGGGCATGCCCTTGATCAGCTCCTCGATGGCCTTCTTCTGGGCAATCGTCACCGCCTTGCCCGGTTTGGTGATGGTGACACCGCCCGGCGCGTCCCCTCCCGGCTTGCTCTCGGCGCCGCAGGAAGCCGTGATCGCCTCCTTCCCGCACAGGAACACGTTGAGCCGCGTCTCCGGCTCCCGCGCAGCCGCCGCCTCGCGCTCGGAGGCGGTGTTGTCGACGACCGCCATGACCCCGGGCACCGAGCGGAACGCCTTCTCCACCTTCCTGCGGTCCCGCTCCTCGCGCACGGTCAGCCGGATCGCCACCGGCAGGTCGGTGACCTTGACCAGGTCGAGGATGGCCCGGTTGCCGACGTACTGGGCGCGGAAGCCGTCGTAGGCGAGCCGCCGGTCCACCGTGTACGACGCCTGGACCTCCGGCAGCCCCGCCACCACCCGCTCGGCCTCACGTACCTCCTCGGCAGTGGCCTCGCGCCCCTGGCACCGGGGTTCCGGGATCGCCATGGCACTCGCCGAGCACATGAAGACGGTCATGTCGGCCTTGCCGGGCTCGGCCAGCTCGGGAGCGATCGCCGCGACGTGGTCCTGGCCGGCGGTGCCGCCCAGCCCGGTTCCCAGCCCCACGACCGCCGTCGCGGCCGCGAGCACCGCGACCGCCCCCGCCGCCACCAGCCGGACGTTCATCCGTGCGCGCCCGCGAGCCGGTGCGCGCAGCGGCCGCAGCGTGTCGGGGTCGATCGTGGCGCCCGCCTCCGCCAGGGCCGCCCGCAGCCGTTCCTCCACCGGACTGTTCATGCGTCCTCCCCGAGTGCCCGGGCGAGGGCGGCCAGCCCCCGCGCGATCGTGGACCTCACCGTGCTCACGCCGATCCCCATGGTCGCGGCGATCTCGTCGTCGGCGAGGTCGAAGTAGTAGCGCAGGGTCAGCGCCTCGCGCTGCCTGCGGGGCAGCCCGCGCAGGGCGAGCAGGACCTCACGGCGTTCCTCGCCGACCAGCGCGGCGCTCTCCGCCGACCCGGCGGGCGGCTCGTACGGCACCGCCCGCCGGAACACCGCCGCCCGCCGCCGCAGCACCGACCGGCAGCCGTTGAGCACGGCCGAGCGCACGTACGCCAGCGCCTTGCCGGCGTCGCGCAGCCGTCCCCGGCCGGCATGGGTACGGGCGAACGCCTCCTGGACGACGTCCTCGGCGGTCGCCCGGTCGCCGACCATGATGAAGGCCAGCCGGACGAGGCCCACGTGGTGCTCGGCGAAGATCGACGCCATGTCGACCCGCTGTCGCGCCAGGGCCTCCTGTTGGGTGAGTAGTTCGACTTCCACGTATCAGAGACGCCCGGCGGGCTCTCCTGCTGCTCGCGTCACCCGGCTACAGGCGATCCCCCGGGGAGGCGATGCTCAGGCCCCGGCCGAGCCGCACGCCCCGTCGTCCAGGCCCTCGGCGTCCAGCCCGTACTCCATGCCCAGCGTGAAGGTCACCTGCAGGCATCTCAGGCTGTCGACCGTGCTGACGCCCGGCAGGCGCGTGAACCGGGTCATCAGCGTTCCCGAATCCGCCTCCGGCCGCACCCGCAGCCGGTACGACATCGGCATGTCCGACACCCTGGTGGCGCTGAGCAGCGCCTTGTTGTCGGCGAACGCCTCCTTGAAGGCACGCCAGGCCGTCTTCTGGTCCTCGAAAGCGTACGACAGGACCTCGGGGCTGCCGTCGATCGCCGCCACGATCGCCTTCTTCTCCCGGGCGGTCACCGCCTTCTTGTTCGCCCTGCCCCTACCGGACCTGCACTCGTGGGCCTGCGAGTCCTTGGTGCAGAGGTTGATGTTCATGTCCCACTCGCCGACCAGGATCGACGGATCGCGTCTGAGCTCGCTCACGTCGAAGGCGCGGCCCACCCCTGGCCGCCCCCAGAGGCTCTCGGTCAGGCGCTTCCGGTCCACGCCCGCCTCGACCCGCAACACGAACGCCTCGGGCAGGTCCTTCTCCCTGACCTGCTCCATCAAGGAGCCGACGGTGGCGAACTCGTTCCGGAAGTCCGCGTACATCCGGGCGCGGTCCACGAACCGCACCTCCTCCAGCTCCGGCAGCCCTTCCAGGAACGCCCGCAACGCCTTCTTCTGCCGGCCGGTCGCCGCCCGCTTGTGACAGCCCTCCATGGACGAGGTGCACAGGAAGACGCGGATCTCCCCCTCGTCATCGGCCGGTGCCCCGGCCACCGCCGGCGCGGCCGACGCCGCCACGACCGCGGCCAGGACGGCCGCCAGTCCGCCTCGTAACCATGAACGCACGAAATCCGCCCTCCGTCCCGGCCCTGTGGTCAGCCGCGCAGCGCCAGCATCATCGCCTCGACCGCGATCTGCGGGTTGACGTTCGCCGCGAGCCGTTCCCGGCACTGCATGATCGCATCGATCCGGCGCAGTGTCTCCTCGGGCGAGGATTTCTTCGCGAGCTGGTCCAGGTCGAAGCGGAGGTCGTCGTTGGCCAGCTCAACGCTCGCCCCGAACTGCATGGCCAGCACGTCCCGGTAGAACGACACCAGCTCCAGCAGCGCCGCGTCCAGGGAGTCGCGCTTGATCCTGGTGGCGCGGGACTTCTGCCGGTCCTCCAGCTCCTTCAGCGCTCCCGCGCCGCCGCGCACCAAGCCGCGGTTGAGTCCCTTGCCCGTGGAGCCCTCGCCGTAGATCTTGCGCAGCTCGGCGGTCTCGCTCTCGTTGAGCGCGGCCGTGGCGGCGGCGGCCTCCTCCTCGGCGGTCTTCACCAGGCGCTCGGCGGCGGACACGCACTCGCCCACCCCGGTGAGCGAGCGGGGGATGCCCAGCACGGCCTCGCGGCGCTGCCGGGCGGCGGCGTCCAGGGCCAGCGCCCGCGCCCGGCTGATGTGCCCCTGGGCGGCCCGCGCGGCGAACGTGGCCGTCTCCCACGGCACCCCGTCCCGCGAGGCCAGCATCCGGGCGACGGCCTCCGTGCCGGGGGTCGTCAAGGTCACCTGGCGGCACCGCGACCGAATGGTGATCATCAGGTCGTCGGGGGCGGGGGCGCAGAGCAGCCACACCGTCCGTGGCGGCGGCTCCTCGATGGCCTTGAGCAGGGCGTTCGCGGCGGACTCCGTGGCCCGGTCGGCGTCCTCGAACAGGATGACCCGCCACCGGCCCTGCGTCGGCGCACCGGCCGCGCGCAGGATCAGCTCGCGGGTCTGCTTGACGCTGTAGGACAGCCCCTCGGGGCGGACGGACTCCAGGTCGGGATGGGAGCCGATGAGCACCTGGTGGCAGTGGTCGCAGTGGCCGCAGCCGCCGTCGGGGCACATCAGCGCGGCGGCGAAGGCGCGGGCGGCCTGCTCGCGCCCCGCGCCGGGCGGGCCGGTGAACAGCCAGGCGTGCGTCATGCCCGCGCCGCGCCCGCCCGCGACGACCTCCCCGGCCGCGGCCGCGGCCCGCGACAGCACCGCGACGGCCTGGTCCTGCCCCACGAGGTCATCGAAGACGGTCACGGGTGTAAGGGTAGTCACGCTCCCGCGCACGAGGGACACCAACCGCCGGGACGGCGGGGGCGGGAGCGCGAGGCCGTCCCGCCGGCCACGGCTCAGTCGCGGATGGCCGGCATCGTGCCGGTGATGTCCTCGGACTCCCGGGGCACCGGGTCGGGCAGGAGGTCGTGGACGCGGTCCTGGACCTGGCGGGTGATCTCGTCCATCGGCAGCGTGCCGTCGACCACCAGGTAGCGCTCGGGCGCCGCGGCGGCCAGCGCGCGGAACTCCTGGCGCACCCGCTCGTGGAACTCCAGCGGCTCGGCCTCGATCCGGTCGGCCGCGCCGCCCAGCCGGGTCAGCCCCACCTCGGGCGGCGTGTCGATGAGCACGGTCAGGTGCGGCACCAGCCCGCCGGTGGCCCAGGCGTTGATCTTGGACACGTCCTCGGGGGCGAGCGCCCGCCCCGCGCCCTGGTAGGCCAGGGACGAGTCGACGTAGCGGTCGGTGATCACCAGCGAGCCGCGGTAGAGGGCCGGGCGGATCACCTTCTCCACATGCTCGGCCCGGTCGGCGGCGTACAGCAGCGCCTCGGCCCGCGCCGACAGCCCCTTCTCGGCCGCGTCGAGCAGGATGGCGCGCAGCCGCATGCCGACCTTGGTCGAGCCCGGCTCGCGGGTCTGCACCACGTCGTAGCCCTGGTCGCGCAGCCAGATCGCGAGGGTCCTGGCCTGGGTGGTCTTGCCCGACCCCTCCCCGCCCTCGAACGCCACGAACAGCCCGGGCACGTGCTCGGCCGCCCCGGACGCGAACCGCTCGCCGCGCACCGCCGCGATGAGGTCGGCCGCCAGCGAGACGCCCTTGCGGTCGTCCATGTGCCGCAGCGCGAGCAGGCCGACGGTCATGGCGAGCGCCCCGCCGACCACCAGCACGAGGTTGGTGCCGTCGAAGCGGTAGCCGAACGTGCCCAGCCGCGCCTCGTGCTCGCCGAACAGCGCCGCCAGCGGGCTGGCCACGGCCACCACGAGCAGCAGCGTCACCCGCGCCGTGGACTGCAGGAACGCGAACGTCCGGCCGCGCAGGCCGTCCTCGACCTCCAGCCCGATGAGGGTGTAGCCGATGATCCAGGCGATGCCCGCGCAGCCGCCGAGCAGCACGGTCAGCATGACCACGATGACGAGGTTGTGCACCAGCGCGATCGCCACCAGCACCAGCCCGGCGACCGTGATGGCCAGCCCGAACAGCCGGCGCCGCGACAGCTCGCGCAGCAGCCGCAGCCCGAAGAACATGCCCAGCGCCATGCCGACGAAGACCGCCGCGAACACCACGCCGTACGCGGCGTCGCCGCCGCCCAGCGTGCCCACGTAGATCTTGGCCACGCCCACCACGGCCCCGCCGGCGGCGAACGCCCCCAGCATGCCGATGATCAGCCCGCGCACCAGCCGGTTGCCGCCCACGAACCGCCAGCCCTCGACGACCTGCTTGAGCACCGAGGGCGTGGAGATCGTCCCGTCCCGCTCGGGGAGGCCGCGCAACGTGAGGATCAGGAACGCCGACACCAGGTAGGCGCAGGCGTTGACGACCAGCGCGAGCCCCGGCCCGGACAGGGACGGCACGAGCCCGGCCGCCACGTCGCCCACCACGGACAGCGCCGCGAACAGCATGGCCGCGACCGGCGCGCTGCCGTAGGTGACCAGCAGGTTGAGCCGGTTGGCGGCCTCCAGCTGGTCTTTGGGCACCAGGTTGGGGACGGTGGCGTCCTTGGCCGGCACCCAGAAGAGGTTGACGCACTCGACGAGGACGGTGGCGACGATGACCCACTGGTAGCTGCCGACCAGCGGGATCGACAGCACCACCGCGAAACGGGCCAGGTCGGCCACGAACATCGTCAGCCGCCGGTCGAACCGGTCGGCGAACACGCCCGCGAGCGGCCCGAGCAGCACGGCCGGCAACATCTTGGCGACGAAGACGCCGCCGACGGCCAGCGACTGAACGCGGTAGTCGTCGCCCTGGGTGAGGTTGGCGGCCAGGGCGGTCAGCGCGAGGATGTTGAGCCAGTCACCCAGACTGCACACCGACATGGCCGTCCAGAGCCGTCGGAACGGCGCGTTGGCCAGCACGTGAGCGGGGCGGCGTCGGCCGGGGGCAGTCATCTTTTCAGCGTATCCAGGTGTCGGCGTATCCGGCTGTCGGCCAGAAGCGATCGGACAAGAGACGAGCCGGATATTCCCGGCGGTCCGTGGCCGAGAGTATTACCTCCGTGGCCCGGCGCGCAGGTTACACACCCCGAATAGGCTCCCGAAAACATCAGCAATTGATAACTCCGGCCCCGTGTAGAGCTTCTTCTACCAATGGCGACCACTCCGCGCGGATATCGGGTGGCAGGTCCAGCTCGGGCCACAGCTCGGCCAGCAGGACGCCGTCCACGTGCTCACGCACCTCCTCGGGCGCGCCCTCGCACAACAACAGCGTGTACGCCGCCCGCCGCTCCCCCCGGTCGGCCAGGTCGTACGCCCGCCCGCGCAGCCGGGCCACGCCGAGCGCCGCGGCGACCGGCAGCCGGCTCAACCGGCTGGGGACGTGGAAGGAGCGCCCGTCGCCCGTCGCCCGGGTGACGAACTCCACCTTCGGCTCCAGCGCCAGCCGGAACCCGGCCGCGTCGAGGATGCGCCCCGCGGTCTCCAGCGTGGGCGACTTCCTGCCGTGCTCGTAGGCCGACAGCGTCGTCCTGGACGTGCCGCTCATGCCGGCCAGGGCCTTCTGGTTCATGCTCGCCGCGTGCCTGGCCTGCCGGAACAGCAGCCCGCCGCGCTCGGCCCAGGCCGCGACGCCGGCCGCCAGCGCGCCCTCCATCGGCGAAGACCCCATGCTCACCTCACCTTGAGTATCCATGCGGATACTACGGCATGATGGCGCCCCGTGACCACTCCATTACCTTACGTCAGGCCGGGATCAGGCGCGCAGCTCCAGCATCGTGATCTCCGGCGGCGCGCCCACCCGCACCGGCGGCCCCCAGAAGCCCGCGCCCCTGGTCGTGTAGACCCGCACCCCGTCCACCGTGGCCAGCCCCGACACCACCGGCTGCTGCAACCCCACCACCAGGTTGAACGGCACGATCTGCCCGCCGTGCGTGTGCCCGGACAGTTGCAGGTCCACGCCGTGGCGGGCGGCCTCGGACACCTGCACCGGCTGGTGCGCCAGCAGCACCGTGGACCGGCCGGGCGTCCGCCCGCCGAGGGCCTTGGCGAAGTCCGGGCCGTCGCCCTGCGGCGCGCCGTTGAGGTCGTTGACCCCCGCCAGGTCGAGCACGGCCCCCTGGTGCGCGATCTCCACCCGCTCGTTGCGCAGCGAGCGCACGCCCAGCTCGTCCAGCTCGTCGATCCACTCCGCGAAGCCGCCGGGCGCGAAGTACTCGTGGTTGCCGGTCACGAAGTAGGCCCCGTACCGGGACTCCAGGTCCTTCAGCGGCTGCGCCAGCGGGCCGAGCCGGGCCACCGACCCGTCCACCAGGTCGCCGACGATCGCGACCACGTCGGCCCGCAGCCCGTTGATCATGCGTACGATGCGCTCGGTGTGGGAACGGCCGGTGAGCGGGCCCAGGTGGATGTCGCTCACCACGGCGAACCGCAGCCCGCTCAGCCGCGGGTCCAGCTTCGGCAGCGTGATCCTGACCGGCTCGATCACCGGGTCGCCGAGGGCGCTCGACACGCCGTACCCGACCGTGGCCAGCGCGCCCACGCCCGCGACGGCCGCGGTGGTGCGCCCCAGGAACAACCGCCTGCTCATGGCGGCGGGCGGCGGCACCGGCTCCTGGGCGGCGTCCGGGGCACCCGCCAGGACGTCGTCCGGGGCCGGCGTGCCCGCCAGGACCGCGACCGGCTCCGGCGCGGGGCTCGCCCGCCGCCCGGCCCGGCGCAGGAGCACCGCGGCCACGGCACGCGGGATCTCCAGCACCGCGAGGAACACGAACAGGTAGAACAGCAGCGCCAGCCACAGGTAGCCGGGCCAGGCCAGCCAGGTCCCGACGTCCATCCGCGTGCTGACGAACGTGGCCACGACCAGCAGCATCAGCGCCACCACGCCCCAGGTCAGCGCCTTGCGCAGCCGTCCGGGGGACGTGGTCGAGCGCACCAGCCGGTGCCACAGGTAATAGTGCGCCAGCAGGATCAAGCCGACGAAGACCAGGACAATCACACGGATGATGCTACTTACGATTTGGCCGCCGGCTTCTTCGCCGTCGCGGCCGTAGCCTTCTTCGCCGCCGTGCTCTTCGTCACCGTCTTCGTCACCGTCTTCGTCGCCGTCGTCTTCGTCGCCGCCGCCGCCGTGGTCTTCTTCGCCGGCGCCTTGCGCGTCGTGGCCTTCTTCGGCGCGGGCGCCCGCTCCCGCCGCTCGGCCAGCAGCTCGGCCGCCCGCTCGATGGTGATGTCCTCGACCGTGTCGCCCTTGCGCAGGGACGCGTTGGTCTCGCCGTCGGTCACGTACGGCCCGAACCGCCCCTCCTTCACCACCACCGGCTTCTTGGAGTTGGGGTCGTTGCCCAGCTCGCGCAGCGGCGCCGCCGCCGCGGCCCGCCGCCCGCGCTGCTTCGGCTGCGCGAACAGCTCCTTGGCCTGCTCGATGGTGACGGTCAGCAGCTCCTCCTCGGAGGCCAGCGAACGCGAGTCGGCGCCCTTCTTCAGGTAGGGGCCGAACTTCCCGTTGTGCGCCACGACCTCCTCGCCCTCCAGCTCGCCCACGAGCCGGGGGATCGACAGGAGCTTGAGCGCGTCGTCCAGCGTGATCGTGTCAAGGGACATCGTCTTGAACAGCGAGCTCGTCCGCGGCTTGGCCGCGTCGGCCTTCCGCGTGCGCCGCTTCGGCGCCTCGGGGTCCTCGGCCGGCTCGGGCAGGATCTCGGTCACGTACGGCCCGTAACGCCCGTCCTTGGCCACGATGACGTGCCCGCTCACCGGGTCGCGCCCCAGCTCGCGGTCGCCGGTCGGCCGCGAGAACAGCTCCTCGGCCTTGTCGGCGGTCAGTTCGTCGGGCGTCATGTCCTCGGGCACGTTGACCCGGGCGCCGTTCCTGTCCAGGTAGGGCCCGTACCGCCCGACCCGCAGCACGATGTCCGTGCCCTTCACCGGGAACGAGCTGATCTCCTTGGCGTCGATGTCGCCGAGGTCGGTGACCATCTCCTTCAGGCCCTCGTCGCCGTCGCCGCCGTAGTAGAAGCGCTGCAGCTCCGGCACCCGCTCGGCCCGGTCGTTGGCGATGTCGTCGAGCACCTTCTCCATGTCGGCGGTGAAGTCGTAGTCGACGAGGTTGCCGAAGTGCTGCTCCAGCAGGTTGACCACGGCGAACGCCAGGAACGACGGCACCAGCGCCGTGCCCTTCTTGAACACGTAGCCCCGGTCGAGGATGGTCCCGATGATCGAGGCGTACGTCGAGGGGCGCCCGATCTCGCGATCCTCCAGCTCCTTGACCAGCGACGCCTCGGTGTAGCGGGCCGGCGGCTTGGTGGAGTGCGCGGCCACGTCGAGGCCGGCCAGGGTCAGGGCGTCGCCCTCGGCGAGGTTGGGCAGGCGCTTCTCGGAGTCGTCGCGGTCGCTCGACGGGTCGTCGTGGCCCTCGACGTACGCCTTGAGGAAGCCGTAGAAGGTGATCGTCCGGCCGGACGCGCTGAACTCGACGCTCTCGCCGGCCGCCGACCGCCCGGCCACCTTGACCGTGATCGACTCGCCGACGGCGTCCTTCATCTGCGAGGACACCGTGCGCTGCCAGATCAGCTCGTACAGGCGGAACCTGTCGCCGTTGAGGCCGGTCTCGCCGGGCGTGCGGAACTCCTCGCCCGACGGGCGGATGGCCTCGTGGGCCTCCTGCGCGTTCTTGACCTTGCTGCTGTAGACGCGCGGCTTGTCCGGGACGTACTCGGCGCCGTACAGGCGGATGGCCTGCGCCCGCGCCGCCGCGATCGCCGTCTCCGACAGCGTGATGCTGTCGGTACGCATGTAGGTGATGAAGCCCTCTTCGTAGAGCCGCTGCGCCACCTGCATCGTGTACTTGGCGGAGAAGCCCAGCTTCCTGCTGGCCTCCTGCTGCAGCGTGGTCGTCCGGAACGGCGCGTACGGCTTGCGCGTGTAGGGCTTGCGCTCGACGGACCTGACCGCGAACGACGACCCGCGCAGCCGCCCGGCCAGCTCGCCGGCCGCCTGCTCCGACAGGTGCAGCACGTCGGCGGTCTTGAGCTGCCCGGTGCTGGCGAAGTCGCGGCCCTGCGCCACCCGCCTGCCGTCCACGGTGGTCAGCGTGGCGGTGAAGTCGCGCGGCCGCTCCTCGGCCCTGCCGGTGTCGAACAGCGCCTGCAGGTCCCAGTAGTGGGCGGGCGTGAACGCCATGCGCTCGCGCTCGCGCTCGACCACCAGCCGCGTCGCCACCGACTGCACCCGGCCGGCGGACAGCCGCGGCTTGACCTTCTTCCACAGCACGGGGCTGACCTCGTAGCCGTAGAGCCGGTCGAGGATGCGGCGGGTCTCCTGGGCGTCGACGAGGCGCAGGTTGAGGGTGCGGGGGTTGGCGACCGCGTCGCGGATGGCCTGCGGGGTGATCTCGTGGAAGACCATGCGGTGCACCGGCACCTTGGGCTTCAGCACCTCGCGCAGGTGCCAGGCGATGGCCTCGCCTTCGCGGTCCTCGTCGGTGGCGAGGTAGAGTTCGTCGGCGTCCTTCAGGAGCTGGCGCAGCTTGTTGACCTGCGCCCTCTTGTCAGGATTGACGACATACAGAGGCTCGAAGTCGTGCTCGACGTTGACCCCCAGCCGCGCCCACGGCGCGCCCTTGAACTTCTCGGGGATGTCGTCGGCCTTCTCCGGCAGGTCGCGGATGTGTCCGATGCTGGACTCGACTGTGTAGCCAGCACCGAGGTATTTCTCGATCGTCTTCGCCTTGGCCGGCGACTCGACGATCACCAGGCGCGTTCCGCCGGTGCTGCCGTTCTGGGCTGGCACGCTGCTTCCTACCTCACTGTTCGCTTGCAAATCCCCCTGCCGGGAGTCGGCACAGACTGAAAGGTAACCCGACTCGCGGAAATTTCCTTCCCCCGGGCTACCCACTGCCTTCCGGGTCCACCCACAAGCACGCAGAATAAGGCCCATCGAGCGGCATGGCGCCCTGACTCACCCTGGAGACTAATCGTTGTGCTCGACTACTCCTACATGGATATCTTCATTCCGCGCGACCTCACTCGCGAAGCAGCACGTCAACTGCTGACCGAACACGCAGAGTACGGTCAGTGGGAGCTCGCGCGCGTCCGCGTCCATCCTGACGGCAGCCGCCACGTGCGGCTCCGCCGCAAGATCATCCGAGTACGCAGCACCCTCTGACCGCGGCGCGGCGGTCGCGGACATGGCTTCGCCCGCCCCGGGCCGCGCCCCCGGAACGGGCAAAGCGTCTCCTGCTGCCGCTCACGGAGCGTGAGCGGCAGCCGTCCTGTGGAAGATCCCTGCGATTGCTCTACTTACGGTCTGACCTGATGCCTTACTTGCGGCCGAGCCGGAACCGGCGGGCGGAGGCGAACAGCGTCGCCGAGGCGGCGAACACGGCGCCGAGCGCGAGGGCCAGCAGCGAGCCGGGGTTCATCCCGGTGACGCCGGTGGGCTGCGCGGCGCTCATCAGGCCGACGTCGCCGACGGGCAGGCCGTGGGCGGCCGAGCCCACCGCGCCGCCGACCGGGGTGGAGCCCACCAGGTCGGTCGCGGGGCTCAGCGGCGAGGACGGGCGGACGGGGCCGGCCACGGCGCGGCCGTTGCCGGGGACAGCGGCGTTGCCGCGGCCGTGGCGGTCGCCGTGACCGGCCATCGCCGACTTACCGGCCTTGCCGGACTTGCCGGACTTGCCGGCCGAGATCGCGGCGGGCGCCGCCGGGGCCTGCGGCTCGGTGGGCAGGCCGGACAGCTCGGGGAACTGCGGCAGGCCGAACATGTCGGCGGCGTCCTCGACCAGCGGGAGCGAGGCCGTGGCGCCGGAGCCCCTCTGCGGCTGCCCGGTGAGGCCGGAGACGTCCTGGCCCGCGACGGGAGCGCCCATGGCACCGGTCGCCCCCTGAACCCCCTGGAGAGCGCCGAGGGCCGGAACGCCCTGCAGGGCGCCCAGCGCGGGAGCACCGGCCAGCCCGTCCACCGGGGGCAGGCCGCCCTGCGCCCCGCCGGGAGCCGGAACCATCGGCAGCGCGGTCAGGCCGCCGTTGACCGCCTTGAACTTGTCGGCCGCGTGCGCGAACCGGCCGGACCCGCTGCTGGCCCCCTTCGGCCGCCCGGCGTGCATCCCGCCGAGGCAACCGGCCGCCGCGTCGCCCAGCACGGCGGCGGCGACGCCGCAGGCGTTGACCGGAGCCGCGACCGGCGCCACGACCTGGTTACCGCCCAGGACGGAGGCGTCGCCCGAGGTACGGTGCCCGCCCGAGGCCCGGTTGCCGCCCGCGCCCTGACCGTACTGCGTCACGGCGCCCGCCTTGCCCCCGCAGCGGGCCACGGCCGCGCCGAGCAGTGCCGCCGCGTTGCCGCAGGCGTTGACCGGAGCCGCGATCGGCGCCACGACCTGGTTACCACCGAGGACGGAGGCGTCGCCCGAGGTACGGTGCCCACCCGAGGCCCGGTTGCCGCCCGCGCTCTGACCCTTCCACGCGGCCGTGGCGCCGCCCGGGCAGCCGGCGAACGCGTGCCCGATCACCGCGACCGCGTTGCCGCACACGTTGGCCGGAGCCGCGACCGGCGCCACGACCTGGTTACCGCCCAGGACGGAGGCGTCGCCCGAGGTACGGTGCCCGCCCGCGCCGGGAGGGGCGGCGAACGTACGGCTGCCGCTGCCCGCGGAGTAGCCGGTCGACGCCCCGCCCGTGCAGCTCGCGGTGGCGTTGCCGACGGCGTTGCCGCAGACGTTGACCGGAGCCGCGATCGGTGCCACGACCTGGTTGCCGCTGCCCGCGCCGAACCGCCCGTCGGTTTCGTTGCCGGACGGCCCGGGCGTGGCGGTGTGGTGGCCGTTCTGGTAGTTGCCCATGCCGCCGCCTCCCCCGCCGTTGTGCGTGGACGAGCCGTTCTGGCAGCCGGAGAAGGCCCGGCCGATCACGGCGACCGTGTTCCCGCAGATGTTGACCGGCGCGGCGATCGGCGCCACCAGTTGGTTGCCGCCGAGGGCGGAGGCGTCACCCGAGGTGTGGTGGCCACCCGCACCGGTGGCGGCGCCGGCGCCACCGCCGGCGTTGAAGACGCCCGCGCCGCTCCTGCAGCCCGCGGCGGCCTCCCCGAAGATCGCGATCGCGTTGCCGCAGGCGTTCAGCGGTGCGGCGATGGGTGCGTTGGCCTGGTTGCCGCCGAGCACACTGGCGTCACCGGAGGTCTGGTGGCCGCCCGCGCCGCCCCCGCCCTGGTTGCGGACCGCCGCGCCGCCCTTGCAGCCGGCCTCGGACCTGCCGATCAGCGAGACGGCGTTGCCGCAGGCGCTGATCGGGATGCTGATGGGGGCGTCCAGCTGGTTGCCGCCGCCGACGGAGGCGTTGCCCGAGGTCGTGCCGGGGACACCGCCGCCGCGGCCGTTCACCGCCCTCGCGCCGCCCTGCGAGGTGGCGCCCGCCGAGCCGATCACCGCGACCGAGTTGCCGCTGATGTCGATCGGCAGGGAGACGGGCAGATCGGCCTGGTTGCCGCCGAACACCGAAGCGTCGCCGGAGGTGTCGGCGAGGGCGGTGCCGCTGCCGGCGAACGACATGACCGCCACCGCGAGAAGGGCGGCAGGAGTCGATGCCTTGGCCCACGTACGCATGAGAATGCTCCTAGTGGTTCTGGGGGGATACCTGAACGGGTCGCGGACGTCCCGAGGCCGGGTGACGAGGGTCACGCACAGCGGAGCCTCGGGTTCGCGAACCGGGTGAACTGACGTGTCATCCGTCGGCGGAGGGGCTCAGGCCACGCTCCGCCGCCGCGATGCACCGGTCATCGGCCATCGGTCGTCGCTCTGGAAAGACCGGCCGTGACGAGATCGCTCGAAAAGGACGGCCGGGAGATGAACCGGCCGATCCTGGGCGGATCAGTCAGGGGAGAAAGAGGGGTCGTCCGCCGCCGTGCGGACGACAGGGGGCAGCACGTACGCGAGAGGAGCGCGCCGTGCCTGCAGCCGCGGGTCGAGAGGCGACCTCGCGACGTCCCCCACAGCGGCCCCGAACGGGCCACTGCCACCGCCGTTGGGCACCAAGCCGTTGGTGCCGTCCAGGATCGTGCCGGCGGTGGAGGGTGAAGGCAGACCAGGATCCTGCTGGCTGTTGAGCCCGGCCACCGTGCGCCCGGCCATGGCCTCGGCGTTGTCGGACGCCGCGAGGCCACCGGAGCCCACGAGGGCGGAAAGGTGCTGGGAGCCCGGCTCCGTCGAACCCGGCTCGGCTGAACCCGGCTCGGCTGAACTCGGCTCGGCTGAACCCCAACCGGCTGAACCCCGGTCGGCTGAACCCAAGCCGGCTGAACCCTGCCCCGCTGCCGCGTCGCGGCCCGCGGAGGCTCCTGCCGCCGCCGCCTTCGATCCCGTCGCCGCCGCGGTGGTGTCCGCGGCCGCCGGAGCGGCGGTGAGCATGCCGAACAGCACAGCGAGCAGCCATCCGGCGGCCACCAGGGCACCGACCGAGACCGCGCGCACGACGAGCCGACGGGCACCGGCCGCGAACCATGCCATCCGGTCACCCCGGTCGCCGGTCGCGTTCCGTCCCGGGACGACGGCGACACGCGCACGGCGGGCAGCGAGGGACTTCTCCCTCATCCGCTGCGCCACCGTGCCTGTCACGTGTCCTCCCGAACTCCAGAACCGGCCTCACATGTCGTGAGGCCGGTTCGTGGACTCACCCCTCAACGGTCCGTAACCGTAGCAGCACTCAAGGTATCCGCAAGAGCTTTTCACCGGAGACCCATGAATTCCCCAAGCCCCCAAGGGACACACCCCACCCAACCCGCCCAACCCCTCAGCCCCCGCCCCACGGGACCTCCATCAGGAGTTCCAGCCCGCCCCATCCGGCCCTGCCGAAGAGTCTCAGAAGACTGGCCCGATTCTTGGTATGACGCACTCCGCAGAGTTTGCTAACCTTACTGAGCCGACGCGGGATGACGGTCCCGCGTGCAGGCACCAAGTCCGGGTGGCGGAATAGGCAGACGCGCTAGCTTGAGGTGCTAGTGCCCAGTGATGGGCATGGGGGTTCAAGTCCCCCCTCGGACACTTCACATCAAAGCGGGAGAAGTTACGGCTTCTCCCGCTTTGATGCGTTAGTCAAGGGGCCCGGATCCCAAAGGAACTCCGGCCTCTTGCAGGGCCTGTTCCAGTCAGTGGGTGCAGGGTCTTCCGTCGGGATGCCGAGGCCGAGCGGGCCGGTCGTGTCCGATGCCTCGCCTGCCTCGCCCCATGCGCCGCCGAGCCCGAACCGGCCATGGTCGCGCGCCTTCGTCAGGTTCCCGCAGGTCGCCCGGCCGGCGTCGCGGCCGGTACGGTCAACTGCGAGACCCCGCGATCTCGTACGCCCCCAGCCGGGGGGAGGTCGCATGAGCGCTCAGCAGCGTGCTGTACGCCAGCGGATGCCCCGCATGCTTTCCCCCGTCCTGCCAGGGCGACGGCGTGGCGTGGTTCGCCTCGTCGAGTTGGACACTGATGCGTTCCCAGTCGTCCTCGTGGTCAGCGGGAGCGCGGGTGCCGTGCCCGGAACGGAGGTTATTGGGCAGGTTCAGATCAAGCCCTCTCCTCGGGGATACCGTCCTTGCCGTCGCGCCGAGGACGGCTGAGCTTGTCGCTGGGGTGCTGGTCGCCGAGGGTCGATGCACAGTCTGTTGGTGACCTGGCGGCGGTAACCGCCGGCGCCCGGACGGGCCGGATCCACCTGGCCGTTGCTCGCGACCTTGTCGTCTCCGTCATCGTGGTCGTGCACCCACGACAACGAGGCCCGGGCGACGTACGAGCCGGCGCTCACCGGCGCGTACTTCTCCCTTGTTCGCTCGGCCCATGCGTGGCCGCTGGCCCGCTCGCCGCCCTGGGTGACACCGGAGGCGGTGAAGGACGCGGCCGGTCCCACCTTGCGGCCGGCACCAGGCAGGTGGCTGCCACGCACGCGGCAGTCAGGGGCGCTCCCCGAGTTCCACGCACTGCCGCGGGTCGGGTTCGAGGTCCTTGCCCGGCATCCAGCCGATGCCGGTCGGGCTGTCGTGCGGGTCTGGCAGCGCCACCGCCTGGTACACGGTCCCGTCGGAGCCGGTCCGGGGATCGGCCGCGACGAGCCGCACCCGATCGCCGGAGCTCTTGAACTTGACCGGCGTGGCGTTCCCGACCTCGGCATAGACCGGAGAGGACGGCGACTTCACCAGGCCGCATCGCAGGGTGGTGGTCACGTTCAGTACGGCCTGCGCCTGAGGCGACGGCGCCGACGACGACCTCGGCACATTGAGAGAGATCAGCGCCGAAGCCGCCGCGGCGGCGACGGCCGCGTATGTCCACGTCCAGGGCCTGTTCCATGAGGTAGGAGCGCTCCCTGAGGGCGGCTGGGAGGATGGAGAGGATTGACCGGTCTCGTCCGGCATCCCCGTGTTCCTGGTCCTCCGGTGCCCGGCCAAGGTCGCCAAGTATTTTGGGTGCTCCTCCTTTGGCACACCGACGTTCGTCAGCATATTCAGGAAGGTTTTCTCCCGGGGCACTTGAGCGCCTGAAAGATAATTCGACAAGGCGGTGTCCGATATGCCGAGATTTGTCGCTTGAGCTTCCTGAGTGGACTTTCCTGTCCGTTGTGCCAGCTCTCTGATCAGGCCGGCCAGCGGGGTGACCGAATGCGATTCCTTGCTCATCCCGTTCTTCCCGTTTCGGTCGGAAAGCGCAGGTCAGAGCCCATCGGGAATTCCCCCTTCCCGCCGGCTCTGCTGCGCGGATAGGTCAGATGTCATCCTTCCGAAGGTCTTCGCCCAACGCGGGTGAAATCAACAGGAAGGAAACTCCCCATGTCGCTCCGATGGATCAGGCAGATGGCGACCGCCTTCATTCTGGCAGCCCTTCTCGCATCGACGCCCACCGCCACGAACGCCGCCGAATTCCGCCGTACCGAGCAGGCGATCTCCTATCAGCAGGCCACGACGGCCTCCTCGGCCTGGCTCACCGTGGCGATCCGGGCCTGCCTGGCGGTGCGGTGTTACAAGTGGTGGCCCAAACGGGTCGCCCGCGAGCTCCAGCACGGCCACATCACCCCGGCTGTGAAGGCATTCCTGCGCGCGTGGTTCTGTGACAAGACGTTCCTCTGTTAGGCCGCCGGGTCCGGCCGATCAGCCCGCCTCGCTTGAAGATCGGTAGTGACCCGGCAGCGTGGCGAGCACGGTGAAAGGGGAAGCCGGGCGGAGAGCGCGGACGCCGGCCCTCGGCAGGCGGAACGGAACGGCTGTCGTCCGCCTCTCACGCCCCGCGGTTCACGTGGGCTCGGCGGGGATGCGGCGGTCGAGGCCGCGGTGCCTCAGGAGGGTCGCCAAGGTCTCCCGTGCGCGGCTCCCCGCCGTGGGCCAGGCGAGCTGAACGAGGCGGACCACCTCCTCCTCGCCCATCCGCGCGACGGCGCCGTACAACGCCGTGAGCCCCTGCGGCCTGTCCACGTGCGCCGGGTTCATCGCCCCCAGAGCCGTGCCGCTACACCAGCACCCGGTGATGGACAGGAGGCGCCGACACGGCTGAAGATTGCCGGGGGCCGTCCCCTCCGCGCGGGCGCGTGTTCAACGGAATCGTCCTCGCCTCAGCCGTCGCCGGCGTGGTCATGGTGATGGTGCCGGCGCGTCATCTGTGGGGGCTGTGGCTTGCCGGCGAACCGGTTGACGCGCTGCCGCTGTTTGGCGACATGCCGGTTCTCGTCTGGGGCTGGATCGGCAAGGTGCTGCAGTTCGCGGCGGGCCGGCCGGCGGCTGCGGGACCGGAGGGCGCAGGTGCGGCTCAAGCTCCGCTCCCACCGGCTGTCAGCTCTGCGGCGCAAGCTCTACGACAGTTTCGTCGAGGTCACACCTGTGGCGGGGGGCCGGGCCGGGGATGCCGTCACGTCCCTCGGCACCCGCCTGCCGGCCGGCTTCGGCCCGGTGGCGGCCTTCACACCCTCAGGGACTACCTCGGTTTCCGCGAGCGGGTACTGGCCGGGGTTGGACGTCCGCGCCGGTGGCCGGCTGTCCGGCGAAGAGATCGAGCAGATCGGCACGCAGGTCGACGCGTTCTTCACCGAGCACCCGTCGCCGGAGGACGGAGCCCTGTACGGGCGGAGCGAAAGAGCACGGTGGAGGTCGGGCGCGCTGGTCGGTGTGGCCCTGCTGGGCAGTGTCGTCCACCAGCTGATGGCCGAGCCCACGCCGGGTGGTTGCTCCCCCACGGGACGCTCGTGGCGATCTTCCTGACACTCATGTCACCGGCGGAGTCCTACCTTCGGGGTGGGGCGGTAGGTGAGCTCCTGGATGTCGCCGTCGAGGGTGCGGCTTTCGAGGAGTTCGAGGTCGAAGTCGGCCGCGCCGTGGAAGATCGGTTCCAGGCCGGTCCGTCCGGTGATCACGGGGACGAGGGTCACCTGGACGCGGTCGACCAGGCCGGCGGCCATCAGGGCCCGGTTCATCGACAGGCTGCCGTGCGAGCGCAGCGGTAGCCCGGACTCCTCCTTGAGCCGGGCGACGACGTCCACGGCGTCGCCGCGCGCGACGGTCGCGTCCGGCCAGTCGAGAGGTTCCTCCAGCGTGGACGACACCACCACGGCCGGAACTCGTCACGCCTGGGTTCCGTCCGGGTTCAGGACAGGACGGTGAGGGGGTCGCCGAGGTGGAGTTCGCCGCGGGACCGGGGGATCAGGCGGACGCCGAACCAGGTCCTGCCGTTCCAGCGGCGGTGGCGGGCGAGGGTGCGCAGGGGCTCCTTGCCCTTCTGGAAGGTGACCGGGTCGTAGGTGGTGACGGCGCAGCGGTCGCAGAGCTCCGAGACGCGGAAGGTGATCGGGCCGATGCGGATCTCGCGCCAGCCGTCCTCGGCGTACGGGGGCGCGCCGTCGATCACGAGGCTGGGACGGAACCTGGCCATGTCCAGCGGGGCGGGCGGGTCCTCCCGGCGTTCCGTGGCGCCGTCGAGGATCCATTGGTCCAGGCGGCGCAGCGAGGAGCGGGAGGTGAGCAGGACGGGGGCGTCCCCGGCGAGGCTGACGACGTCGCCGGGCAGGCCGCCGTGGGAGGCCGGGACGGCGCAGCGGTTGGGGTCGTCGAGCCAGACCAGGCGGGCCGGTTTGCCGAGCAGGCGGGTGAACCAGGCGTGCGCTTCGGGGTTCGCGAGCACCACGTCGTCCACTTCGGCGAAAGTGATCGGAACGCGCTCTCCCGTCGCCGGCTGGACCTTCAGCGGGGGCATTCCCGGGGCGTTGATCAGCAGGCCGCCCTCGTCCGTGACGGTGGCGACGACGGACAGCAGGCGGGGGTTCTCCCCGAGCCAGTGGACGTCTCCCTGGTCGTTCACGACGGCCCAGCGGCGGTCCTCCGCCAGCCCCCAGGGCTCCATGACCGCCGAGTCCACTGCGTGTCCCGAGACCGACTTAACCGGATATTTCCTTATCTCGGCTAGCTCCACCCCTAGACCGTACGCCCGAGAGAGCCCTCTCCGGAGTGGGCCGGTGACCGTCCCGTTCCGGTGCCCGGAGGCCGCCCGCCGGGCTGTCGTCCGTCGTGGGCGGGATGAGCTGGGGTTTCCCGTGATGGTGCCGCCGGAGGTGGAGGGGTGCGGCGGGGGGTGTCCGGGCGGCGGGCTGAAAGGTTCATGGAGCCGCCGGATGTTCGTGAGCTGTCCGGGTGGTCGGTCGCGGCCGACCGCTCTCCGGGGGCTGGGGGTTGCCCATTCCGACGAACCATCAATAACAGCCTCATTGCATTGCATTTCCGGCATTGCTTTGAGGGGATTCGTACCGCTACAACCCTTTCAGGTCATGGGAGGGGTTATATGGCGAGGATCACGGGCCGGCGTGCGGTCCGGTTGCTGGTGGCGGCGGCCGGAGGAGCCGTCGTGGCGGGGATCGTGGGCGGCGGGGCGGCGCGGCTGCTGATGAGCCTGGCCACGGTCGCGGCGGCCGAGGAGAGCACCTTCACGCTCGGCGGCACCCTGGGGGTCCTGCTGGTGTTCACCGTGCTGGCCGTGCCGGCGGCGCTGACCGGGGCCGCCCCGGTGGCGGCGCGGGCGGCGGGGCGGTGGGTGACCGCGGCCGTCACCGGGTTCGGCGTGGCGTCCACCGGCCTGGCGGAGGGCGCGGCCATCGTCCTCGCGCCCGACTCGCGCATGACGCTCGTCACGATCCTGGTCGTCGGGTTCGGTGCCGTCGTGGTCGCGCACGGCCGGCTGGCGCAGTACGCCGCGCGCCGCCTGGCCGGGACCGCCGCCGGCCGGCCCGCCGCCGCCCACGCGCCCGCCCTGGCCTGACCCGGACCGGGCCGGCGGGATCACCGGGCCGGCGGGATCAGCGGCCGGAACGGTCAGGGAAGTGCGGACTGGTAGGCGCGGGTGAAGGCGTCGCGGACGACCTCGTAGCACTCGCACGCCTGGGACCGCAGCCTGGCCCGGTCGGTGATGGTGATGGTGCCGCGCCGGTAGGCGATGCAGCCGTCGGCGGCCAGGGCGGCGGCGACCTCGCTGACGGTGGCACGGCGCACGCCGAGCATCTGGGCCATGAACTCCTGGGTGAGCTCGAAGAAGTCGGAGTGCATGCGGTCGGCCGTCATGAGCAGCCAGCGGGCGCAGCGCTGGCGGATGGCGTGGCCGCGGTTGCAGGCGGCGTTGCGGGCGAGCTGGGTGAAGGTGGCCTGGGTGTAGCGCTGCATCGCGCCCTGCAAGCTGCCGTCGAGCACCGCCACGTCGTGCCGGAACTGCTCGGCGGTCATCGTCAGGGCGGCGCCGGAGATCTGCACGGCGGCGCGCTCGGTGGGTGGGCCGGCACCGAGGAAGATCGGCAGGCCGACCATGCCCTCGTCGCCGACGGTGGCCACCTCCACCTGCTGGCCGGACGCGAGCTCGGCCAGCAGCGAGACCACCCCGATCGTCGGGAAGTAGACATGCTCGATCGTGCCGCCCGGCTTGTACAGCACCTGCCCCACCGGCAGCTCGCACGGCCGCAGGTGCCTGCTCAGCCGCTCCTGGTCGGGTGGCGGGAGCATGGCCAGAATGCGGTTTCCGCTCATGGCCGCCCGCGGGTCAACTCCTATGCCTGCCACCGCCCTTCTCGCCGGCCATGCTCTCAGGGACGCGGCCGCTAGAGAAGGACGACCGGGTCCGGCGTGGCGGCCGGGTTGACCGCCCGGGCCCACGGCGGCAGCGCCACCCTCATCATGCCCGCTGCCCCCGGGTTCATGACCAGCGCGACGATCGCGTCAGCCAGGACGTCCAGGGGCAGCACGAAGTCCACGCAGCCGGTGGCGATCGCCGCGGCGGGCATCTGGAAGCCCAGCGGGGCGCAACTGGCTTCGTCCTGGGCCAGCACGCGGCCGCCCGCGCCCTTGACGTGGCGCACTCCGGCCGCGCCGTCGTCGAGCCGCCCGGTCAGGACCGCGGCGATCAGCCGCGGCCCGTAGACGCGCGCGGCCGAGGTGAACACGCCGTCACCGGCCCGGTAGCCGTCGGCCGGGCGCAGCTCGACCGGCCCTTCCGAGGTGAAGACGGCCCGCCGCTCGGCCGGGACCACGTGGACCGTCCCGGCCTCCAGGGGGCGCCCGGCGGCCAGCGTGACCACCGGCAGCGCGCAGTGCCGCTGCAGCACCGCGGTCAGCTGGTCCGTCCGGCCGGCCGAGCGGTGCTGGACCAGCACCACTGGGGCGGGGAACTCCTGCGGCAGCCGCGCCAGCAACTCGGCGTAGGCGCGCACCCCGCCGAGCGAAGCGGTCAGGCACACCAGGTCGAACGCGGACCCGCCAGCCCCCGGATTCTGTACGGTAGCGGACACAGTTCCACTCTAAGGTACGCCACCGTACAGACGAACACCGTCGGCCGTCAGCTGCCGTCGTGGGCGAGGGACGCCGGGGACGTCCGCAGCGCGGGCAGCGTCCAGCGGCCGGGCCCGAGGACGGCGATGAGCAGGAAACCCCAGCAGAAGAGCGCGGCCTTCTCGCCGCCGTTCTCGATCGGGAACAGCGCCTGGGGCTGGTGGACGACGAAATAGGCGTAGGCCATCGTGCCCGAGCAGATGACGGCGGCGGCGCGGGTGGCCACGCCGAGGACGACGAGGCCGCCGGCGACCAGCTCGATGACCGCCGCCCACCAGCCGGGCCACTGCCCGAAGCTCGGCGCCTGGCCCTGGGGGCCGCCCAGCACGTTGAAGAGGGTCGCCGCGCCGTGGCAGGCGAACAGCAGCCCTATCACGAGCCGGTACAAGGCCAGGAAATGTCCCTGATATTTGTCCAACGCCTCCACGACGGCATCCTTTCTGTCGGGTTCCCTGGCCGGAAAGCTGGCATTGATGGTCATGTTGGGACTCTTGTCCAGAATGGCGAAGAAAAAGACTTGGGAGCGCTCCCACAGAGATTCAAGAATTCCACACCCACCTGTCAACTCCGGGTCAGCGGAGGAACCGGGCCCCGGATGCCGGAGAGGCGCGGCCACGTGGCCGGACGTCCCGGCCGCAAGCTTTCGGGTCATTGAAAATTTCACCATCCCGCCCGCACGCCCGGGCGCGGTTGACACCCGACCCCGTGCTGCCTAGTCTCTTCCTTTGAGAAGATAAATCTCCCAGGAACCGTCTTCCTGTGAGAAGTAACCTTGGGAAGGGCGCACCATGACCACCAGCACCACCGACCTCACCGCCATCCACGCCGTCCTCCGGAGCAGCCAGGACGCCTGGGACCGCGGTGACGGCGCCGCCTACGGCGCCTGCTTCACCGACGACGCCACCGACGTCACCTTCGCCGGCACCGTCTACCGCGGCGGCGCCGAGATCGGCCGGGCCCACCAGGCCCTGTTCGACAGCTTCCTCAAGGGCACCCGGCTGGTCATGGAGATCCTCGACGTCCGCCGCTACGGCACCGACACGGCCGTCGTGCTCACGCGCGGCGAGGTCGCCAAGGGCACGCCCAAGAAGCTCGGCAAGCTCGCCACCTACACCCTCGTCCGCGACGCCGACGGCCGGTGGCGCATCGCCGCCGTCCAGAAGACCAAGCACCGGGCGCTCATGGAGGCCGTCTCCTTCAGGTTCCAGCCCGCCACCAGGCCCGCCGCCGGCTGACGGCCACCGACGGCTCCCGCTTACCTCAGGAGTAATCGACGGGCGGCACCGGCAGGCGGCAGAGTCGGCGGCATGAGCGAGAGCACCCGTGACGTCGTCGAGGAACTGCTGCGCAGGATGGCGAAGGGCGACCATCGCCACACCGCGGAGCTGTTCGCCGAGCCGGTGGACTGGCGGCTGAGCTGGCCCGCCGAAGGGCATCCCGCGGTGCCGTGGATCCGGCCGCGCTCCAGCCGCGACGACGTGGCGGACCACTTCCGGTCGCTGGAGGCCCACCACGTGCCCGAGCTGAACGGCACCTCGGTGACGCGCGTCCTCGTCGACGGGGCGGACGCCGTCGTGCTCGGCGAGATCGCGCAGACCGTGCGGGCGGGCGGCACCGCCTACACCTCGCCGTTCGCGCTGCACCTCACCGTCGAGAACGGGCTCGTCACCCGCTACCACATCTACGAGGACAGCCTCACGGTCGCCCGCGCCCTCGGCGCCCGCCCGTGACCGGCCCGCGGGTCAGAGCGGCAGGACCGCCGTGACCTCGGTGCCGCCACCGGGGCGGGGAGCGATCACGCAGGTGCCGCCGATCTCGGCCGCGCGCTCGCGCATCGAGGTCAGGCCCACGCCCGGGGACGGCTCCTCCGGCAGGCCCACGCCGTCGTCGGCGACCGTCACCCGCAGCGCCCCGTCCGCGCGCGACAGCGTGACCCGCACGCGGGTCGCGTGGGCGTGGCGGCGGGCGTTGGTGAGGGCCTCCTGGACGATGCGGTAGGCGGCGGTCTCCACGCCGGCGGGCAGGCCGCCGAGCGGATCGTCCGCGCGGATGTCCACGCGGGGGCCGGGGGTGGCGCGGGCGAAGTCGCGCAGCGCGCCGGGCAGGCCCAGCTCCTCCAGGGCCGGCGGGCGCAGGCCGTCCACCAGCTCGCGGACGGACTCCAGCGTGGCGGTCATCTCCTCGCGGACCCGTACCAGCAGCTCCTCCACCGAGCCCGGGTCGCGTTCCAGGCGGCGGCGGGCCTCGTCCAGGGTCATGGTGACGCTGGTCAGGGTGGGTCCGAGGCCGTCGTGGAGCTCGCGGCCGAGGCGGCGGCGCTCCTCGTCGCGGGTGGCGGTGATGCGCTCGCGCGAGTCGCGCAGGTCGGTGCTGAGACGTACGGCGTGCGCCAGCTCGGCCAGGTGCTTGGCCATGACGGCGAGCTGCTGCCGGCTCTGGCGGGCGCCGGTCAGCAGCAGGCGGCCGGTACGCTCACCGAGCCAGACGAGCTCGACCGCGCGCGGCCGGGCGCCCGGCTCGCCGTCCGCGAACGACACCGCGGGCTCGCCGGCCACCTCCACCACCGCGCCCCTGGCGCCCAGCGAGGAGCGCACGATGGACAGCGCCTCGGCCAGCGCGGCGGCGGGGTCGTCGGCCCGCTGCACGGCGCGGCTGAGCAGGTCGGCCGCCCGGTACGGATCGCGCTCGACGTTGAAGAGCCGGTCCACCGACCGTTGCAGGCGCAGCCGGACGGGATGGAAGACCGCGCCCGTGGCGAGGGCGGCGGCCAGGCCGGCGACGGCTCCGTAGTCGCCGGCGACGCTGTTGGCCGCCCAGATGAGCGCCGAGTAGGTGAGCCCCGCGACGACGGCGAGCGTGCCGTAGACGAGCGTGCGGTCGAGGATGAGGCGGATGCCGTAGAGCTGGTGGCGCAGCACCGAGGCCACGACGGCGAGGGGGATCCCGGCCGTCAGGAAGATGCGCACGCCGATCACCACCGGGTCGTGCGAGCCCTGACTGCCCGCCCAGTAACCCGTGAAGATCACCATCGCCCAGAGGTACCAGGCGATCTGCCGGCGCACCTCGGGCGTGGCGGCCCGGTACCGGAAGCCCAGGGACGCCACGCTCAGCAGGCTGAGCACGACGATGGGGATGCCGATCCACTCCTCGGCGATCTCGGGGATCCTCCCGAGCGCCGGCACGCCGAACGGGTTCTCGATCGGCAGCCCCAGCTCGAACTCGGGGTCGGGGGTGAGGCCGAGCAGCAGCGAGTGGCCGGTCATGAGGACGAGGTGGCCGTACAGCACCGGCCGCCACCGCTTCGACGGCAGCCGGCCGTCGGGGAAGAGCAGCGGCATGATGCCGGAGAACGTCGGCACCACCCACAACCACACCCACAGGGACGGCCAGGCGAGGTACGGCGTCAGCGGGCTCGGGTCGTAGGTGTAGGTCCAGGCCGTCACGGCGAACATCAGCAGGTAGCACGACCAGAGCACGCCCGTCCCCCAGAGCAGCCAGGGGAACAACAACCGCGGCCGGTGCGTGATCAGGAAGGCGCCGGCGGCCGGGAACAGCAGCCCCACCGGGTCGGGGCTGCTCTCGATCTCGTTCCAGGAGTCGAGCCGGCTCCCCAGCCAGCCGGTGACGAGCGAGGCCACGGGCGCGGCCACCGCCAGCGTCCACACGACGGCCAGCAGGATCCGGCGCCGGCGCGTGCCCTCGCTCATGCGCCCTCCCTCAACGGCAGGTTCACGAGGACCTCGGTGCCGCCGCCGGGACGGGCGGCGTGCTCGCAGGAGCCGCCCAGCTCCTCGGCGCGCCGGCGCATCCGGGCGGCGCCCTGGCGGCGCTGCTCGGGCAGGCCGATGCCGTCGTCGGCCACGGACAGGCGGAGCCCGCCGGGCCGCCGCTCCACGCGGATGAGCGCGGTGGTGGCGCGGGCGTGCCGGCGCACGTTGACCACCGCCTCGTGGGCGATCCGGTACGCGGCCACCTCCACGGCCGCGGGCAGGTCGGCGAGCGAGCCGGACACGGCGACGGCCACGCGCGGCCCGGGGACGTCGGCCAGCGTGCGCAGGGCGCCCTCCAGGCCCAGCTCGCCCAGGTCCGTGCCGTCGAGGGCGGGCGGGCGCAGCCCGTACACCAGCTCGCGCACGTTCACCACAGCCTCGGTGGTCTGCCGGCGGATCCGGGTCAGCAGCGGCCCGACCTCCTCGGGGGCGCCGGCCAGGCTGAGCCGCGCCTCGTCCACGCTCAGCGCCAGCTCGGCCAGGGTGGGGCCGAGGCCGTCGTACAGGTCGCGGCGCAGCTTGTGCCGCTCCTCCTCGCGGGTGAGCAGCATGCGTTCGCGGGAGCGCCGCAGGTCGGCGCTGAGGCGTACGGCGTGGGCGACCTCGGCGAGCTGGCGGGCCAGCATGTCCAGCAGCGCCGGGTCGCGCGGCTCGCCCGCCACCATGAGCCAGCCCATCGACCTGCCCTGCCACTCCAGCCGCACGACCGCCGGGCTGTCGCCCAGCTCGCCGTCGGCGACCGTGCGCGAGCGGCCGCCGGGCAGCACCACCTCGACCGCGACGCCCGGCGCCCGCAGCGCCCGGCGGACCGCGGCGGCGGCGGAGGCCAGCGCCTCGGCGGGCCCGGGGGCCTCCTGGACGCGCCGGTTGACCCGGTCGGCCAGCCGGTACGGATCGTGCTCCATGCCGAACAGCCGGTCGGCCGCGCCCTGGAGGCGTACCCGTACCGGGTGGAACAGCACGCCCGCCACCAGCGCCGCCACCAGGTCGGACGAGGAGGTGAGGGGCCGGCCGAGGGCGATGATGCCGAAGTAGGCGGCGCCGACGACGGCGGTGAGCGCCAGGTGGACCAGGGCGCGGTTGGCCAGGACGAGCGCGAGGCGGCGGCGGCGCACGCCGGACAGGACCGCCACCCGGACGAGCAGCGGTCCCGCCACTCTGAGCAGCACGAGCTTGACGTTCATATGTCGCGCACATCATAAGTGGCGCATTTCACCACGTCGTCGGCCTGCATGGCGGCATGCTCGCGGTAGCCCCTTGCGTGCCGGTTGCGGACGGCCGTAATCGGCGCTCACCGCGGGAAAATCTCCCCTGCTTCAGCTCGCCGAAGAAGGCGCGCAGCTCGGCCCAGGCGCGCGGGGGCGCCGGATCTCCACGGGATGCTCCTTGCCGGGGAGGGATTCCGCGCCTCACGGGAGGAGCCATCGCGGCAAGGTTCTTTCCGTGATGGAAAGGCCGATTCGCCCGTACGAGGGAGGCCACGGATCGCTCTCACCGGCGATGCCCGCCGGCCGGTCCGCGCAGCACGATGTCCGTCATGAACCTGCGTACCGCCTTACTCGCCGCTCCCCTGCTCGTCCTCTCCTACGGTGTGATCCGCATCCTCGACGGGCTGGACGGCAGCCGGGGCCCGGGCCTCGCCTGGACCACCGGCCATCTCGCCTTCATGGCGGCGCTCATCCTGTTCGTCCCGATCTTCTGGCGGATGCGGCGGATGGCCGGGGGCGGCGCGCTCGCGACCGTCAGCGCCACGGCCGGCACGGTGGGGGTCGCCGCGCTGCTGGGCCAGTTCGGGATCGACCTCGTGGCCGGGTTCCTGTCGGCCGACCACGCGGCCATGGGCGTGCTGTTCGACCAGGTGCGGGCCGTGCCGGGCGTGTCGCTCGCGGTCTACGACGGCCTGCCGTTCCTGTTCTACGCCGGGCAGCTCGCCCTGGTCGGGGAGCTGGCCGCGCGCCGCGTCGTCAAGGCGTGGACGCCCGCGCTGGTGCTGACGGACCTGGCGCTGCCGTTCGTGGACAAGGACCTCATCCCGCTCGGCGCGCTCTGCCTGCTGGTGTCGTTCGTGCCGCTGGCCCGCGCCGCCTCCGCCGCCGCCGAGCCCGTGCGGCGGCCCGCCCACGCGCTCGCATGACGCGGGCGGCAGGATGGGATGCCGTGTCCGAGATACGGTTCGTCGTCCCGCTCCGCCGATGGGTGAACGCGCTGCCCCCGATCTGGGTGGACGCGGGGCTGGCGGCGCTGGTCTGGATCGTGCAGCTCTGGCCGCTGCTCAGCCGGCCCAGCCCCTACGGCGGCCCCTGGCACTGGTGGGGCTACGCGGTCGTCACGCTCGCCGTGCTGCCGCTGGTGTGGCGGCGGCGCGCCCCCGCCGCGGTCCTGGTGGCCACGCTGCTGGCCACCTCGCTCTACGACCTCGTGGACGAGGTGGCCTCCCAGCCCATCTGGTACGCCGGCCTGGTGGCCACCTACACCGTGGCCGTCTCCTGCACCCGATGGCTACGGGTGACGCTGCTCCTCCTGGCGGTCGGCGGCGGCCTGTTGCTCGTCGGCTCGTCCGAGACCGCGCTGCGCGGCGTGGTGCTCTTCGTCACCGCCTACGCCGTCGGCCGGGCCGCCGCCACCGCCCGCGCCCACGCGGCCACGCTGGAGGAACGCGCCGCCCAGCTCGACCGCGAGCGGCAGGCCGCCGCCGAGCGGGCCGCCGAGCGCGAGCGCGCCAGGATCGCCCGCGACATGCACGACATCCTGGCCCACGCCGTCAGCCTCATGGTGGTGCAGGCCGAGGCCGGGCCGGTCGCGGTCGCCGCGAACCCGGCCCGCGCGGTGGCGGCCTTCGACGCGATCGCCTCCGCCGGCCGGGACGCCATGGACCAGCTCCGCCGCCTGCTCGACGTGCTGAAGGAGGAGGAGGGGCCGCGCGCGCCGCAGCCCACCATCGCCGCGCTGCCCGCCCTGGCCGGCCGGCTGGAGGCCGCCGGGGTCGAGGTCGCCACGACGGTGACCGGCCGGCCGCGCCGCCTGCCGCCCGACGTGGAGGTGGCGGCGTACCGGATCGTGCAGGAAGCCTTCACCAACATCCTCAAGCACGCCGGCGCGAGGCGCGCCGGCCTCACCCTCACCTGGCAGGACGACACCTTGATGATCGACGTCACCGACGACGGCCGCGGCCGGGGAGCGGCGCTCCCCTCCGGCGGCAACGGCCTGATCGGCATCCGCGAGCGGGCCGCCGCGTGCGGCGGCAGCGCCGACGCCGGGCCGCTGCCGGGCGGGGCGGGGTTCCGGGTCCTGGTCCGGCTGCCGCTGCGCGCGCGGGAGGCGGTGCACCAGTGAGCGTGCGCGTGGTGGTCGCCGACGACCAGGAGCTGGTGCGGGCCGGGTTCGCCATGATCCTGGACGCCCAGCCCGACATCGAGGTCGTCGCCGAGGCGGGCGACGGGGCGCAGGCGGTCGCCGCCGTGCGCGAGCACCGCCCGGACGTGCTGCTGCTCGACATCCGCATGCCGGTCATGGACGGCATCGAGGCGGCCCGGCTGGTGTGCGCGGACAGCGCGTGCCGGGTGATCATGCTGACCACGTTCGACCTGGACGACTACGTCTACGACGCGCTGCGGGCGGGCGCGAGCGGCTTCCTGCTGAAGGACGTGCGCCGCGACGACCTCGTCCACGCCGTGCGGGTGGTCGCCGCCGGGCAGTCGCTGCTCGCGCCCGCGATCACCACGAAGCTGATCGCGCGGTTCACCGCGCCGGCCGCCGCCGCGCCGGTGTCGTCCGGGCGGCTGGAGGGGCTGACCGCGCGCGAGCGGGAGACGCTGCGGATGATCGCGCGCGGCCTGTCCAACGCGGAGATCGCGCAGGTCATGGTGGTCAGCGAGCACACGGTGAAGACGCACGTCAGCAACGTGCTGACCAAGCTGGGCCTGCGCGACCGGGTGCAGGCGGTGATCGCCGCCTACGAGAGCGGCCTGACCGTCCCCGGCGACCCGCGCTGAGCCTCAGCCCAGCACCGGGTAGTTGGAGCGGAGGATCCCGCGCGGGTCGCGGCGGCGCTTGATCTCGCGCAGCCGGGCCAGCGTGTCCGCGGGGAACGCCGCCGCCGCGCTCTCCCCGTCCGCCAGGAACGTGAACGGCTTGAGCCCGCTGGTGTGCGCCGCCAACGCCGCGGCGATCGTGTCCTGCCGGGCCGTCACCGCCGTCGCCACCTCCGGCGCCGGAGCGGCGCCGATCATGCTCAGCAGGTACGGCTCCGCGAGGTGGCCGCAGGCGCCGGCGTCCTGGCGGGGCCGGGCCAGCGCGCCGCCCAGGTGCCGCACCTGGACCGTGGCCAGCGGGGCGATGCCCTCGGCCGCCGCCTCCAGCAGGGCCGACACGGCGTCGTCGCCGAGGTCGGTCAGCAGCTCGCCGCGCAGCAGGGCGGGCATGGGCTCGGTCGGCTCGGCGCAGATGCCGCCCACCTCGGCGACCGGCAGCTCGTCCCGGGTGTCCAGGAGCGCGCCGGGCACGGACTCCAGCGGGCGCAGCAGGACCCGGCCCGCGTCGGCCGCGCCGAGGAAGGTGGCGTCCACCACGACGGCCGCCAGCCCGCGCAGCGGCTCGGGCACCTCGGGGAACGGCGGGAACTGCACGAGCGTGAACCACACCGTCAGCTCCTCGGGCGCGGTCGCCGTGATCTCGCGGAAGGCGGCCATGACCTCGGCGGCGCGGGCGGCGGGCCACATCACGCGGCCGCCGTACAGGCGGGGGGCGGGGAACAGCTCCAGCTCCAGCGCGGTCACCACGGCGAAGTCGCCGCCGCCGCCGCGCAGCGCCCAGAACAGCTCCGGGTCGGAGTCCGCGGTGACCCGGGACGCGACGCCCTCGGCGTCCACCACCTCCAGCGCGCGCACGGCGTTGCCCCCCAGCCCCCATGCCCGGCCGAACCAGCTCAGCCCGCCGCCCAGGCTGTAGCCGGTCACGCTGACGATCGGCGAGCTGCCCGCCAGGCCGGTGAGGCCGTGCTTGGCGGCCGCCGCCAGCAGCTCGCCCCAGGAGGCGCCGGCCTCCACCCTGGCCACCCGCTCCGCCGGGCGGACCTCCACGGCGCGCATCCGGGACGTACGCAGCAGGACCTCACCGTCGAGGCCGGTGGCGGCGCCGTGGCCGCTCGGCTGCGTGGTCACCCGGAGCCCGGCCGCGGCGGCCCGGCGTACCACGGCCGCCACGTCGGCGGCGTCCTCGGCCTCCACCACGGCGGCGACCCGCTGCCGGACGGCCCGGTTCCAGGGCAGCGCGGCCTGCTCGAAGCCGTCGTCGCCGGGCGACAGCACCCGGCCCTTCAGCGCCTTCTTGTCGATGGTCATGTGAACCCCCCTGCGGGAACGTTGTCTCTCGGCCGCCAAGCATGGGTGACGGCTCTAAACATCGAGCTGGATGTGGCTTGTGCCGGACTTGGTGCGGAGGCCGTACGTTACCGCCGGACGTTCTTCTGCTCTGAGGCGCCCATGGATGTGCGGTTGCTCGGCCCGTTGGAAGTCATCGACGCGCACGGGCGTCCCGTCGAGATCCGGACCCGCAAGCAACGAGTGGTGCTGGCCCTGCTCGCCGTCGAGGCCGGGCGGGTGGTCCCGCTGGACCGGCTGATCGACAAGGTGTGGTCAGGCGAGCCGCAGGCCAGCGCGACCGCCTCGCGCCAGGTGTACATCGCCCGGCTCCGCAAGACCCTGGAGCCCGACCGGCCGCCGCGCACGCCGCCCGCGGTGCTGCTCACCCGCGAGCCCGGCGCGCTGGCCCGCGAGCGCGGCTCCGAGCGCATGGACCTGCCGCCCTTCACCCCGCAGGACGTCTCCGCCTACCTCGACGGCCCGCGCGCCCACCGACCCGTCGCTAGCCGAGGTGCTGCACGAGCGGACCGGCGGCAACCCGTTCTACCTGGGCGAGCTGGTCCGGCTGCCGGGCAGCGAGCACCGGCTGGACGCCGCCGCCCTGGGCGTGCCGCAGAGCGTGCGCGAGATGATCGCCCGCCGGGCGCTGGACGTCCACCGGCGGCTCGGCCTGGGCCATTGGGCGCGGCAGTCGGAGAAGTTGCTCGAGGAGACTCAGGGGTCACCTTGATCTGCCCTATGTGCGGGCCGACGGTCATGACACCGTGAGGAGGAGGTGACCCACCCACCTGGAGGAGTCGTGTGCGCGTTCCACATCATCGACCTGGGCGCCATGCAGATCCTGGACTCCCGCGGCCGCCCCACCCTGTCGGTCACCCTCACCCTGGCAGGCGGCGCGACCGGCTGGGCCGGGGTGCCGTCCGGCGCCTCGACCGGCGCCAGGGAGGCGGTGGAGCTGCGTGACGGCGACGCCGGCAAGTACGGCGGTGCCGGCGTGACACGGGCGGTGGCCCTCATCACCGGGTCGATCTTCCACCGGCTGAAAGGCCGGCCCTGGTACTCCCTGGCCGACGTCGACCAGGCGCTGATCGAGCTGGACGGCACCCCCGACAAGAGCAGGCTCGGCGGCAACGTCACCGCGGGCCTGTCGATGGCCGTCGCGCGGGCCGTCGCCGCCGCCCACGGCCAGCAGCTGTGGGAGTTCCTGAGCCCGTCCACGGTGCGGCCCCGGCTGCCGGTGCCGCACTTCAACATGGTCAGCGGCGGCCTGCACGCCGCCAACCAGCTCGACTTCCAGGAGTTCATGATCGCTCCGATCGGAGCGCCGTCCGTCGCGGAGGCCGTGCGCGCGGGGGTGGAGATCTACGCCGTGCTGCGCGGGCACCTGGCCGCGGCCGGACGGCCGACCGGGCAGGGCGACGACGGCGGCTTCTCGCCCGACTTCACCCGCCCCCGCGAGGTGCTGTCGGCGCTGATGGACGCCATCGACGGCGCCGGCTACACCGCCGCCCGCGACCAGGTGGCCATCGCGCTGGACCCGGCCGCCACCCGGTTCCGCCGTGCCGACGGCGCTTACCAGGTGGCCGGCGAGCGGTTGTCCAGCCTGGAGCTGATCGAGCTGTACGCGCAGCTCGCCGCCGACTTCCCGATCTGGAGCGTCGAGGACGGCCTGGCCGAGGACGACGAGGACGGCTGGCGGCAGCTCACGGACCGGCTCGGCGAGCGGATGCAGCTCGTCGGCGACGACGTGTTCGTCACCAACCCGGCCGTCATCGAGCGCGGCATCGCCGGCAACATCGCCAACGCCGCCCTCATCAAGGTCAACCAGGTCGGCACCGTCAGCGAGACGTTGCAGGCGATGGACCTGTGCCGCAAGCACGGGTACGCCCGGATGGTCTCGCACCGCTCCGGCGAGACCGTGGACGACTTCATCGCCGAGCTGGCGGTGGCCTCCGGCTGCGGGCAGTTCAAGTCCGGCGCCCCGGCGCGCGGCGAGCGCGTGATCAAGTACAACCGGCTGCTGCACATCGCCTCGCAGCGGCCCGACCTGCCGTACGGGCTGGCCGGTCCGTGAGGGCGGCCGCTCATCCCCCGGCGGCGGCCTTCTCCATCGCGGCGAGGTCGATCTTCTGCATGCCCATCATCGCCTCCGTCGCGCGCCGCGCCCGGTCCGGGTCGGGGTCGTTCAGCAGCTCGGGCAGGCGGCGCGGGACGATCTGCCAGGACAGGCCCCACCGGTCCTTGAGCCAGCCGCACCGCGACTCCTCGCCGCCGTCCGCGGTGAGCTTGCCCCACAGCTCGTCCACCTCCTCCTGCGACTCGCAGTCCACGTACAGCGAGACCGCCTCGTTGAAGGTGAAGTGGGGGCCGCCGTTCAGCGCGAGGAAGCGCTGCCCGGCCAGCTCGAACTCGACCGTCATCACCGCGCCCTCCCCGCCCTGGCGCTGGACGCGCACGATGCGCGAGCCGGCGAACAGCGAGGTGTAGAAGGCGGCGGCCTGCTCGGCCTCGTGGTCGAACCACAGGAACGTGGTGATCTTCTGCATTTCCGGCCCTTTCACTAGCCTGGATGCTTTCGTCGTCAACGCGTCGAACGGGCTCCGGCCGGATCGACACGGCGGCCGGATTTTTTTCTGGGGGTTCGTGATGGGCAGGAAAGCACTGGTGCTGGGCGGCGGCGGGGTCGCCGGGATCGCGTGGACGACCGGCGTGCTGGCCGCGCTGGCCGACTCCGGCGTGGACGTGACGGACGCCGACCGCGTTGTGGGCACCTCGGCGGGCTCGGCGGTGGCCGCCCAGGTCACCAGCGGCCTGCCGCTCGCCGACCTGCTGGCCCGGCAGACCGACCCGGCGCGGCAGACGCCGGAGCTGGCGAGCGGCGTGGACATGGCGGAGCTGTGGGCCCGGTTGCAGGCCGCCTACGAGAGCTCGCCCGACCCGGCCGAGCAGCGGCGCAGGGTCGGCGAGCTGGCGCTGGCGGCCGCCACGGTCACCGAGGCCGAGCGGCGGGCGGTCATCGAGGCCCGGCTGCCGGTCCACGAGTGGCCGGAGCGCGACCTGGTGATCACGGCGGTGGACGCGCGCACCGGCGAGCCTCGGCTGTTCACGCCGGGGTCGGGCGTCGGGCTGGTGGACGCGGTGGCGGCGAGCTGCGCGGTGCCGGGCGTGTGGCCGTGCGTGCGCATCGGCGGGGTGCCGTACATGGACGGCGGGGTGCGGTCGAGCACCAACGCCGACCTCGCGGAGGGGTTCGACCCGGTGCTGGTGATCGCGCCGATGCCCGACCTGGGCCGGCCGTCCTGGAGCGCGCTCGGCGGGACGGTCGAGGTCATCGGCCCCGACGAGGCCTCGCTGGCCGCGTTCGGGGCCGACCCCCTCTCCCCCGAGTCCCGTACGCCGAGCGCGCGGGCCGGCTACGCCCAGGGCCGGGCGGTGGCGGACAAGGTGGCCGCGCTCTGGAAGTGAGCCGCTAGCTCCTCCTCACCGCCAGCAGGGCCTGGTAGGCGGGCTTGGGCGCCAGGTTCTCGTCGAGGAGGCAGGCCGCGCCCTCGCCGTCGAACCAGCCCGGCACCCACGAGTGCCGGTCGGTGAAGCCCCACACGGTGAACTCGCGGCAGGCGCTCACGCTGAGGCAGTCGGTGAGTGCCCGCCGGTAGTAGTCGGCCTGGGTGGCCAGCTTCTCGGGGGTCACCGGCAGCACCATGCGCACGTCCAGCTCCGTGACGGCGACCTCCAGGCCGAGGTCGGCGAAGCGGCGCATGACGTTCGCCCAGTCGGCCGGGTAGTCGTACTGGATGCCGAGGTGGCCCTGGAAGCCGATGCCGTGGATCGGCACGCCCTGCGCCTTGAGGTCCTTGATCAGGTTGTACGTGGTCTCGATCTTGGCGGAGTTCCACTCCAGGTTGTAGTCGTTGAGGTAGAGCTTGGCGTGCGGGTCGGCGCGGTGGGCCCAGCGGAAGGCGTCGGCGACGTAGCCCGGGCCCAGGTGGGTGAGCCAGATGCTCTGCCGCATGGCGCCGTCGTCGTCCACGATCTCGTTGACGACGTCCCAGGCGCGGATCTTCCCGCGGTAGCGGCGTACCTCGGTGGTGATGTGGTCGCGCAGGATGTCCCTGAGCTGGGCGTCGTCGATGGTGCCCTGCTCGACGCCGGTGGTGAGCCAGGCCGGGAGCTGGTTGTGCCAGACCAGGGTGTGGCCGCGTACCTTCTGGTCGTGGCGGCGGGCGTTGGCGACCAGCGCGTCCGCGTCCTCCCAGGTGTACGTGCCGCGCTCGGGCTCGACGGACTCCCACTTCATCGCGTTCTCGCCCGTGACGTGGGAGAACTCGCGGTTCAGCACCTTGCGGTAGTCGGCCTCCTCGCGCAGGGCGGTCAGGTCCACGGCGCTACCGATCCTGATGCCGTTCTGCTGGGCGAGCTGGCGCAGGTCGCGCGGGGTGCGCGGGTGGGTCTGGGCGTTGGCGGGCAGCGGGGCGGCGAGGACGAGCGCCATCGCGATGATCAGGGGCTTCACCGGTGACCTCCGAGTCTCCCGAAACTTTCGGCGATGTGACGATATGTTTCGTCGCCGTGGCCCGGAACCTATGGGCTGCGGACGGAGCCGTCAAGGGCCCTCCCGAGGATCAGCCGAACCTCAGGCGAACCTCAGGCGAGCCTCAGGGCGACCGCGACCGAGGCCCCCTCCGCGCCGGACAGCCCGCGGAAGGTCACGGTGGAGCCGGTCACGAGGACGTCCCGGCCTGGCGGCCCGCCGGCCGGACCGGCGATCGGGCGGTCCCAGGTGACGGCCAGCTCGTCCAGGTCGCACCGGGGGTCGGACACCGTCAGCGTGGCCGTGCCGTCACCGTGCTCGCGGGCCAGGACCGCGCACGGCGCGGAGGCGGTCAGCCCGCCCGCGGCCCCGGCGGTCCAGAAGCTCGCCGCCGTGACGCCCAGGGCGGGCACGTGGACGGCCTGCCCGTCGGCGGTGTTGGCGAGCACCCGCAGCCAGGCGGGGTCGGCGGCGCGGGCCAGGGTCGCCTCCCGCGTCGCGCCGGGGAGCAGCACGTAGAGGTAACCGGCCGCGGTGGGGTCGGGGCCGTGGTCCAGCCAGAGCGTCACGTAGTCACGGGCCACACCGCGGGTCGCGTCATGGGTCGCGTCGCGGGCCACGTCACCGCCCGCGCCGCCGCCCGCGCGGTGTTCGCGCAGCGTGCGCAGGGCCTGGCCCGGCACCAGGTAGCCGCCGTGGCCCTCCAGGTGCGCCCAGCCCTCGCCGGTGGCGAGCGGGGCGGCCGTCCTGCGGTTGTCGACGATCGTCTCGACCCGCGCGCCGTCCCGGCCGGTGATGCCCGCGCCCAGGCAGACCACGGCGTCGTCGAGGAAGAACCACGACTTGAACGCCTCCATCGTGCTCTCCAGCCCGCTGAGGTGCTGGCCGACGGCCGCGTACGTGCCGTCCGTCGCCCCGCCCACCCACCGCCACGGCGGGCACGCCTCGCCCCACGCCCCGCCCGCGCCGTCCGACAGCCGCCGGGCCGAGACGGTGGTGCCGGGCAGGCGGTAGGGGTCCACGGTGGGCCAGAAGGAGTCGGAGTACTGGTCGCCGTGGCCGTCGGCCCACCAGTAGAGCATCCCGGAGCCGGTGTGCCAGCCGCGCGGGTTCTCGCCGTTGCCGTGCTCGTAGTGCGCGATCCGGTACGAGGCCATGCTGAGCGCGACGCACCAGCCCGGCCGCCGGTGCACGGCCCGCGCGCTCATCGGCAGCAGCCGGTGCCCGACCGGCTCGGGCGCGGCGGGCACCGACGGGTCGGTCATGACCGCCGCCAGCCGGGCGCGGGTGGCCGGCTCGGCGTGCTCCAGCAGCGGCCGGTGCTCGTTGCGGGTCTCCCAGCCCTTGACCAGCGCGTGCCAGCGGGCCCGGTCGGCCGCCGGCGCCACCTCGCCGAGCAGCAGGATCGCGGCGGCGATCTCGTGGCCCCGCTCGTGGTCGCCGAAGGGGCGGCGGCCCACTCCGCGCCCGCGTACCAGGTCCATGCAGGCCCCGTCGCGGACGAACGGCGCGAACGACCGCTCCACCGCCTCGAACACCAGCGGATGCGTGACCTCCCACGGCGAGCCGCGCAGCAGCGCGAAGAGCGTGGCCAGGCCCGACAGCAGCGTCACGCCGTAGCCGCCCTGGTAGGGGACGTGCGCGTGCTGGATGAACGAGCCGTCCCGGTAGAAGCCGTCGCCCTCGCCGACGTGGCGGAAGACCGGCGAGAGCGCGGCGACCGCGAGGTCCGCCCTGCCGTGGTCGGCGTCGAGCATGGCCCGCAGCAGCGTCACCAGGCACAGGTCCACGCGGTTGGCGGCGGTGCTGGTGCCGCTGTAGGAGCCGAGGCGGCGCTCGGGGACGAAGTGGTCCACGGCCCCGGCCAGACGCCGGGCGCGGCCGTCGCCGAGGTGCGGCCCGACGAGCACGGCGGCGTCGAGCAGCGCCTTCGGCACGCCGATCTGCCAGGGCCACCAGTTGCCCGCCGGGTCGGCGCCGACCGCGTACACGTGCCGGCGGTAGTGGTCGATCCCGGCGGCCACCGCCTCCCCCAGGGCGGGGTCGCCGGTCAGGCCGGTGCCGGGGAGCGCGTACGCGGTGGCCATCGCCCGCAGGCGGCGCGGCGTCCCGGAGAGGGACGGGAAGGGCTGGTCGGGCCAGAGGCGGGCCGGGGTGGGGGCCATCGCGGCCCGGTGGCGGGCGGCGGCGCGGCCCAGGGCGGCCAGGGCGGTCCGGTACGGCTCGGCCGCCGGGTCGTAGCCGGAGCCGGCGGCCAGCTCCCGCCAGCGGCGGCGTAAGCGGACGAAGGAGTCGTCGGGCGTGCGCGCCACCCCGGCCGGCGCCAGCGCCCCGGCCAGCCCGGCCACCGCCACCCCGCCGGCCCGTAAGAACCCCCGCCGCCGCACCCTCCGATTATCGACATCCCCCACCCCACCGAAGAAACCCCCCGATCCCGCACACCTCTCCACCCCAAAAACCCCGCGGGCCGGAGGCGGCGCGGGTCGTGCGGCCACGGGCCCTCCGGGACACAGAAACCCCCGACCCCGCAAACCCCCAGACCGAAGACAGCGGAGGGCGTGCGGCCACAGACCCTCCAGGACACAGAAACCCCCGACCCCGCAAACCCCCAGACCGAAGACAGCGGAGGGCGTGCGGCCACAGACCCTCCAGGACACAGAAACCCCCGACCCCCC